>JAHBUU010000062.1 GCA_019637895.1 Pseudobdellovibrionaceae bacterium | reverse complement strand
TGTCCAAAGTTTTTCTGATTCCGTCTTTCGCGCTCTCGCCCTCAAGATCGATAAAGTCTTCGGTCGTGTTACTCACCCCGTTCGCCAGTTTATAAATCAGAAGCTTCCGGTCTCCTTGATCAATATTGTAAGCAACGATAAAACGTCCCAACGCCACATAGTTATAAGGTCCGGCAAATTCGCAACGGAGTCGCATGGATTTGTTCGCCAGTTCCGTCACTCGTTGCGCCGTGTGGGCCGCACCGATAAAGCTCGCAACAACCGGAGGCGTTCTCAAAGCCGCGATCGTCTGACCGGCGGGACTCCGACAGGTGTTCTCGTCATCGGGAACTTCATCGAAAGGACGGAAGGCCACGCAGAAAGCCGGTCGCTCGTAAAAATCCTTTAACTTTTCATTCGTCGTGACAATCACATCGGAATCGTCCTCAGTGATCGTTCCCCCTTTGACCCCCGAGTTGACGTTTCCGTTCTTTGCGACGGGATGGCCTCCTGACGGATCGATCCCGCTCCCGCGTGGAAACACACCCGCCACACCGAGAACCCTGTATCGCCATGTGAGCAATTTATAGCTTTGACGGATCTGATAGTTCGTATGCGCAATCGCGTTCATCACCTCGGATTGCTTGACGGCTCCGTAGTAAGCCGCCAGATCCACCGAGTTTTGCAGATTGATTTTATGATGGACCAGAAGTCCAACATTCACGACCATCGCAAAGAATAAAAACAAGAGCTGAAAGATCAGCGCGATGAATATCGCGACCTGACCCTTGCGGTCCGAAAGAGAGCGATTGTCGAAGATCTCGAAGAGTCGTTTCATGCCGTCCATAAAGTGTACTCGACTTTGAAATTTTTGACTTCTCTTTCACTCGCAGACAGACTTTGGAAAGAGCTATTCTCCGAGGAGCCCAGACCATGGTCCGAAAACTGTTTCAGATCGCGACACTTATCACCCTGTTCACTCTGCCCGCAAAAGCGGAAATCCTGTTCGAGGGGTATTCAAAAATCACGTCGGGCGGAGTCCACGTCGGTTATACGGTCACGCGCTACGAATTCGACCCCAAGAAAAAGCAGTTCAAAGGAACCTATTTCCTGAAAACCGGCTCACTGGGATCCGACATCACAGAAAGCGTCAAATCCGTCGCCGATGAAAGTCTGAATCCGATCTCTTACGAGTACACCAGCCTCATGGGGAAAAAGACCAAGACGATTGATGCGAAATTCTCCAAAGGGAAAATGAACGCCACCGTCACCGAAGATGGAAAGACCAAAACCATCCGCAAGGATCTCCCCAAAGGAACCTTCCTCAGCAATTTTTTGATCTACTTGATGCTGAAAAGCAAAAGCGGCCTCCAGACCGACGCCCGCTATGAATACTCTGCCATTGCCGAAGAAGACGCCGAGATTTCAAAAGGCGACGCTTTGGTTGAAAAGCAGGAAACTCACATGGGTCAGTTGGCTTACAAGGTTCTCAATCGCTTCAAAGACGTCAAATTTATCAGCTACGTCTCGGATCGTGGGGAAGTCCTCTCGACCTCGTCTCCTGCAAACGGGATCGGCACCGAGTTGGTCGCAAAACCTTCTGATGCCGTCGGATCTTTTGGTGTCAGCGCGAACATCCT
Source organism: Pseudobdellovibrionaceae bacterium (assembly GCA_019637895.1). GTDB lineage: Bacteria > Bdellovibrionota > Bdellovibrionia > Bdellovibrionales > Bdellovibrionaceae > JAHBUV01. Next base: position 14,002 of record JAHBUU010000062.1, on the reverse strand, counting down.
GAAAAGTCTCTTCGGCGATGTTCCTCTGGGAACTCAAAACGCACTCTCACAGAATGCCAAAAAGGAAGCCTTTGGCGAAACGGAGCCTGCTTCTAAAGATCGGGGCATTCCCGGCGGAAAAGGCATTCTCATCAAGCCCGCACCGGCCAAGGAGTCATCCAAGTGAACCCCCAAATCGGACAGTTGTTTTTTATCGGCATTTCGGGAAAAGCGCTGACCTCGGACGAAAAGAAGTTCATCGTCGAAAACAACATTGGCGGCGTCATTTTGTTCGGTCGCAATGTCGGCGACCCCAAGCAGGTCCATGAGCTTTGTTCTGAAATTCAATCCATCCGCCACCAACAAGCCGACAAGGCCCCGCTCATGATCGGAATCGATATGGAGGGGGGGCGCGTTCATCGACTGAAATCCCCCTTCACGGTCTGGCCGCCAGCGGCTCGACTCGGAGAAATCGACAACCCGACCGTGTCTTTTCATTTCGCCAATATGATGGGGACCGAGCTTCGAAGTGTCGGCATCAATCTCGACTTCGCTCCTTGCGTGGACGTGTTCACAAATCCCGCCAACAAAGTGATCGGCGACCGCTCGATCAGTTCGGATGTTGCCTTAGTCGAAAAGCACGCCTCTGCCTTGGTGCGGGGCTACCTCAAGTCGAACGTCATCAGCTGCGCAAAGCATTTTCCCGGACACGGGAACACCTTTCTCGATAGCCACGAAGATCTTCCGGTCGAAGAGGTCGATCTGGCTCGGCTGGAAAGTCTTGAGTTGCTGCCGTTCAAAAAAGCGTTTCGGGCTCGCGCCGACATGGTCCTGACCGCGCACATTCGGTTCCCCAAAATCGATCCCGTTTGGCCCGCCACTCTCTCTGAAATTTTCCTGAAACGCCTTCTGCGGGATGAACTCAAATTCCGTGGCCTCATTGTCACCGATGATTTGGGCATGGGTGCCCTCGTGAAACATTACTCTCACGAAGAGATCGCCGTTCGCGCCCTCGAGGCTGGCGTCGATCAACTCCTGTATTGCAATGAACCCGACGTCCCACCGATCGCGCTCGAAGCGGTGCAAACCGCACTCGCTCAAGGCCGCTTGCAAAAAGCCGATCTTGAGGCCAAGTACCGCCGAGTCCTCGAGGTCAAAGCCGAGCGGCTAAAAAATCCGGATCCGCTCCCCTTCGACGAGGCGATTCAGCTCATCGGCATCGAGGCCCATCGCCGAGTCGCCGAAGCCGTGGCCCAAGGCCAAGCCCCAACAGGCCTGCTCGGAGAAGCCTAGCTCTCGTTTGTCAAAAGTCTGGACACTTCAAAACTGACAAAGAGGGACGCCTTCTTTGTCAGAATTTCAGGCCCCTTCGCCCCTGATCAAATCAGTCTCATCCCCCGTCTGGCCCACGATTTGGAAAGAGATGTCACCGAATCGGAGGACCGCCATGGCGAAGGACAAGCTGAAATCTCTCCCCATCGACACATCCGAGGTCAAAACCCCTCGTTTCGTCATTCTGTCCGCTCTGTTCCATGCGGCGGGCCTGGTCGCTCTTGTTTTCATCTCGGCGACACAACTGAATCTCGCCAAAGAAGAAGTCGTGATCGAGCTCGCCGATGGCAGTGGAATGATGTCCTTACCTCCAGCGGATATGGTTCCTGAAAGCCAAGGAGCCCCAGCTCCGGCAGAGGCTCCTGTCGTTAATGCACCCGCTCCGATCATCACCGAGAAAAAGGTCGCTCCTGCTCCGAAGCCGTCTGCCGTCGTCAAATCAGAAACACTCTCGGTCCCAGCCGTTGTCGAATCCCAACCCCTCGTCGAAAAAGCCGTCGCTGCTGCACCGAAAGCGATTGTCACGGCCGACACTTCCGATGTCGAAGTCCCCGCCTCGTTAGATGATATTGAATCTCCAGACCTCGCGACCGAACCCATCGCCACCGTCGTTCCTTTCAAAGAGAAAACTCCACGTCCCAGTCCGAAAGATTTCCAGAAGCTGGAAGCCGCTGCTCAAAATGCGGCCGCCGCCATCGAGAACGATCTCAAAGGGGAGTCTTCTCTGGATGAAGGCGAGTTGAGTGAGCTCGAAGCCAAAAATGCAGCTGAAGCCGGAGCCATGGCCGCTCATCTGGCCAACGTCCGCGCCCAAAACGCCAAAGCCCTTGAAAAGGCCCGCGAAGCAGCCAAGGGCGGAGGCGGAACGGCCAATGAAGGACAGGGAGGCAATGCCTCAGGCCTGGCCGCCTCGGGCACAGCCGGTGGAGTTCGTCGTTTGGAGCATATCCGTCAGGTTCCAGGAAACCCTCGCCCTGCCTATTCAGAGGTCGAGCGCGCTCAAAACCAGCATGGGGAAGTCATCTTCCTCGCTTACGTGAACAAACAGGGTCAGCCTGTTCAGTTCAAACAGACGAAATCGACAGGGCATAACAATTTGGACCAGAAGACTCTGGCATCCTTGAAACAATGGAAATTTTATCCCGGTCAGGAAGGATGGGTCGAAATCCCATTCAAATGGGACATCCGCGGTGGGCCGCAAGAGATGTCGGCCCTGAACCGCAGTCAGTTGTCTCAGAAAGTCGATTAATCGCCGAAGAGGACTTTTTTGCTCTTGGTCGTGCCTTTGTTGCGACGAGCAGCTTTGCTTTTCGCGCCGGAACGAGCTTTTTTGTGTTTGCGAACGAGTTCTGTGCGCTTTGTTTTAGACGCCATAGGTCACCTCCGGTGGACAGATGAAGCGGAATATCAAAATGGAATCCCTAAGTCAATAGAGTGCCGAGGATCAAATCCACCCCGAATCCCGGTTTGGTAGGCATAATTCAGCCGAAATCGCGGCAGCCTGAGCCCAAAGCCACCAGAAGCGAGTTCCTGCTTTGAAAAGGCGTCATGCCCCCATCCCAGCCTCAGCAGAGTGAACTCATTCAGGATCGACTCATAACCCAGAAGGATCGTGGGCTTCCCGAAACGGTTTTCGGGTCCCGAGATCACGTCGGCCCGGAGCCCAATGAACCGGTTGATCAGACCATGAACCGCCAGTGCCGTTCGAGGCCGCAAACGGACGGGCTCGGAGTCTTCCAACGAACTGCTCATGATGTCGGTAAAAACCGCCGCGAACCCCAGTCTGGGCCCCCTCACATAGGAAAATCCGAGATCGGCATTGTTCTGGGTCCAACTCGCGGTTCCGGTGCTCGATTCCAACTGACGAAGCGTCACGCCCATCGAAAAATTTTCGGAGATAAATCCGGCCAGACTGAGTCGCAGATCGCGATGCTCGTATTCGGAATTTCCTTTTCCTTCTTTGACGGAAGAATAAGACAATCCGCCCGCGATGAGATTATCGAGAGAGTTGTCCGCGATTCCGACAAGCCACGAGCGGTCTCCGGAAATTCCGTGAATATCGCGATTTCGCATATGCACCAAAGTCGCGGGATTCAGAGTGTGAACGTCGATGGGCTCGACCGCCGCGCGGCCCGCTCCAGCCATGGCCGCGCTGGTCGCGGAATTTAACGAGGAAGTTGTTTGGGCTTGCAGCGAAACGCATGTAAGCTGTGAAAAAAACAGAAGCAGAATTTGAACTCTCAACCAGGGATGATGCATTGAGACACCTCTTCATTTGTGCGCTGCTGGCATTCGGGATTTGTGGATGCTACCAAAATGCCTTCGCCGCCGACAATTCATTTTCTCCCAAGAAAATCCGCCTCGGCGACACGGTCGTCTCCATCCTTCGCCGCCATGGCTTTTCCCTCAAAGAGCGCGAACAGGTGCTGCGCTCGTCCGAGGCTCTTCACTCTTTCCTCCTCACGACGGAGATGAGCTATTTCCTGTCGACCGCCCACGGGAAAACGGCGCTTCGCATGCACGATCACGAACAGAACCTGGTTTTCAACGTCGAGAAATCGCCTCACGGCCTTTCCGTCAAAACGACGCCCGCCAAGTACCTGACGGAAGTTCAGCTGATCAAAGGCAAAGTTCGCGGATCCCTGATGGCCAGCATTTTTTCGCAGGTGAAATCCAACTGGATCGCCTCGCGATTCATGGACGCCTACATTCTTGAACATGATCTCGAGAGGATTCCCGCCGGAGCGCCCTTCTGGTTGAAGCTCGAAAAGCAATACGACGGACCACACTTCGTGGGTTACGGCGAAGTGTTGCAGACCTCCCTGGAATTGGGCGGCGAACAGATCCGCAAGGACTTCATCCGCATGGCCAAAGGCGGCGTTTTCGTGAATGCGGAAGACCTTCTGAGCGATCGTCCTTTTTACGCTCCGGTCGGTTATGTCCGCATCGCCAGTCTTTTTCAGAAAGGCCGCCGCCATCCCATCACCCGCAAGGTGCAATCGCATCTGGGAATCGATTTCGAAGCGCCTCCGGGATCTCCGATCTACGCCCCGCAAAGAGGCATGATCGCCCGAATGGGGCGAAACCGCGCGGCAGGGAACTATGTGATCCTCCGTCACCCGAACGGCATTGAAACGGCCTACAATCATCTGCGCACGCTGCCGAAAGATCTCAAAACCGGCTCGTTCGTTCGAGTCGGTCAAAAAATCGGCGAGATCGGCTGCACAGGCTATTGCACAAAGGCCCATCTTCACTTTGCAATCAAAAAGAACGGCCGGATGGTCGACCCGGCCAAGTACCTGAAAGCTTTTCCTTCGCATTTCGAAGAGGCCTTGCAGAAGAAAGTCGCTCACCTGGACTGAGGAAGGGCGAATCCACTCTCGAAATTCCCTAAATTTCCTGTCTTAGATTGGATCTTTCGAGTTTCTCATTGGCTCAGGTTGGGATGTTTTCGTCTCGCTATGGCGAAAGCTCTCAAGTCGGTGGGGTCAACGACCGATAGTTAATCACGCGATGCAAAAACTTAATCCGTTATTTTGGGAGAGTGTAAGTTGCTGAACGTAACTCGTACATGCCTTCTAAAAAACTGGCTGCTGATCTTCTTCCTGATCCAACTCCTAATTCCACTTTGGGGGTCGGTTGAGGCCCATGCGAATTCAGGAATCACCTATCATGGTCGCCTGCTGAAGCCTAATGGAAGACCCGTGAACTCGAATTCCGTTCAATTTCGCCTTCAAGTTCGAACTCCGGGACCCGAAGACTGCCTGATGTTCGAAGAAATCCAAGTCGTCGATATGTCGAAAAGCCAAGGGACATTTTCGCTTTCACTCAATGATGGAAGCGGCTTCCGCCAAGACTCTTACACCTGGAACCTTTTTGATGTCTTCTCGAATCGACGCTCGTTCTCTTTCATCGGAAGCGATTGCACGGGGCCGACTGTTTACACTCCTAACCCCGCAGACTCTCGCCGATTCCGCGTGCTGTTCAATGACGGTACTTTTCCAATTGGGACCTGGGAGCCACTTCCCGCCCAAACCATCAACTACGTTCCAATGAGTATTGAAACCTACTCGGTGGGGGGATTTCCCGCATCAAGTCTGCTCCGAGTTGAGAACGGTGGGAACCTTGTCAACACATCTCCTCTCAGTAACTCTCAATACGCCGAATTGCTCGCGCTGACGGCTGGCACCTCCGGCTTGTATGCAAAACCTGGTGAGCTTGCCGGAAGTGCTTTGCCGGCTGTGACTGATGGGCAAAGCATCAGATGGAATAGTGGCTCTTGGCAGGCCTACACGCCAGCCGAGATCGATCCTACGGGGAATATCACCAGCACGAACTCGATTGTGACCGGAACGACAACCACGGGCTCCTTGCACAGCCGAGGCATTTCGCTTTTCGATTCGGATAACTCGAACTATATCCGTTTTCTTGCTCCACCGACCGGTGATCTGACCGCGAGCTACAACCTTATCCTTCCATCGACGGCAGGCGGACCGAATCAGCTCCTAGGGATGAACAATGCAGGGACCGCTCTCGAAAACAAATCAGTGATCGCGGGAACCGGAGTGACCGTTAACCACAGCGCGGGTGGAATCGAAGTCTCGGCACCCGGCGCTACTCTCTGGGCTGAAAACTCAGGGGATATCTTCCGCTCGTCAGGAAATGTCGGAATTGGAACGACATCTCCGACAGAGCCTCTCTATGTTGTTGGAAATATCGAATCAACTGGATACGTCACCGCCACATCCTTCATCGCGACTTCAGACCAACGCCTCAAAACAAATATTAATCGCCTGAATGGGCTTGAAATCGTTAAAAAAATCAATGGCTATCGTTACGATTGGAAGAGCGGAAAAGGATCCGATTACGGCGTGCTTGCACAAGAGGTCGAGCGGGTTGCGCCAGAATTGGTGGAAAACGAGGCCTATCAGGGAAAATTCAAAGCCGTCCGCTATAACGGCTTGATCGCCGCCCTGATTGAGGCGGTGAAAACTTTGGACGCTCGAACGGACGAAGTTTCGATTCTGAAGGAAGAGGTTCGCGAGCTCCAGAAACAAAATCAGGAGCTCAACGACAAGATCAATAGGATCATGAAGCGACTCGAGGAAAACCAATGAGTCGCCTCACTCGTCGGCAATTTATGCGGGGCATTGGCGCCGGGGTCGGAGTTGCCTGCCTGCCTCTTCAGTTCGTGCTTGCGGATCCCTCAAGACATGAGATCCAGCTGGGAAAGGTGAATCACCTGAAGCCGGGTCAAAAATACTTCTTCCCCAAACATGCCGAAAAAATCGGTGTCGGCGCAACCTGCATCATCAGCTATGAACCCGGCACGCGCTTCGTCTCTCGCCACCCGGAAGTGCTTTGCGAGGGATTTCGGATTCTATCTCAGACCGAAAATTTGGTTTTAGACACCCCGGGTGTTTATGCGGCTCAGTATCTGGGCCCTGATCTCGGCTGGAACATCTATTGACCCTCTAAGGGTCTCTTTGATTCAATAGGTTTAAGACAAGGAGGAGCCATGGCCGTCACAATGTCTCAATTTAGACAGGGAAAAATCGCTCTTGGAGAAGAGAGCACCACCCCTCCTGTTCTTGCTCGAGTCAGTATTAACGATTCCACGGGGGCCGTAACCTATGGCACGGGAGACGATGTTGCTTTGACCAATGTGGCCGGCAGCAGCGTAACTGGCGCTTTTATCGCCTCAAAAGTCTGGAACGCGGTTTGGAATGACGTTGCGGACTTTCAGCAGCTCGATGACGAACTCGTTTTTGGAAAATGCTATTATGACACCGCCAGTGGAGCAAAGATCTGCACGGCTCCCTGCCAGATGGCGGTGATCGGGATTGCTTCGGATACCTTCGGATCCGCGCTCGGGAATGGTAATCATGAAAAGCAAGTGCCGATCGCAGTCGCCGGCTGGGCTCTCGCCTACGTTGACAAAGAGTACCCGACTGGAACTCCACTCACGAATGATGAGCACGGAAACCTCACTGAAATCCACCTCGAAGATAAGAAGAATTTTCCAGAGCGGATCGTCGCGGTTTACAAAAAAAAAGAGGCCGCTGAGTTCTTTGGCCCCGAGGGCGCAAAGATCAAGGTGAACGGCAGACACTGGGTTAAGATCAAGTAATGGTCATTGCTCCCGAGATCCTGGTTTATTTGAAAACTACGGAAACCTGCAATCTAAACTGCAGGCACTGTTTCACGAGCGGCCATCTCGGGAAAAAGATTTTTTTTCAGCCTCAGCCGGTGATCGATTTTTTCAGAAGGCTCAAAGAAGAATGCTCCTGGATTCGCTCGGTTCGATTCGTTTTTCACGGAGGAGAACCAATGCTCGCCCCCGTGAAAGATCTCTACCAAGTTCACGCTGGGCTTGATCGGCTTTTCCCTTCGACCTCCTTTGGGATACAAACAAATCTGGTATATCCCCTTACTCAAGAAAAACGCGACTTCCTGAGTGCGACTCTTTTGGAGGACGGGCTGGGAACGTCTTGGGACCATGACATCCGGTTTGGTTCGGCTTCGGCGGCGCAAGAGGCGACCCAACGGGCCTTGTGGGAAAAAAACGTCCGCACTCTGATCGAAGAGGATGGACACACCATGACTCTGATGGTGTCGATTACCAAACGACTGGTCCAAGAGCGGGATCCCGCCGAGGTGATTGAGTACGCTCAGCGCCTGGGCTTTTCCCATATTCTTTTTGAACGCATTACGAGTGACGGCAATGCGAAGCTGCACCAGGATGTCTTGCCTGGAAACCGCGAGCAAGGCCTCTGGCTCCAGCGAATGTTCAATTCGACCTTGGAGAACAAGAGCTACTTAAAAATCGGCAATATGCTGCTCTCTGAATTAGCGGAAGGCTTTCTCAAGCGACAGCACACGGCGAACCGTTGCCGAAACTGTGAATCCAGTCTCCTGACCATCAATGCCGACGGAACCATCGCCGGCTGCCCCAACACTGGGCCCAGTCAGGCCTGGGGGCATATAGGAAACAGCATCTCTGAAAATTTAAGGTCTGCTCAGCGCCTCCGAGCTATTTCTTGTGAGCGCTTCGAGCGGAATCCGGCTTGCTACTCTTGTGAAGCGTTTCAGTATTGCAATAGCGATTGCAGCAAACTCCCCTGGGATGAAGATGGTGATCGATGCCCTGCACCCAAAGAAATCTGGACTCAAATGATGACGGAAAAGAAATTTTTAGCTTATGAAAAGCTTCTACTGTCGGACGATCGAGGCCGAGGTCTTCCGCATGGAATTTAGACCTCGCACTTACGATTGCATTCGCGGCTCGATGCCCGTCCATGAGCTTCCTCTTCAGCTTCAAGAGATTCCTCTCATCCTCAACACCGAGTACCTTTACGATAACCATAGTTTGTTTCTCATCGAGCCCGATGGGCAGTATGAAGATTCCCGACGGCATGGCCTAGGATCGGTCCCGGAGCAAATCGAACAAATAGCCATCGCTTATCGCGACGGCTATTCCGTCATCGTCAAGGATCTCGAAAACTGGAGTACCCGGCTACAGTCCGCCTGCGCGCAGCTCGGACCGAATGTAAACGTTCATCTTTATTTATCCGGGCCGGTGGCTTCGAGCCTAGACTGGCATGCGGATGACCGGGACGTACAGATTGTAATGATCCACGGAGAAAAGGTCTTCCTTGTGGAGAACGCCAATGCCGAGATGTTGCGCTTTGAGCTCAAAGCTGGAGACACCCCTCCTCATCCCGTATGGGGTCCGACACAAAGCCTTAACTTCGGACATTGGGTCCACCTGGGTTTGGAATCTGGCCCCGGGGCATGACGATCATGGATGAGTACCCCCGGTTTGATCTGAAGATCCATGATAGGCTGAAGTCATGAAGATTTCCCGATACCGACGAAACACATTTTACGCCCTGAACGGTCACAAAGATTTCGCGGACCACCATTCGAATTTTGTGATCGAACTTGAGGAAGCAACCCTCGTTGCGGATGCGGTCTCCTACTTAATGGAAGGAGCTTGCCATACTCGATTTCCAGGAGCCGCTCGGGCTGTTGCGATCGCGACGGCTCAGTTCTTAACCGAAAACTTCGGTGAAGACTTCTATGAAAACTTATCTGATCCCGAACTCATGCAAGGCAACGATCCTTACTTCAAAACCTACCAGGAAGATCAGAAGACGTACGATGCCATCCTCCAGCAGGTCTCCCTAGGGAGGATCAACTGGAACTCGTATCGCATGCAGGTGACAAGACAACTTCTGGCGGAAGAGTATATGCTGGATGAGGATGGCCTTCGGATTCTCGAGGCTCCGACAGATGGTTAAAGAGCTCATTCGGCCCAAGCTGTCGCGATTTGCTGAGATCGAGCTGACCCTTTTTGAAAATTGTGATGTTTCATGCGCGTTTTGCGGACATGAAAAGTCATCCCAAGTTGGAATGTCTGAAGACGAGCTCGCAGCCAAGGCCCCCTTGGTCAGAGCCTTTGTTCAAACCTTAGATCCGAAGGAGATCGAATCGGTCCACCTGCACCTTGTTGGCGGCGAACTCTTGCAAGATAGATTGCTCGCTGACGGGTGGTATCTTGAGCAGTATCGAAAGATCGTTCTGGCTTTCGATCAAATTTGCCAGGAGTTTGGATTTGCAGCGCGGACCTTCCTGGTTACGAATCTTTTGTTCAAAAAAAATATCCTGGTCAATGATTGGCTTGGAGAGATGAATCGAGTTTCCCAGATCAATCTGATCGTGTCTTACGACTCGAGCGGGCGCCCCATTACAAAGCAGTATTTTGAGAATCTGACCATGGTGAAAACGTTCGTGTCGAACCTGAATGTAGTGGCAACCAATCGAACCCTTCGAAAGCTTTTGGACGGGGACCCTCGGTTTGAAGAGCTTTACGAAAACTTCGATATCTTCATTGATGACTTCCTTCCGGACAAATCCACCGAGGGCCTGATTCCGTCGGATGAGCTCTTCCTCGAATTTTTACAGAAATTTGTCGGCAGTCACCCGGGCCTCTTACCCTACGGCCCCTTGTTTCAGAAAATCGATTTAAGCGAATGGCAAGACCTGCAATTCGCGACCTATAATAAATGCACGATCTTGCCTGATGGAACGATGACCAATTATCTTTGGCCAAGGCACCACCAGGAACATTTTCGCTTCGATCTCTCGCACGCGGACAATTCGAATTTTCTGGCGGAGTTTCTTGACTACCACAAATGTTTGTCGTGTGAGTATTTTCGGATCTGCCCCCTGAGATGCCCGGTTTCTTGGGCGTGGAGGAAGCCTGGCCGCGATTTCGGTTGCGTCAATAAAGCTTTCTTCGATTCCGCTAGGCTAAAGCCATCTCGCGATATTTCTCAGGAAGCGGGCAAGCCCTAATTTGCCGCTGTTCCATAAAGTTGAGAACGTTTCGTCCTGCACAGGTTGCAAGCAAGTGGCAGTCCGCACACTCCTCCGTCTTCTCGGCATAGCTGAATGCATGGTACTGGAGCTCCATGTGCTTTTTGACGATGTCTGCACCGCCAAAAGCGCTCAATCGAAACTGCTCATTCAACTCAAGGATCTGCTCATAGAGGAAAGGGCTGAAATAAACCTGCCCCTGAAAACAATTAAGAGCAATGAGATTGTTCGCGGCGTGATATCGATCGACATCCGACAAAGTGTATTCAAGAGGATGCCCTCTTTCGAGAACAAACGACATGAATTCTTTCCAGTAGGCCAGGTGCTGGAGAATCAATCGATCATTGTTGGCTCTAAAGAAGCCCGGGTTAAATTCAAGGATGGTCCCAAAGGTATCCCGGACAATCCGCGTTGCTTCGTCAAAATGGATCTTTAGCGCCTCGTTGTTATTGATGTTTACGACAAAGGACCAATCGATGATTTTCGGTGATTTATTCTTAAAGTAATCCATCGCCCAAAGGTTGTTTTCAACATAGGATGGATCTTTGGAAAGAAGCTTTTCCGTGTGAACGGGTACCAGAAACTCTAGAATCATCTTTTCACGATACGCTGACGTGTCCTCCAGAATCGAAAACACCTCCAAGAACCGTTTTCGATCGAGCCGATCGAAAACGCAGGATGTGGTAATACGGGTTTCGGGGTGAAGGTTCATCAGGGCTTGGAAGTCGGGATCTTTGAGAACTTCAAGCGTGTTGTTCGAGCTGAAAAGATCCGTGGGGGCCAGAACAACTTCACTAAACTTGATTCCTTGTGATATGAGTTCATCGGCCACGCGACGAGCCTGGAGAATCGTTTCCCTCCAGTTTTTTCCAGCTTTATACTTATTGACAAAACAGCCACCACACGAATGAAAACACCCATTCAGGACGTCAAGCGCCAGCGAAAAATTCATGCTGAAGATATTGTCCGAATTCGTTCGCGACATGCGCTCGAAGTAATTTTTTTCAGTCGCCATTTTTGCTCGCCCCCTTCAGACAGCGAATAACGGAAAAAAGTTCGATGGCAAACTGGCTGGCATGCTTTTCCGCCGCCAGAAACTGAATTAAATTTTCGCTGTTGTAAACGAATCTATCGAAGTGGTGGGCGTAATAAGGCTTCACCAGCATCTCGACAATGTCGTTCTGGTTGAGGAAGAAATTCAGGAACTCAGGAAGTGATACGATTTGGGAAAGATTCGCCCCGACATCGTCAAGAGGGTCTTCGATAATTTGAATTTGCTCCCGAAATTCGTCTTTTGTTTCGGCGGTCAAAAGCTCGTTAGAGCACATCATTAAATACAGGGGGATGCTCTCGATAACCTGCGCCCAATTCGCGAGTGAATTCTGATTTTTGAAAATGAATTCCGCGTACTGATCCAGAGTGAATTCATTTTCCACGTCGCTGTAAAGCAGTTTTCCAGTCTTGTAGCCGGTCAAGATGTTTGCAAAAATCTTGTGCAGGTTGGTTGATTCGATCACATACTTGCTTCGCATGTAATGCTCCATCATTTCCGCGTCGACATCCTGGACATGGGCCTTGAGCCTCATGTTCGAGAGCGTCAACAGGCATTGCTTTGGAGTGATGCGGCTTCCCTTCACATCGATCGAAAAAACCAAATTTTTATCATTAAAGTACCTCATTTGGTTTTCCGGCGTCAGAGGCAGAGTGACCTCGATCAACGATGAACTCATTTCTACCCCCTTTTCTGAATTTGCTTGATGGAGACGTAGTTAACCAACGTGGTATTCACTTTATGCCGATCTTCTTGGAAAAAACTCAGCTCATGGAAGCCAAAGGTCTCAGCGCTGAAAAGTTGCGACATCGTCTGGGCCGGATTCGGGCTATAAAGCGCCGAAAGGATCACTTTGAACTCTTCGGCTTCGGGCACAGCGTCATGTTTTTCAAGGCTGCTTTCCTTCAAAAGGTCCAGAATCGACGAAATCTTCTTCTGATTTTTGACGGCCCAGCCTGCATCCTCGGGCCTGATTTCATCGACAAAAAGCTTTTTGAGGAAAGGATCGCTCTTAAGGATGGCATAGGTGTTGTCCGAGCCTTCAATGTCGTGTCCGTTGTATTTTTTTAGAAAGACAGGGTTATTAAAAATCGATTCGAGGGCGCTTCGGCAAGCATTCGCCAGAGACAAGCCCAGAATTTTATCTCTGACGGAAACCAGTTTTTCCGAGAACTGAGCCGCCGTGATCTTTTTATTGGAATAAAGAATCAGTAAGACTTCGGTCGGAAGTTGCATGAGATCCGCTTTTGACATCAAACGAGGTTGCTTTGACCGAGCCAGTTTTGCCCTTTCAGCTTTAAAGTCGGAGAAACTGAGACCCAGATCCTGTCGATCCCAGATCAAGAATCGCTCGTTTGATTTCCGGATCAAGATGGCCATCGTCTCTTGCCCCAGATCAAAGGTGAGATCGAGCTCGGCCAGGAAGTAATAAAAGAACGGTTTGGCTTTATCGGTCGTGGCGTAAATCTTAATTCCCTCTGCCTTTTGTTTCTCAAAAAAAGATCGGAGGTCCCCGTGATTCTTCTGAACGAGTTCAAAAAATTCATCAAAATCATTCGCAATCATCATCGGAGGGTGATCGGGAAAAATGATATTTTTCCAGTGAGACCCAATGTAAACTTGCTGACTCACTTGTCGCGGCTCGATGTGGACACTGTGCCTTGAAAGACAGAGATAATTCTTGTGAAAGATGTTCGTATACAACATCATGTGGTTGTATCCGTGGGGAACAAGCTCACCTTGATAGATGCTTTTTTTCATTCTTACTCCGTATTTGGAGTTAGGTTATGGCGCACTTGCAGGGTGATCAACCATTTTGGGTGAAGTTTTTGTGGATTTAATTCTGAAGCCGACCGAAGCCTGCAATTTTTCATGCTCATTTTGCAGCTCGACGAACATTTCAAAATCCAAGGCACAGATTCTGGACTTAGATCTTGTCTCTCAGTTCCTCGAGCGGTTTCCCGAGACACGCACCATCATTATCAACGGCGGCGATCCGACGATGGTGCCCGTGAGTTACTATTGGGACTTAATTAGGCGGCTCAACTCCCTCAACTCAAGTGCGAATATCTCGATCACAACCAATCTCTGGAAGTTTTGGCTCGAATGGCAAAATGATGCGATTGAAAAAAAATGGACGGAACTCTTTCGATCGCCTCGAGTCAATGTCACGACCTCTTTTCAGTATGGGGAGTCCCGCCGAATCACTCGGTCGAGGGTTTTCACAGAACAGGATTTTGTCAAAATCTCGAACCTTTT
>JAHBUU010000061.1 GCA_019637895.1 Pseudobdellovibrionaceae bacterium | reverse complement strand
TTCTTCGAGCGCCTTCATCCCCAACAGCCCATGATCGCAGCATAGGTCCCACAGGGGCTTTCCCGGCAAGGCCTGATCCAAAAGCAATCGAAGACGGGGTGATAGACGGATCATTTTTCTCCTCAAAGACGCATGTCCTGCGGCATCATTCGCCGTCCCGTGCTCTGCCGTCAAGCGCGTGGTTTGACTTCCCGGTTTCCAAAGAGGAAAAGAGGGCATGCTAAAAAAAACGCCTCTCGCCGCTGAACATGAAAAACTCGGAGCCCGCATGGTCGATTTCGCCGGATGGTGGATGCCCGTGCAGTACAAAGGCCTTCGAGAAGAACACGACAACGTCCGCAAAAACGTCGGCCTGTTTGACGTCTCCCACATGGGCGAAATCCGCGTGAAGGGTCCCAAGGCCCTCGAAGCCCTTCAATGGCTCACAACAAACGACGTTGCCAAGCTCAACCCTTTCGAAGCGCAATACAGCCTCCTCCCGAACGAAGAGGGCGGCATCGTCGATGACATCATCGTCTACTGCCTTGAAAAGAACGCCGACTATCTGGTTTGTGTGAATGCCTCCAATGCGGACAAGGATTTCGCCTGGATGCAAAAGCACAATCGCGGTGCGGATCTGACCAACGAATCAGACAAGTGGGGACAGATCGCGATCCAAGGTCCGAAGGCCCTTGAGTTGTGCGACCAGCTTTTCGGCGTCCCCGTCAGTGCCATGAAGCCCTTCACGTTGAAACCTTCGGTTTTCCAAGGACACCAGATCATGATCGCGACCACCGGCTACACCGGCGAAAAAGGTTGCGAGGTCTTTGTCGAAGCAGCGGGAACCGTCGCCCTCTGGAACGAACTCCTGAAGCAAGGCGAAGCTTTGGGTGTCATGCCGATCGGACTCGGCGCCAGGGATACCCTGCGAACGGAAAAAAGTTTTCCCTCTATGGGCACGAGATCGACGACACCACCAATCCTTACGAGGCAGGCCTCGGCTGGGTGATCAAACCCCAGGCCAAGGACTTCCTCGCCAAAGACAAGATCCTGGCCGTGAAAGAGAAAGGCCTTCGCCGTAAACTGATTGGATTCAAGATGCTCGAAAAGGGCATCCCAAGACAGGGTTACTCCTTGTTTTCTTTTGACAATCAGGAAATCGGCACGGTAACCAGTGGCACACACTCCCCGAGTCTTGACGCACCGATCGGCATCGCCTTTGTGGAAACCTCACAAGCGGCTGACGGAACGGAATTTTTCGTGGATATTCGAGGCCGCAAGGTGAAGGCGAAAGTCTGCCCCACCCCGTTTGTGTAACGAAGGAGATCACGTTGTCTAACTACAAACTTCCAGAAGAATTCTACTACACCAAAGAACACGAATGGGCTCAGATCGACGAGAACACCGTGACCATTGGGATCACCGAGTTCGCCCAAGAGCAACTGGGTGAAGTCGTTTACGTCGAACTTCCGGAAGAAGGCCAAAAGATCACTCAGGGTCAAACCTTCGGCGTGGTCGAAAGCGTGAAAGCCGTCAGTGACCTGTACGCTCCGATCTCGGGCACCGTGGTGGAAGTGAACACCAGCGTGACGGACAACCCGACCGTTCTGAATGACGACCCGATGAACGTGGGTTGGCTCATCAAGGTCGAACTCGACAGCGAAAAAGAACTGGCGAGCCTCATGCGCGCTCCCGAGTACAAAGCTCTGATCCAAAGCTAAATAGAACGCCCGGGTGGTGGAATGGTAGACACGCTGGTCTTAGAAGCCAGTGTCGAGAGGCGTGCAGGTTCAAGTCCTGTCCCGGGTACCAAAAAAAAGCGGCCAGACGGGCCGCTTTTTTATTTCAAGTTTGTGATCTTCATGGCGCCTTTTTTTCTTCGGGAAGCGGAGTGAATTCGGTTTCGTCAGGAACCTTGGGGAATTTTTGTTCCCGCCAGTCCCGCTTGGCGTTTTCCAAACGATCCTTTGAAGAGGAAACAAAGTTCCACCAAATGTAGCGTGGCCCCTCCAGAGCGTCTCCGCCGAAAAGCACCGCATGAGTTTTTTGATTGGCCTTGAGAACCACTTTCTCACCCGACTTGAAGACTCCCAACACCGGGCCTGCCAACGAGTGCTCACCCGCCTGAAGCTCTCCTTGAGCGACATAAACCGCCGCTTCTTGGGAACCCGGCTCGAAGGTCAAACTCGAGCCTTCGGGCATCTTGATCTCAAAATAAAAAAGCGGCGAATGGGTTTTTACCGGAGATCGGCGACCAAAGGCCTCTCCAGCAAGAAGCTTGATGTTCACACCATCGACCTCGAACTGCGGCAAAACCGCGGTCCCATAGTGCTCAAAAGTCGGCTCGCACTCCTCTGTCGCCAAAGGGAGAGCCACCCAGGCTTGCAGTCCCTCCATCCGACGAGTCTGCCCCTCCTGCCCCAAAGGCTTCCGCTCGGAGTGCACGATGCCCTTGCCTGCGGTCATCCAGTTGACGTCCCCAGGATTGATCTCTTGCAAGGTCCCTAAGCTGTCCCGATGCACCAAAGTTCCCTCAAACAGATAAGTCACCGTAGCAAGCCCGATATGCGGGTGAGGAGGAACGTCGCCCTCGGGGCCTGGATGCAGCTCCACCGGCCCCATATGGTCCAAAAACGTAAAAGGCCCCACCATGCGGCGCAAGCGGAATGGCAGGATCCTTTTCACCTTCAAATTCCCAACAAGAGAGGCCTCACGGGCCGGAACCACCAGATCAATCATCATTCGATCATGGTGCGTTCCGTTTCCCGGAGCAAGATGGGATTTTGTCGCGCCTCTCTAGAGGATCTGACTTATTTTCAAATGCCCTTGAGATTTCAGAAGGGGGTCTCTAAACTCCGGGCCGAAAACCAACCCCTTTTTCATGGAGTCTATGACTATGAACAAGATCGCCCTTGTCCTCGTCGCCTTCGCCGTTGTCGGCTGCAAAAAGATCCCTGGTTCTCTGACTGTTCAAACTGAGTTCTCGGCCACCGTCAAAAACGGAATTTTCAGCCGCGCTCAAGAGATCAAAATCCCGGCTGGTCAATACCAGATCGAACTCTCGGGTGATCTCGGTGGTGATCTGTCGATCTTGCTTCCGCTGAACGGCAAGACTCAGAAGATCCGTCTCGATATTCCGAAAAAAGGCTACAACACTCCGAATGGACGCTTCCCGACTGAAAACGGAACGTTCGCGCTGACCTCTCAGCAACTGAAACAACCCTTCAACGTCAACGGCGAAGTCCGCACGACCTACAACGACGGCCCAAGCCTGCGCACGACTGAGTACTGCCAGTACCCACGTGAAACTCGAGTCTGCGTCATCGACCGTGAAACTGGACGCAGCTCTTGCTCGACGCAAACCGAGTATGTTTCCGGAGATCGCGACGTCGAGTATTTCCAGCGGAACGAAGCGAAAAGAATCTGGCTTGAACTCCAAGACGCCAGCCGACCATCGATCACGGCGGCCTCTTACCAAGGCCTCGATAACAGCAGCTACCGCGTCTATACCTATCAGGGACGCTGCCACCCACGCTTCGGTTGGTTCTGAAAAACGTCAAAAAAAGGGCTCTCAGGAGCCCTTTTTTCTTTTTCGTTGAGGGAAGAATTCCTCAGTCAGAGCGCGCTGAATTTTTTGGTACTGATAATCGAGAAGAAGATCGAACACCCGTCCCGCATCCATGCCGTAAAACTTGATCAGCTCTTTCAGGGATTTGACCGGGATTCCGGAACCGTAGTTCCTCTCCCAATCCGAAATGCTCTGCGCCGACTGAAGACCCAAGAAACGAGCGACATCGCCTTGCGAATGCCCCGCTTTCAATCGAGCCTGCTTCAAATAAATTCCTAAATCCATCTTTGCCATGTGTCTTCAAGCTAACTTGTCTTTTTCTATTTTGAAAGGATAAGATCACTCCTCATCAGACCTTCGTGGAGGTTCCCATTCCCACTCGAGCGACACTTGGAAAAAATATTTCGCATTTTCCTCGGTCATCCAGAGACGCCACTCACGAGACGTCAAATCAAACAAAAACAGATTTAACCAGTTTCTCACGTTCTGGATTCCTCGCAAACGGGGAACATCGCCCCGCGGAAAGGATGCCTTATGCTTCGTAAATGGCGCTCGGACAACAGCATGGCCCAGCAGAACCTCCCGAAATATTTTGAGGTTTGTCGAACGGTCTCACGACAGCTCGAAAAAGCTGGACTTCGGGTCACGGCCCTCGGTCCTTCGGCCAAAGCGCGATTCCTGGCTCATCCCGATCCAAATCGAGTTCTTCAAACCCTGCAAACCTACTCGGATGTGCTCGAAGCACAGTTCGATGCGGGCGAGTCCTTACGAGACGACAAAAAGCTGCTTTGGAGGATGCTCTCAAAGATGGGATATGCTCCACGAGCAGAGGCCTTCGAGGCCATCGAAGCCGGCGACGTCATCGAGGTCTTCACAGAGGACAACTGGCAGATTTTCAGGAATATGACTTACTTCGATCTGATCCATATCACCGTCGATGAGCTTGCGACCCTTCGATGGAGTCGCGACTACAAAAGGCCCTTGGCCTTTCTGCTGTCCTGCATCCGACTCGGTCTGATGTTCAAAAGCGGAATGATCCGCGAGACCCAAGCGATCACCATGAGCCGACACGAGATCCAGCTCCACGGCGGAGGCCTGTGGCAAAAATTTTCGATCAAACTCAAGGTGATTTCTCCGCTCAAAAAAGACGGGGTCACGGATGCCTATATCATCACATCCGACCCAAAACCTCTTTCGCTCGGGGCCGTTTAAGCCATCGACTCAAAGGCTTTCATCGGTCCCGATTTCGAGATAGAAGGTTCCCAGATCCGTTTGAAAAGGGATCACTAACGTATTTTTTGACGGCAATGATTTCAAAGTCAGATTCTGCCCGCGAACCACGGTCGGAATTGCCTTTTCCAGTGAATGGCCTTTTTGATTCAAAATGACCTTCGCGTGCCCGAATATCATATTCAACATTTCGCCAGCACCATCTTCGACTTCATCGGTGATCTCGGTGTAATTCTCTCCGAGCATATTCGACATGAGCTTCAGAAAAATCGGCTCGGGCAATCCCAAGGCGACCGACCCGTTAAACTTTTCTCCATGAACGCCAATGATCGCAGCAATATCGATCTTCGTCGCCGCAGGCGCCTTCTGCTTAGGAAAAGGGGCCAAGGGTTTGACCGAGCAGGCGAATTGAACTTTCATGACCTGCACGACACCCTCTAAAAACGGTTTGATAAATTCGATATCCATGTTGCCTTCTTCCTAAGCTGATATCTTGCGTTTAAGATTTTTCATGATGCCGCCGGGAATATCGGAAAGGCCGTAGACCTGTTCAACGGCGCCAATTTCATAGGCGCACTTGGGCATCCCGTAAACGACAGAGCTGGCTTCATCCTGACCAAGAGTCCGCGCCCCTTGACGGCGCATCTCGAGAAGCCCCTTGGCTCCGTCATTTCCCATTCCAGTCAGAATGACTCCCACTGCTTTCGAGCCGATATGAGCGGCCACCGAAAGAAACAGGTAATCGACGGAGGGACGATGCCGATTCATCGGAGCATCCTCATTCACGACCACCTTCATCTTTCCACCGGCCACAGGCTTCAGAGCCATTTGCTTACCACCCGGGGCAATCAGGACCAAACCGGGCCTTAACAAATCCCCGTCTTCGGCCTCTTTGACATCAAAGGGGCAAAGCGTATCGAGCCGCTTTGCAAACGCCGTCGAAAAAACCGGAGGAATATGCTGAACGATCACGGTCGGCGGAATATCTGCAGGCAGACTGGTCAGAACTTCACGAATCGCTTCGGTTCCCCCCGTTGAGGCTCCGATCGCGAGAATCATACCCGCATCATAACCTGCCGCCGAAGAGACCGGGCGGGTGGCCTGCGTTTTCGAGGTCAAACGGACTTTTGCATAAGAGGCATCACGGACCTTTTCCTGAATCACCGGCGTCAGGGCTGGCAGTTCCTGCAGATTCGGTTTCTGAATATAATCAACCGCTCCTAGTTCCATCGCTCTGAGAACCGTGTCTCCGTCCTGCATACTGAGCGACGTGATCATCACCACCGGCATCGGTCGACGCGGAAGCAATTTCGACAGGAAGGTGACTCCGTCCATCTCGGGCATATGCACGTCCAGAGTCAGAACGTCTGGATGAAGAGACTCGATCATCTTCTCGGCAATGAGTGGGTTCTCTGCGGTTCCGACCACTTCCAAATCCGGAGAAGCGCTCAATATCCTCGTGAGCAGATCCCGAATTGTCTTAGAGTCATCGACAACCAAAACCTTGCGTTTTCTCGAGGCCACCTTAGCGACCGGTTGCTCAGGAGCAACGGCGGCTGGCTTGGCCACATTCGTCTCCAACATTCGCTGAAGAGGACGCATGACTTCGGCACTGACCTGCTTTTCCTTTTCCAGCTGGGCGACCTGAAGACGTCCCGTCCCCGTATGAAATAGAATTTTTCGACCTCGACTGCCGCCGACATCTCGCCCTGACACAGGAATTTTCAACTTGGAAAGAATGGCTTCGGCAATTTTGGTATTGCCAGGTCCCGCTTGGTTCTGAGAGTCCCCAAGGCTGGCCGCTCCACCGACGATCTTGGCGCGAAAGGATTCGACCTTTGCTCCGGTCATTTCCACCATCTGCTGAACCAGCAAGTGGATCGCATAGTCACCGTAACGAAGCGCTTCGGATGAACTTTCATCAACGTTCTTCGGAAGCGTCGGAAGGGCGTAATGGATCACACCTCCGACCCGATGCTCTGGAGAATAAAGACAGACGGAAATACAGGACCCCAAAACCGTACTGACGACATAGCCTTCCCCGGCCACGAACATCTCGCCAATATGAAGATGGGTCATCTGCGAGACGCTCACTTTTTTTCTTCCTTGCTGTAAACGGAAGGTTTTACGGCTTTCCAGTCCGTCTTGATGTTCTGAAGCGATTCGGAATGCCCGATCAGCAACAGACCACCGGGCTTGGTCGCCTGGTAGAGCTTCTTCATGACGGATTCAATGGTTGCCGGAGTGAAATAAATCAAAACGTTTCGACAAAAAACCAGATCGAAGTCACCATCCGGCGGAGCATTCGTTCCGGTCAGATTATAACGCGAAAAAGTCACTTTCGATTTGAGATGAGGTTTTACTCTCATCCAATCTTTGATTTCGGCTGTGCCCAGATCGAAACTGCGTTGATACTCGGTCGGAATCTCGGCGAGCTTTGAACGAGGATAAACCCCCGACTGAGCCTTCCGTAAAATGTCCGTATCGATATCGGTTGCACGGACCAAGTAGCTTTTGTCTTTGGGCAAGCAAGAATCCAGAACCATCGAGATGGTGTATGGCTCTTCTCCGCTTGAACTGGCGGCACACCAGACTTTGAACGTAGAACTCGAAGATTCAGCCAGCCATTTCGGAATGACTTTTTCCTTGAGAAACTGAAAGTGCGCGGCTTCTCGGAAAAAGTCCGTCTTGTTCGTCGTCAAGAGATTGATGAAGTCCTGCCAATCCGCATGACCGGAAGGCACGGATTTCAAATGGTTCCTGTAATCCTTGAAGCTCTCGTACCCCAGAGAAATCACATGGCTCCGCAGGCGAGACTGAACAAGTTCGATCTTGCTGTCGGCCAGATGGATGCCGGCCACCTCATTGATGGCCGACTGAAAGAAGGAAAAATCCTCTGAAGAAAGCTGGAACGCGTCGGTACTAGGTAAGACGCGAGCCGCAGCGCTTGAAGACGACATCTCTAAACATCCTTGAATCTCGAATCATCATAATCCGGAGTCGATTCACCCGATGCGCGCTTGAACGCGACCGGAGCCGGAGAGGATTCGGAAGTCGATCGGTTTTTCAAATGAACAACTTTTCCCTTTTTGTCGGCGCTCGAGGCGACAGGACGCACGGCCTTCGGTTTTTCGAAAGATGAGCCGACCGAAGAAACCTCTGTCGGTTCGCCACCACCGGCGACCGTCTGATGCAGTTCCACGACGAGCGACTTGAGGGCACCAGCCTGCGCGGACAGTTCCTCTGCCGCACTGGCGGCCTCTTCGGAGGTGGCCGCATTCGTCTGCGTCACTTGATCAAGCTGATTCATCGCTTTCGTGATCTCTTGCACGCCACGGGCTTGTTCCTCGCTGGCCGTCGAAATCTCACTCGCCATGACGGCCACTTTCGACACATTCGTCACGATCTCGCCCAGGATTTCGCCACATTGGCGAGCCGTCAGCGCACCGGATTCAACCTTGGCCTTGGTTTCTTGCACAATGGCTTCCACACGCTGGATGCTGCTCTCCAGAAGACCCGAGATCTCCTTGGCCGCATTTCCGCTCATCTGAGCCAAGTTTCCAACTTCTTCGGCAACGACCGCAAAGCCTTTACCATGCTCTCCAGCACGTGCGGCTTCGACCGAGGCGTTGAACGACAAAAGCTTCGTTTGGAAAACGATGTCGTTGATGACCTTGGTCTTATTGCCGATCTCGTTGATGACTTTGACGATCTCACCAATCTGTTCGTTACTGCGGTTGATTTCATTCATCGAAGCAATCATCTGATCGACGACCTCACGGCCCTTGCTGGCTGTGTGCTCGGAGTCAGAAGACATTCCCGCCGTGTTCTTGGCGTTTTCACGGTTCTTTCCGACCATCGAGTTCATTTCCTCGATCGAAGCCGCTGTTTCCTCAAGAGAAGCCGCCTGTTCGGTGGCTGCCTGTGAAAGTTCTTCCGAAGAAGATGCGATCTGACTGGCGGCAGCAGAAACCTGTGTGCTCGCCTCGGAAATTGCCGTGGTGATGTGATCAAGAGTTTTCACCAGGCTGTTTGAAAACAGATAAGCAAAGGCGGCTCCGCAGAGGAAACCACACAGCAGAGTCAAAAGAGACAAGGTATTTCCACGGCTCGCCGTGGATTCCGCGTTGGCCACATTTTCCGCGGCCCATTTTTCATGATACACATGCAGCCGATCACCAGCTTCTCTGACCTCTCGAGCATTGTCTCGGAGTTCTCCGACCAAAAGAGCTCTCATCTCTGCACGCTCAGGGGAATCCTTGTCGACGCCTTTGCGATAGAGCGCGACGGCTTTGCCAAAGTACCCTTGCTGCTTTGTCAGCTTTGCTTTGAAGTCATTGATCATCTCTTGCTCACCAGGGCCCATTGGCAACGCTTCATAAGCCGCCAAAGTCTCATTCAGGCTGGACATCTGATGATCGATTTCAGAAATGGACTTTTCGGCCAGTTCGCGGCTCATGTCGGGCATGGCCACATGCAGAAGCTCGATGCGAGCTTGCCGCAGATACACAAGCATCTTGTTCACATTCTCGATATTCGGCATATTGACTGTCGTCACATCCGAGTAGTCCCGACTGATGGCCGTCGTCGACCAAAAGCCGATGCCACCCAGAACCAAAGAAACCGCAAGCAAGAATCCTGACAAGGCATAAAGTTTTACGCGCAAACTCAGATTTTTCATTTTCCGTCCCAAAAAGGCCGAAGCCTTTAAAATATAGACCGGTCGTTTTTAAAATCTTTTTGATCTAGGCCGCTTTCGCGGACTCATCCTTCAAGTACTTCACATCGCTCACTTCAAGAGTGGCTTTGATATCAAGCAAAAGGATCAACTTTTTGTCCCGTTTGGCAACACCGAGCAGGTGGTTCCCCTTCACGAAATTTTCGATATCACTCGAAGTGTCAATCTCGGATGGATTCAAAGGCATCACACAATCAACCGAGTCAACGATCACACCCAAACAAAACGGAGCGAGATCGAGGATCACGATTGAAGTCTCGGGAGCAACTTCCATTTTTGGAAGCTTCAGCTTCGACCGGAGGTCGACGATCGAGATGACCTGACCACGCAGATTGATCACACCTTTGAAGTGCGGAGGAGCTTGAGGAATCGGCGTCGGCTCCGAATAACCGATCACTTCTTTGACGTGCAAAAGCGGAATCGCATACTCCTCACCACAAAGGGTAAAGGATAGATACCGTCCAGCTTCATGACTCTCGAAACCCTTTGTCGGTTCGCTCACGCGACCTCCTGTTTCAACATTCTCATTTGAGTTTTCGTTGTTTTTTGCATCCGGTGCCGCTTTGCCAGCTCGCAAAGATCGAGGATAAATGCGGCTTTGCCGTCACCGAGGATCGAAGCCCCGACGATGCCCGGGAGTCCGTTGACTTCCTTGCCCAGTGGCTTGATGACGACTTGCTGTTGGCTGATCACTTCGTCCACACAAACCGCGAAGTCACCACCTTGGGTACCTGCCACGGTCAGAACAGTCTCTTTGGACTCGGTCGACGGCTTCAATCCCAACATAGCCCCAAGATGAAAGACCGGCATGACGCGACCTCGGAGATTCAGCACTTCTCCACCCATCGGGCCCGACGTAAAACTTTTCCCATCCGGCTGAAAGAACTCGGTCACTTGAGCCAATGGAATAATGTACTTCTGACTGCCCACTCGAATCACCATGGCATCGACAATGGCCAGAGTCATTGGCAGCAGAACTCGAAAGCAGGAACCCTTGCCTTGCTCGGATTCGATTTCGATTTGTCCTTGCAGTTCGGTGATATTGGTTTTCACGACGTCCATTCCAACACCGCGACCGGAAACATCGGTGACGGCTTCTTTGGTGGAAAAGCCCGGCGCAAAAATCAACTGATAAGCCTGTTCGGCAGAAAGGGTGGCTCCCGCTGGGAGAACACCCTTTTCCACGGCCTTCTGAGTGAGTTTTTCAGGATTCATTCCGCGACCGTCGTCACGAATCTCGATGACAATTTGATTGGCTCTCTGAACCGCAGACAAACGGATACGGCCTTGCGGAGGTTTTCCAGCGGCCAAACGATCTTCGGGAGTTTCAACTCCGTGGTCGACAGCGTTTCTCATCAAATGAACCAAAGGATCACTGAGACGCTCGATCACGGTCTTGTCAAGTTCGGTTTCCTCGCCGACCATCTCAAGCTCGACGTCTTTACCAAGAGCTTTCGAGGTATCGCGAACGATTCGTTGCATGCGCTGAAAGACGCCCTTCATCGGAAGCATCCGCAGACTCATCGAGAGACTTTGCAGCTCGCGGATGATCTTTCCCATCTCAACCACTGTCTTTTGAGCAAGCGCTCCGCCCACACCATGACGGTTTTCATTCATCACGTTTTGCAGAATAACCAGCTCACCGACACTGTTCAGAAGCTGATCGATTCGGCTCAGGTTCACTCGGATGGTTTCATCATGTGCGGCAGCAGGTTTTTCTGCACCAGCAGCGGGGACCGCCTTCGGGGCCTCCGCTTTGAACGCAACGACCGGCGCGTCTTCGACGAATTCAGCGTCAGAGGGCACTTGTGCCGGTGCGGACTCCATGCGACCAGCGATGGCATCTTCCAAACGACCGCGAAGCTCGCCGTCCTCCAGAGTCGCCATCGGATTTCCTTTCAAAGAGGAAATCGCATGGGCCAAAAAATCATTGCACTCGAGAAGCAAGGAGATCACAGAATCAGAGACCGCGATTTCCTTTTTTTGGATTTTCAAAAGGAAGGACTCAAAAACATGAGTGAAGTCACCAAAGGCATTGAAGCCGACGGCCTTGGCTGACCCCTTCAGGCTGTGCGCCAAACGAAAAATCTGATCAATCAAAGAGGGATCGTCTTTGGCCACTTCCAGATTCAGGAAGCATTGTTCAGCGTTGGCCAGCATTTCCCCGGCCTCTTCAAGAAAGGTAATCCTGAGTTCCTGTTCAAATGAATCGTCCAAGCTGCTATCCCATGGAGGCGTGAAAAGAGACCAGCTCCGGTGCCGATCCATGCTGCCTCAATCGCTCTTATCTGGTCGGACCTCCGATGGCATTTCTGAAGCCGGATTCATCAAAATTAAATTGAGACATCTTGACGAACATCCAGATCTCTTCCTTAGCCCGAGTCTCGAAATGGTGAAAATATGAGGCCCAGTCACCATAAAGGAGGAGGACATCATGGCAGATCGAAAATCTACAGCCCTTTGGACAGGTTCGCTCAAAAATGGACACGGAGTCGTCTCCGGCGAAAGTGGAGCTTTCCATCACGCTCCATACTCGGCGAGGTCGAGATTTGAAACAAAGGATGGCACCGAGACGCAACAAACGAATCCGGAGGAACTGATCGCCGCGGCCCACGCCTCCTGTTTTTCCATGGCCGTTGCTAACAACCTTGAAAGCGCTGGTTTTCAACCCAAGTCTTTGGATGTCACTGCCTCGGTGACGCTTGAAAAGACCAAGGACTCCTGGTCCATTCCGTCGGTGCACCTGATTCTGCACGCTCAGGTTCCCGATGCCAGTGAGGGAGACTTCAGAGACCTTGTTCAACGGGCCAAAGAAACCTGCCCGGTTTCGCGACTTCTGAATGCAAACATCTCATGGGAAGCTCATCTCAACGCCGAACCGTCAAAGACCCATTTTCATCACGAGACGAGAGTCGACGACAACCGCCCCGTTTAGAAAGCCGAGGCGGCTCGAAACTCAGTGTTGGGCCGCCTCCATCACTTTGCTGACAGCCAACTCATTGATCCGACTGAAGTCCCCACGAAGACCTTTGAGGATGCTTCGTTCTTCGTCGATCTCCTGCTGAGTCCGAAAGCCCCAGCGTCTGAGCAAACGAAAATCGGGACTGTTTTCCATCAACGTGTGTTGCAAGAGCAATCCGCTTGCGATCAAAGGCAATGCGAACCAAGCCCGGTTCCGGCGGCGCAGTCCCATATAGGTCCCGAATACCACGGCGGCGGCAGCTTTCGCCTGTAACACCTTTTCGATCGGCCACTCCGTTTCGAGTTGCCTCATTCGGAACTCGATTTTCGAATGATCCGAACCGATCTTTTCGATCCGCTTCAATGTCCGAAAATGGATCAGATCAGCGGGATCCACCTCAAAACGATTTCGACCCATGAGTCTTTGCATACAACCTCCTCCTCAAAGAGAGCGATTCCACCCTTCATCATGCCAAATTTGGCGGTTCGGCGAGGTGGACCTTTCGAGAAGTTCGTATGAAGAAATATTAAAGAAACGTGTATGACAAGGTCAGTGAACCGAAGCTATTGAAGCGGCTTTTCTCTTCGAATTCCGGGGTTTTCGTCACGAAGCGCCAGATCAGACTCCAGTTGCCGATTTCTCCGGCGGCACCAAATTCGGTTTCACCGACGAAAGGATATCTTTTGACGGAGTGACTTTTCCGAAAGGTATTGCCGTCCAGGAAAAGAGATCGGGCGATCGCATGTCCCCGAGCGCCGGCAAAACCATAAAAACTCCAATCCCACTGAGGTCCCGGCCGCTTCGGGGAAATGAAAATATCCCCTCCCGTGGGCGATGGCCGCGTCGGCCCCAAGTCGTCGGGCAAATGATAACCGATCCGCACCAAGGCTCCGGCATGAGCAGCAATCAGAACATTCCCAAAACCAGCCCCATAAAATGGAATGACATCGAAAACCCGGCTCTGCTCCTGAAAAATCTCGAACGACTTGAGCCTTTGTTGATAAGACAACTGCAGCGTCGGCTCGGTCCCCAGTTGATGTTCCCAACCATTCACTCGTGGCGAATCGATGATGCGATGAAACTCATTTTGCACCGAGGCCCCTTGCGCTTCGGGACCGACGATTCCGGTGGCCAGCTCCCAATAATGCCCGTGCGTCGGCGTTTTGAAATGCGCCGAGAAAGCCAGGTACAACCAAGCGGCGTAAGGCCTGTCGTTTGGAATGAATTCCGAAGTCGAAGTTTTGTTCGGAGTGTAGATCTGGTGCCCCATCGAGAAACCGAAATTGCTCTTCGACTTTTTCCGTTCCTGCTCAAGGATATTCATGCTGGCCAGAGCGGGATTCGCCCAAGCGGGAATGTTGTTTTCCGCGAACAAGTAGGAAAATTTGATCCCGCTCGAATAGCCTTGATCCGATCCTGGGCCACCAACAGAGCGGGAATCATTCTCGACATAGACGCCGAAGGTCCGCCCCGACGGCGAAACCTCATCCGACTGGGCCCACGCAGGCACAACAACAAAACCCATCAACAACCACGTCAGCAGCTTCATCGCGGATCTCCCCGGCGCAGCGGTGCCGCCATGAACAGGCCAAAAGAAACCGCACAAATCAGAGAGGCCAGGAGATAAGGCATTCCTGGGAAATCCCAAATCGCGTTCGGTCCGGAAAAGCGGGCAAAAAGATCCGTATACAACAAAGGCGCGATGATCGCCGTCAGACTGGCGATGGAAATTAAACTGCCTTGCAGCTCGCCCTGCTCCCGAGAGGGAACATCCTTTGAAATCAAGGATTGCAAGGCCGGTCCCCCGACTCCCGCAATGAAGGTGCCCAGCATGATCGGATAAATCATCCAGCCCTGAGTAGCGATGGCATACAGGAAAAAGCTAAGCACATAAACGACCAGCCCGAATTCCAACACCTTCACCTCACCCCACTTGGGAATGAGCAAGCGAGTCAGATAGCCCTGCGAAATCGCCGACAGGATTCCAACCACGGACAAAGACAACCCGACCTCGAAGGTGCTCCAGCCGAATTTCGCCTGCGTATACAGAGTCCAAATGCTGGAATGCACATGACCCGCTAGGTAGACGAACAAATAAACCCAAACCAGCATCATGATCGGAGAAGGGGAAAGAATCTTGATCACCGACTTGAACGGATTGAGCCGTTTGACATCCACATTCCGGCGGGATTCCGGCGGCAAGGACTCGGGCAGAACAACCAAACCGAATGCAAAGTTCAAAAGATTCATGACCGCCGCCAGCAGAAACGGCGCCGTCGGTCCCCAACCGCCAAGCAATCCTCCCAAAGCAGGGCCAACAATGAAGCCCAAGCCAAAGGCCGCTCCGATCAGACCGAAGTTCGCGGATCGGTTCGAGTCATCGGAAATATCCGCCATATAGGAACTGGCGACGGTCATACTCGCCCCCGTCAGCCCCGAGACGATCCGTCCCAGGAACAGAATCCAAAGATTCGGGGCAAAGGCCATCACCAGATAATCGAGTCCCGCGCAAAACAACGACAGCAAAAGCACAGGTCGTCGCCCATATCGATCGGAAAGCGCTCCTAAAATCGGAGACGCCAAGAACTGCATCAAAGCATAGGCGGCGATGAAATAGCCGAACATATGACTGACAAAACTGGCATCTGTTCCAAAACGACGAATCACGTCCGGAAAAACCGGGATCAGAATTCCAATGCCCAGAGCATCCAGGAACATCGTGATAAAAATAAACTGCGCGCCGGCTCGGGTCGGCTTCATGGGAGCTCCGTTCTACGGAAAATGACTCGCCCCAGAATACGGGGTCGCGACAAAGAGTGCAATGTGGCGAAGACTTCCTTCTTGAAAAAGCCTCGAGAAAGTTCTCAGAATGAATTCATGAAAGCTCTCGCCACGATCCTTGTTTCCCTGTGCTTGTTTGCCTCGCCCCTGGTCCACGCCCAAGTCTCGGCCTGGGAGGAAGACTTTCTGGTCCCGCCGGGTGGAAGATCGAACCCTTATGCCTTGTCTGCGGACGATTACGACAAGGCCATCCAGCGAGGACGGATCCATACGCAAATTTACCCGGTCTCTGTCACCGGAATCCTGCCGCCTTATGAACCGCTCAAAAAGTTTTTTGAATCAGAATCCAAGGATCCTTTTCGAACGGTGGTGCGCACTGTTTTATCCAAAGTCGTCAAGGTCGACTCACTGAGCGACATTTTCCACTGGATCGGTCTCCATCCCTACCCAAGCCTTGGTGATGAAGGCATTTACTCGGTTCCTTATCCCGACAATATCCGCCCGGAAACTCCGAT
>JAHBUU010000060.1 GCA_019637895.1 Pseudobdellovibrionaceae bacterium | reverse complement strand
GAAGCGATTCTTTTTTCACCAAAGGGCGAGATTCTCAGCGTCTCCGATGCCACCTATGGAAAAGCCATTCTGGTTCAGCGCGGAGCCTACCGCCCACCGACCGCCACTCACGTGGATGTCATGCAAAAAGGCCTCAAGCAAATGGCCTCCGTGGTGGATAAAAAAACCGAAATCCTGCCGATGATGGAAATCATGGTTCCATTGACCGGCAAAACCAAAGACTTCGCCGACCTCGGACATCGCATCGATGCGATCAATGCTTGCGGCTATTACGCTTTGATCTCGAACCAAAGCCTCTATTACCAACTCAAGCACTTCATGCGCAAATACACGCAGCTCCCGATGACCTTCATTCTGGGCGCCTCGAAGCTGGAAAAACTCTTCGATCCGAAACACTACTCGGATCTCGAAGGCGGCGTGCTCGAAGGCCTCGGAAAACTCTTGGATTCAGAAACCAAAATCGCGGTCTATCCCCACAAGACCGAAAAAATCTGCCTGACCGCCAAAATGTACAGACCCGCATCCCCACTGGATAAAATCTACGATTACTTTCTCCAGAAAGTTCAGATCCAAGACATCGCCGGCTGCGACGAAACCTCCGTCTACCACCACTCCGACGACGTCCGAAAAATGATCGAGAAAAAAGAAAAAGGCTGGGACAAGATGATTCCTACCGCCGTCGTTGATCTCATTAAAAAAAGAAAGCTCTGGGGCGCTTAGCTGGCTGACCCGGTCTTTCCGAGGATTCGCGCCTTGGGAGCCAGGGGCCTTTGCCCTCTTGGGGGACATCCGGGAAGCGTGACGCGTTTTTCCTATTGGGAGCGCCGCCAGGCGATCCCAATAGGAAAATCCCGGTCATAGCTCAAGGAAGAGCGGGTCCTCCGAGAGGGCACCGGCCCCCCACGGCCCCAGCCCAAAGCGCAGCCCGAGGAAAAACCGGGTCAATGCCCGCCGTCCACAGCCTTGAAAGCCGCCTCAATCGCCCGATGAGAATCCTCACTCTTCCTCAAACGATCAAACAGCAGATAAACCGCAGGCACCACATACAAGGTCAACAACGTCGATAGAGCCACACCACCAATGATCGTGATCGCCATCGGTTTGAAGGTCTCGGAGCCTTCCCCGGTTGCAATCGCCGAAGGGATGGCCGCCGTCACGGTCGCGAGCGAGGTCATCAAAATCGGACGCAGACGAATCGGACAAGCCTCCATCAGGGCCTCGAAAGCCGTTCCGAAACCTTGGTGTCGTTTTTGGTTCGTGAACTCGATCAGCATGATGGAGTTCTTCTTTGCGATCCCCATCAAGAGCAAAATCCCGATCATCGAATAGATGTTCAGACTCTGGAATGTCATGAGCAAAGCGAACAGCGCTCCACCGATCGCAAAAGGCAAAGCCATCAGGATCGTCACCGGATCAAGGAAGGAATTGAACTGAGCGGCCAAAACCATATAGGCCACAGCAAACCCGAGAATCAAAGCCATCAATAAACTCTCAAAGGATTCTTTCATTGTCTGAGAGCTTCCCTGACTGCCGTAGTTGTAACCGTCCGGCAAAACCTCTCGGGCCTTTGCTTGGACAAAATCCAAGGCCGCCTGTTGAGTGGCTCCTGGTGCCAAGTTCGCGTAGACCGTGATCGCCCGCTGACGATTCACACGGGAAATCTGCTGCAAACTTTTTTTCGTGTCGATTTTCACGACCTGAGACAAGGGAATCAAATTCGAGCGGCTGTTCCCGATCAAGAGCTGGGCAATGTCGGCTTTTTTGTTTTTGTCCTCTTCCATTTTCAAGCGGATGTCGTATCGACGACCATCTTTTTGATATTGACCAACACGAACACCACCCACCAAAGAATTGATGGTGCTACCGATACTCTGAACGCTGACCCCGTGTTGAGCCGCGCGCACCCGGTCCGGCGTGACTTGAATTTCGGGCATCCCCAGCAGGTAATCCGAATCCACATCCACCATCATTCCGCTTTTGCTCATCTCAGCCATGATCTTCTGAGTGGACTCCCACAGGACATCCCAGTTTCCGCCGGTCAGAATGAACTCGACCGGAAAACCACGACCACCACCGAAACCACCTTGCGACAGATCCTGCATCCGCGCCGTCAGGTCTGGAATTTCACCGAGCGCTTTCCGTGTGATCCCCATGAACTGCTGCTGGGTGACGGTCCGTTCCGCCTTTGGAATCATGGTCACAAACATCATGGCGGAATTGCCCTCACCGGCTCCGCCACCGAAACCGCCCAGGGCAACGTAAATCTGTTTCACCACGTCTTGCTTCATCAACCATTCTTCAGCCTGTTTCACCTTGTCGTTGGTGAAGGCTAATGAAGAACCAACTGGCGTTTGGAACCTGACCAGGAACAAGCTCTGATCCTGAGCCGGAGAAAATTCCTTGGGAACGAATTTGACCAGGTAAAAAGACGCGATCATGAAAACCACGGCGACAAGGACCGTGGTCCATCGCCACTTCAACGAGATCTTGAGCGTGCTTTCGTAAGCTCGCTCAAGCCATCTCATCCCGGCCTCGAAGCCGCGACCGATCCAGCTTGTCCGCTCATGACTGCCCACGAACGAGGCGGCCCGCATCGGCGTGATCGTCAAGGCCTCGAGCAGGGACAAAAGAACCGCGAAAGAAATCGTGATCCCGAATTGCAGGAAGTATTTCCCGATCACACCCTTCATGAAGACCACGGGCAGGAAGATCGCAACCACCGCTGCGGTCGCAGCAAGGGCGGCAAAGGCGATCTCTCGAGTCCCGATGATGGCGGACTCGATCCTCCCCTTTTTCATCTCCTGATACCTGAAGATATTTTCGAGGACCATGATCGCATCATCGACCACGATCCCGATCGCGAGTGTCAACCCCAGCAGCGTGAACGTATTCAGCGTAAAGCCCAGGAAGTACATCCCGATGAACGCCCCCATGATGGAGGTCGGAATCGAAAGCAAGACGTTCAACGTCGCAGTCCAACTACCCAAGAAAGCCCAGCACACCAAGGACGTCAGAATCACCGCCAGCACCAAGTGATGGTTCAACTCGCGAATACTGTACTCGATGAAACGGGTGGAATCGAAGTTCACCTGAAGCTTCATTCCATCCGGAAGATCTTTTTCGATCTCTTTCACTTTGTCTTTGACCAAGTGAGCGACCTCGACGGCATTGGCCCCACGCTGCTTACGAACACCGAGTCCCAACGCCGGAATCCCGTTAAAGCGGGAGAGCCGTCTGATTTCGTCCAAGCCCTCTTCGACTTTGGCGACTTGTTTCATCCGCAGCATGTTCGAAGGATCGGCAACCGCCTGACCGGCTCGTTTGCTGATCGGAATATTTGAAAATTCCTCGACTGTTTTCGCTTCACCGAGAGTCCGAACGTTGAAAGCCTTGCTTGCCTCCTCGATCAATCCGCCGGGCAACTCCGAGTGCTCCGTGCGAATGGCATCGATGATGTCATTGACTGCGATATTGCGATGTCTCAGCTCATCCGGGTTCACCCACACTCTCAGAGCCGGAGCGACATAACCACCGAGAAAAATTTCACCGACGCCCGGAACCGTCGTGAAGCGGTCCTTCAACTGCTCGTAGGCGTATTTCATCATGAAGGCCGTGTCGCCCTTGTCATAAGTCAATGCAAGCCAAATGATCGGCTGATCCTCGGGGTTCGACTTGGTGATCACGGGTGGCTCGAGATCGGTCGGCAGGAACCGTTGCGCCTGAGCCACCTTGGTTTGAACTTCCTGCAAGGCGACGTCGATGTCTTTATTGAGATCGAATTCCAGCGTGACGTTCGCCGAACCGGTTTTCGATTTCGATGTGATCGATTTCAATCCTTCGACCGCCATCACCGCATCTTCGACAAAGTCGACGACCGTGCTTTCCATCACTTCCGGTGCGGCCCCTTCCAGGGTCAGCGACACGTTCAAAACAGGGAAGTCCACGTCAGGCATCTGACTGACCCCCATCCGTGAAAAACCGATCGCTCCGAAAAGAATCAGACCGATCATCAACATCCAGGCAAAGACGGGGTTTCGAATGGAAGCATCTGAGATTTTCATAGGGTCTCAGCTTAAATGAATTTGAGGAGGCGTCACTTTTGAAGTCTTTTCAACGCTCTGCAAGCATTTCCGCGACGGCATTCCTCTTTCCATGATCATTAAACATTCGTTTGAATTCTCTGACTTTCGCCGGCCTCACGCATTGACATTCAGCGTAGAAATCCATATTCCATTCTACACATTCTCGTGGAGGCCTTCTGATGAAACGCATGATTGTTGCCGCTAGCCTGTTCCTTCCTCTTTTCGCGTTCGCGCAAAACAAAAATGCGAAGACCGCTCCGGCTCCGGCCCCCGTCAATCTCCGCGAAATGGCGATTCAAGAAACGCAAAACTCGGCGGAAGTAAAATCCTCGAAAGCCTCCAAGGCCTCTGAAGTGAACGTCGGCGAAGCCGCCTTTTTGACGTTGAAAGATCCGGGTCTCACCACCGAACTGTCCCCTTGGAAATGGACCGTGGGTCTGCGTCTCCAAAATCTGTCCCCAGCTGGATCCGCACAAATGCGAAACGGGCAGGATTTGAACCTGAATGAAGTCGGCTCGATGATCGTTCCTTTCCTCGAGGTCGGAACTCTTTATCAATTGCAACCACGTGCAAGCGGCACCTGGTCCCTGGGTGCTTCGATCGAAGGCGCGACAGCTTCTCGCGGAACATCGGTCACCTTCCCCTCCGGAAGCGAAGCTCCGAACTCGCGCCTGAGCACGAACTTCGTCGGCGGATCATTGCTGGCGACCTATCGCCATCCCAAAGCCTCGCGTTGGGAAGCCCTTCTCGGATGGACCGAAGGTATCACGACGTTCTCGCATTCGGCTGACAATGACGGCGCCAACTTTTCGGAGTCGGCTCGCTTCGGCGGCTGGCGCATCGGACTTTCTTATGAGCCTTCCCGCAACTGGCTGGTTGGTCTTGAGCAGAGTCAGCGCAGCATCCGTTCTTCGGATAAAAACATCGACCTCCCGTCCAACAACACGAGCTTCAGCACGAGGGTGACATGGTAAGATCCTTTTTTGTTCTGGCGGCCCTGGCTGCCTCCGTTCCCGCAGTGGCGGCAACGGTTAATCTGTCTCAAAAAGACGTCGCAGAACTGATTCTGCGCCAAGGCCCGGCCGCACAAGAAGTTGCGTCCAAGTATGAGCAGCTCTATCTGCCCTACCTGCAGGAAGTGTCTCTGTTGGATTGGACCGTGACCCTGGAAACCGGCTTCGCCAAATCAAAGTCCGAGTCCCTGAGTTCCCAAGGTGATTTCACCAACGATCAGTATCGCACCATCGCGACCGTTGAAAAATCCCTCATCACAGGAACGGAACTGAAACTCACCGCAAGCCGAACCTCGCAAAAAACGACCGTGGTCAGCCCCAATATTCTTCCGCAAGTGAACGAAGACCTCATCGGCATCGAGCTGCAACAGGCTTTGTGGGGGAACTCTTTCGGCTGGGGTTATCGCGCCCGTGTTCGACAAGCCGATTACGTTTATCAATCCACCGTCGGTCTTCGCGCCAACGAATTGGAAGACGTCGTCTTGGGCGGTTTGCGCCAGTTCTGGAACACTTATGTTTCGCAGGAAAGTTTCCGTTCGGCGATGGCCGCACGGGACCGTTACGAGCGACTGGTCTCGGCCGTTCGTCGTAAAACCTCTCTGGGCTATGCAAACCCGGGCGAGCTGTCACAGGTACAAGCGGAATTCGAAGGACAGATCCAATCCGTCAAGCGCGCCTCGACGGACTATCTGCGAAACCTCGATACTTTGATCACATCCCTGAGTCTGCCGCTCGGAACCGAAGTGAATTTCTCGGTTTCACGCCAGATCCCTCCGGTGCCGCAACTCTCGTCGCTGCCGGTGGATGACCTCCGGGCGATCAAAGCCCAAGAGTTCAAAACCAAGGCCGCCGACGCCGCTTTGTCTGTGGCAAAATCCAACGAGAAGCCCTTGGTGAATCTCGTTGCACGCGCCTCGAGCAGCGGAGTGGATGAATCGTCGAGCGCCGCCTACGCGGAAATGACTTCGATGAACAAACCGGCCTACTACGCCGGCCTCAAGTTTTCGTACAAATTCGGTTCGGGTGTCCTCGATGCCGACATTCGCGCGAAAAAGGCGGCATTGACTCTCGAGGAAACCCGTCTTCGCTTGGCGAAAAGCCAAGAGCGCGACAAAGCCGTCGATGCTGAACGTCGAGTGGGCGCCGCTTATGCGATCGCGCAGTCCGCGATGAAGCAGCAGGAGTTCCGCGAAAAGGCCGTGAACGAATTGAACCGAACTTACAACCAAGGGCGGACCGACATCCGCACCCTGATCGACAATATGAATCAGCTCTTCAATGCGGAAGTGGCTTCGATTCGCGCTCTTGGTGATTATCAAATTGCTTTGAATGAATGGGCGGCTCTTCGGGACGAATTGATCCCTGATCAGCCGAAGGAGGAAAACAAATGAAAACAACTCTGACGCTTCTCTTTACGGTCGCTTTGGCACTGTCGGGTTGCGCTTTCAACGATGGCGAAGGCAAAACCTCCGTCGAAGGGAAAGTCGCCGAAGACCTGAGACAGGCTCGGGCCGACATCAGCCCGATCATCGGACAATGGGTCGGCGTTCTCAACCGCGGCGGAACCGCGCTGGAAGTGGAAATGTCCATTCAGGAAGACCTGATCCAAACCGGACGCACCGCTGACGGCCAACCGATCTTCCGTGTCGATCCTCGTGCGACCTTCACCTCGGTCGACGGTCGTTACAATCAGACTTTTTCGGGAACTTATCTCAAGTCCACCGGCGAGCTGATCCTGTCGACGAATCAGACTCCTGTGCAACTCGATCAGATCCAAACGCTCAGCCTGAATCTGCGCGGCAGCACACTGAGCGGCGCGGTTCGCACTCCGTCCAGCTATCTCGGCGAAGTCACACTGACCTTGCAGGGACGCCAGAACGACGGTTCCCAGCGCGATAACGAAGAAGTCCGCGCCGAGCGTTTGCGCCAGATCTATGCGCCACTCGTCGGATCGTGGATCGGTCTGGTGAAAAACACACGTGGCGAGCCCCGTGAGTTCCGCATCAGCCTTGCCGTCTATATCGACGAACAGCCGACACCAAGTGGACGCACCAGCCCCGTGTTGCGTGCGACTTACGACCGTCCAGATTCTCCGGAAGGCATCCTTCGCCGGAACCTCAGCATCACTTACGCTTACGCAAATAACCCTCCAGGGATCTTCATGACGAGCGTCAACCCGAACGGATACTCGGTGTCGCTGTCGGGACGTTTTGCTGAAAACGCGGACGGATCGTTGGATCCGAATCACATCATTGGCAATCACACCAACGTGACTCTGGGAAATACAGGCACGATGGAAATCCGCAAGGTGGGTTCGACTTCGAACGCGCCCGCACCCGGCGGCTCGCAGATTCCAGTCCCCACTCCCCGTCCTCGTCCGTAAACAATCGGTGCAAGACGAATAAAAAAAGACCGGGTTTTTACCCGGTCTTTTTTTTATTCTCGATTTCATTTCTGCGAGAGCTTTTAGTACTGTCCGCGAGACCGAGGATAGGGACTGTAAGATCCCGAAGCGCAGGCCAACAAGGCCTGATAAGGCTGATTCAAGAGAATGCTTTCCGGTTTGCCGTTCTTGCCGA
This sequence comes from Pseudobdellovibrionaceae bacterium, assembly GCA_019637895.1. GTDB lineage: Bacteria > Bdellovibrionota > Bdellovibrionia > Bdellovibrionales > Bdellovibrionaceae > JAHBUV01. The sequence goes on along the minus strand of JAHBUU010000060.1, from coordinate 8,171 downwards.
CCTTCGCCATCACTTTCTGACTGAAGCGGCACTGAACGAAAACGGAATCCAAATAGCTGCCGTGCCAGCGAGACCCATAAGAGCGCCCGTGCATGACACTCATGCCGGAAGCCCAGCCTTCGACGGTGATTCGGATGACACCCTTGTTCGGAACGGGGCCGCCCAGATCCGGAGGCAAAACAAACTCGTTTTCCTTCACGGAAATGCCATAGCTATGAAGGCTCCGCAAAGAACCCGAAAAATAAGGAAGGGCTTTCGCCTCCAACCAAGCATCGGCCGAGCGCTGAAGCTTCTGCTTTCGAGCGGACTCTTCGGCGAAGGAATTTTTCGGTGACGCCCCCACGGCGACCTGGGAAAGCATCAGCCCCAGAACCACTAAGGTTTTCTTCATAAAAGCTCCTTGCAATGCAATGAAATCAGGGCCGAAAACTGCAAGGAAAAGACCAGTTCAAACCCCTTCAAATCCGGCCTGAGAGCGGACCGCACCCCTTGGCCCTAGAATTCTTACCGGGTTGTCAAACACACCAAGGCGCCAGGCTTAGCTCTGACTTCTCTGCTGGCGCTCTTTCAACAGGCGAAGATATTCCGATTTGGGGATCAGCCGGCCTCCGAACGAAGCCACGACGGGTGTCACCATCTGAGTGTCCATCCATTCGTGCCCCTCATTTTGAAGATGCTCGATGGCGTGAAGTAAAACTTTTTTCGAAGCGTCGGTTTCCGTGTGAAACATGCTCTCACCGGAAAAAGCGCCTTCGACAAGAACTCCATAAAGCCCACCAACCAATCGATCACCACGCCAAGCCTCGAAGCTGTGCGCAAAGCCCGCTTGATGGAATCGCCGATAGGCCTCTTCGATTTCAGGCAAGATCCATGTCCCCGCTTGACCGGGACGGACCTGGTGACGACAGGCATGAATGACCTGCTCGAAGGCCTCGTTCATCGAGAACCGCAAGCCCGAATCTTTCATCGCAGACTTCAGACGCCGAGGCACATGCAGCTCTTCAAAAAAAAGAACGCCCCGCTCTTCGGGACAAAACCAGAGCATCGGAACGCCCTCTTGAGGCCACGGAAAAATCCCCCGACGATAGGCATGGTACAAAGTTCCCACATCAGGAACTCCACCGACAGCAACCAAGCCCTCAGCCCACGACAAGCGTGGATCGGGAAACTCAACCGTCGAGATGAAACCTTTTTCAAGCATCGAAGTTCTCTCGGCAGACATCGCAAACGCCGCAAGGTTTTGTCTCATGACCAAAATAAGATAGGATCCGCGACATCCGGCAGAACTCTTCGTCCTTCGCCCACCGGAGCATCAGGAGAAGCTTCATGTTCAGATTTTTCAGACGCTCGGGCATCCGCTCCATCGCAATCATCTCATCCGACGGCGCTTCGAGCGCCACCCACGGGAAAGGATCCTCGGACTTGGCCAGGCACCCCAATCGCTCCAGAATATTCACTCCGGAATCGACCCGATAGTCGCGTCGATTCTTAAAGGACATCTGCTCTCGCAAAAACTCCATTCCGCCCTGATCCAGTTCCGCGCGACGGGTTTCGATCAACCGATAGAGGTTCTTCAGAAAAGCCGCTTCGGGATTTCCCCACTTCAGAAACTCCATCTGAATCGAGATGTCCTGTTCTTCGTCGTAAATCATCACCCCACGAGAAGGCTTCCCGTCCCGCCCGGCTCGCCCGACCTCCTGGAAGTAGGACTCCAGACTGCCCGGGATCTCCATATGCACCAGCAGCCGAACATCGGGCCGGTCGATACCCAGGCCGAAAGCCGGAGTCGCCAGCATCAAAGGACTCTCGTCGCGCATGAAGTTTTTGAGGTTCTTACGGCGCAGATCCGCCGGCAAATCTCCATGGTAAGTCAGATGATCGAAACCCTTTCGCGAAATCTGCTGAGATACTTTTCGCAAAGTTTCGATCAAGGAAAAATAGACGATCGTGGTTCCAGGCTTGACCGAGAGTTCCTTCAAAAGAGCCTCGGTTTTTTCCTCAAGGCCGTAAGCCTCTTCAACGTTCAAAGACAGATTCGGTCGCTCGAGGCCCTGAGCCATGATCTGCATCTGATCTTCGAGCCCCAAGGACTTCACGATGTCCTTTTGAACCTCGGCGGTCGCCGTCGCCGTCAATGCCAGGGTCAGAGGATTCCCCAAAGCGGCCCTGACCTCGGATAGTTTCGCATAGTCCGGACGGAAATCGTGGCCCCACAAAGAAATACAATGAGCCTCATCCACGGCAAAGAGAGAGATCTTCCTTTTCGAAAGAATCTCCATGAAGCCCGGCCGCCCGAAACGCTCCGGAGTCACAAAGAGGAGCTTGTATTTCCCATCAGCCAACTGGGCCATCCGCTTTTCCCGCTCTTCACGGCTCAGGGAAGAGTTGATGAAGGTCGCCTCGATTCCCAGATCGCGGGCCTTGGTCGTCTGATCCTGCATCAAGGAGATCAAAGGCGAGATCACCAGAACGAGGTCCGTCGTCGGGTCCGCCTTGGCCCGGAATTGATAGAGCAGACTTTTCCCCGCCCCTGTCGGCATCAGGGCCAGAACCGGGGTTCCGGTCGCCAACAGCTCCAGGGTCTCTTGCTGTCCCGGGCGGAATTCATCGTAGGAAAAATGCTGCTTAAGAAGGGCTTTCAGGCTCATCGCTGATATCCTAGGATGCCTCTGCAAAGGTCGGCAAAATCAGAAGCTTTTCCGAGCCATTTTCTGGACAGATCCCGAGGATTTCCTTGGGAAAAGCCCTATTGGCATCCCGCATCAGCCGCCCCCTCTCTTCATAGTGGACACAGGGGGCCAAATTTGATAATTCAGTCACCTTCTAGACATCACTACAAACTTGAGAGGGACCCCAAGATGTCCAAAAAATGGGATATTAACAAAGTCCGAAATATCGGTATCTCCGCGCACATCGACTCCGGAAAGACGACTCTTTCCGAGCGTTTGCTTTTCTACGGCGGTAAAATTCACGCCATGCACGACGTGAAAGGAAAAGACGGCGTCGGCGCGACCATGGACTCCATGGACCTCGAGCGTGAAAAAGGGATCACCATCCAGTCCGCAGCGACTCAGTTGAACTGGAAAGATCACGTCATCAACCTCATCGATACACCCGGGCACGTTGACTTCACCGTTGAAGTTGAGCGTTCTTTGCGCGTTCTCGATGGCGCCATCCTCGTTCTTTGCGGTGTTGCGGGCGTTCAGTCCCAGTCCATCACCGTTGACCGTCAGATGAAACGTTACAACGTTCCACGTCTGGCTTTCGTGAACAAACTCGATCGTCAGGGCGCAAACCCAATGCGCGTCAAAGACGCTTTGATCGAGAAGCTCCGCCTGAATGCCGTCATGGTTCAGCTCCCGATCGGTCTCGAAGACCAGCACAAAGGGATCGTGGATCTCGTGACGCAAAAAGCCTATATGAATGAAGGCGATCAAGGCGAGAACATCAAAGAAATCGACATTCCCGCCGATATGCTCGAGCAGGTAAAAGAATATCGCCAAGAACTCATCGGCAAACTCGCCGATGTCGACGACGTCGTCGGCGAAAAATTCCTGATGGAGGAAGAGCCAACCATCGAGGAAATGAAAGCCGCCATCCGCAAAGGCGTTCACACGCTCAAGCTGTGCCCTGTTTTCTGCGGTTCCGCGTTCAAAAACAAAAACGTTCAGCACTTGATGGACGGTATCGTTTCCTATCTGCCGACTCCGGCAGAAAAGAAAGAATTCGCCTTCGACCTCGACACCAAGTCAGAGGAAAAAGTTGAACTCACTCCGGACAACGACAAAGACCTGTGCGCCCTGGCCTTCAAACTCCAGGAAACTCCGTTCGGTCAGTTGACCTACATGCGGATCTACCAAGGTAAGATCAGCAAAGGCGACTTCATCGTGAACTCGACCAACAAGAAGAACGTCAAAGTTCCTCGCTTGGTCCGTATGCACGCCGACAAGATGGAAGATATCGAAACCGCTTTCGCGGGCGATATCATCGCTCTGTTCGGGATTGATTGCGCTTCCGGTGACACCTTCTGCGGTGACGGCAAAAAATTGTACGCCATGCAGTCGATGCACGTTCCTGACGCGGTTATCTCTTTGGCCGTTGCTCCGAAGTCGAAAGACGGCGCGAACAACTTCTCCAAAGCGTTGCAGAAGTTCCGCAAAGAGGATCCGACCTTCCGCGTTCACCGTGACGAAGAATCCGCCGAGACCATCATCTCGGGTATGGGTGAGCTCCACTTGGAGATCTACATCGAACGGATGAAGCGTGAGTTCGCTTGTGAAGTCGTCGTTGGTCAGCCTCAGGTTGCCTACCGTGAAACCATCACGCTCGAAGCTGTTTACGATTACACCCACAAAAAACAAACGGGTGGATCCGGTCAGTTTGCGAAAGTGGTCGGAAAAATCCGTCCGCTTCCTCCGCAAGAAGATGGCGCGACTTACAAGTTCAACAACAAAGTCGTCGGTGGTCGTATTCCGAAGGAATTCATCCCTGCCGTTGACGACGGTTTCCGTGATCAGGCTGTCAAAGGCCCAATGATCGGATTCCCGATCGTTGGCATGGAAGTCGATCTGGATGACGGCGCTTACCACGATGTCGACTCCAGCTATATGGCGTTCAAAATCGCCGGTATGGCAGCGATGCGTGAGGTCTTCCCGAAAGCAAAGCCGGTCATCCTCGAGCCTCTGATGAAGCTCGAAACGACCGTTCCGGAAGAATACCAAGGAACAGCCGTCGGTCAGATCAACCAACGTCGTGGTTCGATCGTGAACACCACTGCTTTCGAAGGAAACGTTGTGGTTGAAGCGGAAGTTCCACTCACCGAGATGTTCGGTTATGCGACCGATCTGCGTTCCGTGACCAAAGGGAAAGGCGAGTTCTCGATGGAATTCTCCAAGTACGCTCAGGTCCCGCGCAACGTTCAAGAGGAACTCATCAAGAAGTACCAACAGAAGCGCGAAGCCGAAAAGAAATAGGCCCCGCGTTCAAAGAACGAATCCAAAAGACCGGCTTTCGCCGGTCTTTTTTTTTCAGGCTTGTCCGATATAAAGCTCGGCAAAAAAACAGATCGCGATGACCCCAGCCAGGACCACCCCGTAAAGAAGGTATTTCATCCATTTCGCCATCCCCTCATTATGAAGGGAAACCGGCGATTGTGTCTGTGAAAACTTTGTCATATCAACGGCTTGAACATACTCAAGAGCCTAAATACCCGGAATAACGCGTTTTATCATTATGAGGCGCCACCCTCATGACAGGTCTGGGGAATCCATCTTATTGTTAATCATCTTATGGATCCAGACCCCATTTCCCTTTATCAACAACTTCCCCAAAGGCCTCAATGACGTTCGTGATTGTGCTTTTCTTGCTCGTCATTTCAATCTCTTTCATCTGCTCTATGCTCGAAGCCGTTATGCTCTCTATCAGCCCCGCCTATGTCGCGGTCGCGGTCGAACGCAAAGAACGCAGCGGACTTCTTCTTGAACATCTCATCGAAAAAATTGAACGACCGATCTCGGCCATTCTGACCATGAACACCATCGTTCATACTTTGGGATCGGCGGCCATCGCCTACAAAGTGCATGATCTTTACGGTGATGCCTCGGTCACTTTTTTCTCGGTCATCCTGACGATCCTTATTTTGATTTTCGCCGAGATCATTCCGAAATCCATCGGCACCGCCCACTGGAAAGCGCTTGCGCCCCTGGCCGCATACATCGTCCAAGGCTTGGTGATTTTACTGTACCCCTTCGTGTTCCTTAGCGAGCGGATCAACAAATGGCTGCGCCCCGAAGTCGAAGTGCCTGACGTCACCCGCGAAGAGATGATCATGACGGCCGAGATCGGCGCCGAAGAAGGCACTCTGAAAACCAAAGAGTCCCACATCATCAAAAATCTGCTCATGCTCGACAAAATTTATGTGTCGGACATCATGACCCCGAGATCCGTTTTCTTTGCCCTCGAAGCCGAGATGACCGCCGAGGACGTCGTCGAAAAATACAAGCCCCTGCGCTTTTCGCGGGTGCCCGTTTACAAAGGCAATCTCGACAACATCGTCGGCATGGCCCATCGCTATAAAATCCTCGAAGCCGTTTCGCAGGACGATCTCACCAAGACGGTCGGTGATCTTTGCACGCCGATCCCCACGATCCCTGAGCGCATGACGGTGTCGCAGGCTCTGGATTTCTTTATCAAAGAAAAAGAGCATCTGGCCCTGGCCGTCGATGAATACGGCGTGGTGACCGGACTAGCGACTCTCGAAGACGCCGTCGAGACCTTGCTCGGAGTCGAGATCGTCGATGAGTTCGACCATATCGAAGACATGCGTAAATACGCTCTCGAACAGTGGCAGCTGCGAAAACAACGACTCCGCCGAAGCTAGCGCACCCAAAGGAGCCGCACACGATGTCCGACGCTTTGATGGTTTACGTGACGGTTCCGACGAAAGAGGTCGCGGACCGCATTTCTGAAATCACTCTTCAGGAAAATCTGGTCGCTTGCACCAATCTGATTCCCGGAATGGAGTCCCGCTACTGGTGGCGAGGAAAAATCGAGATTTCACAAGAGTTCGTCTTGATTCTCAAAACGGATCGTCTGCATTTCGACAAAGTCCGCGAACGAATCCTCACGATCCATCTTTACGAACTGCCCTGCATCGTCGCCTGGCCTCTCACTCATGGACATCCGCCCTACTTACAGTGGCTCAAAGGGTCTTTATAAGGCAGAATTGAAACTGAACAAGGAGCGTTCCAGGATGAACAAACAAGAACTCGCCCGTGCCATCTATGAAGTGTCCCACCTCACGGGGGAATTCAAACTTCGCTCCGGTCAGGTCTCGAACGAATACTTCGACAAATACCGCTTCGAAGCGCGTCCCGATCTTTTGAAAGAGATCGCAAAGCAACTGGCCCCGCAAATTCCAGCAGGCATAGAGGCGCTGGCCGGTCTTGAAATGGGAGGCATCCCGATCGCAACCGCCTTGTCGCTGGAAACCGGCATTCCCTGCGTTTTCGTGCGCAAAGAAGCCAAAGAATACGGAACCCGTCAGTTCGCCGAAGGACTCGACGTCCGTGGGAAAAAACTCTGCCTGGTCGAAGACGTCATCACCACCGGCGGACAGGTGATTCTGTCTGCCGCCGATCTGAAAAGCGCTGGCGCCATCGCCACCGATGTCCTGTGTGTCATCCATCGCGGGAATGGCAAAGAACCGAAACTCGAAGAAGCAGGCCTCCACATGAAGCCTCTGTTCACGATGGCGGACCTCAAGGCCCACCTGTAGGACATTCCATGACAACGAACGATCTGGGACAAAAAATCCGCGCCTTCATCGGCGACGGATCCTGCGTGATCATCGAGCCCTCCGCATCCTTTTCGGCAAACTTGCAAACCTGTTTGGCCGACATGGGGGTTCCTTTGTCCCAGGTCTCGACCTTCCGTCGCTTCGACGAAGCATTGCAATTCATCCGCACGGCCAAACCGAAACTCCTGGTCACAGAGTACGATATCCCTCGAGGCTCGGGCCTCGCCCTCGTCGAAGCGCAAGAGGCCCTGTTCGAAGAAGAAGACCGCATCTCCATCATGGTGACCCGAAACTCATCCGACTCGGCCGTCGCCCAGTCTGCCGAGGGAGCGGTCGATGCCTTTATCCTGAAACCTTTTTCGACCGACGTCTTTCGTGCGAAGACCAACGAAGTTTTCGAGCGAAAACTGAACCCGTCTCCGTACGAGCTGAAACTGCGCGAGGCCAGAAAACTCCTGGTGCAGAAAGATTTCGAGGCGGCTCTCCTTGTCGCACAAGACGCAAAAGCCCTCGAAGCCAAGCCATCGATGGCCTGCTACTATGCGGGCCTCGCCCTAAAAGAACAGGGTCGGCAAGATGAAGCTCTGAATGAATTCCGAGAAGGTCTGCTCCATCACTCTTTGCACTACAAATGCCTGATCGGAGAGCTTGAAGTCCTGATGGATCGCAAGGACTATGCGACCGCTTATCAATCGATCCCGCAGATTCGCCACCACTATCCGGTCACGACCCAACGCCTGGGACAGTTTTTGATCGCCGCTGTTTTCACTTACCACTTCGATGACTTGCCTGACTATTACCAGCTCTTTGTCGATGCCGAGGACCGCACACCTTGGCTGACTGAACTGATCGGGCTCGCCCTTCTGACCGCTGG
>JAHBUU010000006.1 GCA_019637895.1 Pseudobdellovibrionaceae bacterium | reverse complement strand
GTGCGAGAAGACTCTCATCATGCGCCATCGTGGTGTTTTCCTTGATTCCTGGCTGTGAGTGTAATTCACTGGCCCCATCGACGCAATGAAGACGGGACAAAGATTTTCACTCTTAGCGGCTCTGACAGGGACTTTGGTGTTCACGGGCTGCGCTTATCGTTTGGGCAGTGGCACTCGGAGCTTGCCGGGCGGCTATTCCCAGATTTCCGTGCCGATTTTCAAAAACAAAACTCAGGAAACCGGCATCGAGGTCGGTTTCACCAATGCTTTGCTTCAAGAGTTTTTGCGCTCAAAAGCTGGGCAAGTGGTGGATGAGCCCAAGGCCGAGGTTCGCGTCGAAGGGGAGATCACGTCGATCACCTATACTCCCGAGAGCCCGGTGACTCGAGATACGCCGGCGGGAAGATTCTTGCCAAAAGGCGCGGTCCTGGCTTCACGGTATCGGATTCTCACGGATGTCAGCTTGCGCGTGGTTCGCAGATCTGACAGTGAAGTTGTCTGGGAAGGCAGCTTTCGTGGAGAGCGCACCTATGCGGCGCCGCAAGTGCATATGGCCGGAGTCAATTCGGTGAATCCTCTTTACAATCTCTCGGCCCGACGGCAGAACTTGGATGTCCTTGCGCAGGAAATGATGATCGAAGCGCACAGCCGAATGACGGAGAACTTTTAGTGGCAATGATCGAGGCTCAGAAATTTTACCGCGACCTCGAAGAAGGCCGCCTGAGCCCGCTTTATTTCGTCTTTGGTGAAGAACCCTATCTGCTCCGACAAAGCATGGATCGTTTCAAATACACGGTCCTGAATCCCGAGACCCTGGATTTCAATTTCAATCAGTACTATGCGGCCGATGCCGAAATTCATCATGTCCGTGACAGCGTTGAAATGCTGCCGATGATGGCTCCTCGTCGCTTGGTGATCCTGCGTGAAGCTCAAGAGCTGAGCGATAAAGAGTGGGCGGAACTGGAGCCGGTGATCCAGTCCCCGGTCGAAAGCACCGTCTTTGTCATTATGGCGAGTCGGGTGGACAAACGAAAAAAATCCGTGCGTTTGCTGCTCGATAAAGCCGATACGATCGAATTCAAAAAGCCTTATGAAAATCAGATTCCATCCTGGATTCGTTATATCGCCGGAACCTTGGAACTTGAGATCTCGGAAGAGGCCGTTCATTTGCTGCATAAGCTGACGGGGCATCATCTGCTTGAAATCGAGGCCGAACTGCGAAAGCTGGCGGATTTTGTCGGAGCCCGCAAGCGGGTGGAAGTGCAGGATGTCGCGGCTGCCGTGACCCGCACGAAAGAGGAAAACGTTTTCGATTTCGCCAGGGCCATCGGTGAAAATGACCGAGTGAAAGCACTCGAGCAGCTGGTCTCGTTGATGGATCAGGGGCAGAACGAAATCGGGATCATTTCGATGGTGGCCCGCCATGTGCGCTTGTTGATGACGGTCAAAAAAGGTCTCGACGAGGGCCTCTACGGAGCCAAGCTCGCAAACTATGCCCAGGTTCCGCCGTACTTTTTGGATCAGTACCTTGGTCAGGCCAAACTTTGGAATATGAAAAAGCTCGAGCAGACCTTGGTCGTTCTTGCCGAGACGGACAAGGCCTTGAAAAGCTCACCTTCGTCCAGCCATATTTGGCTCGAGAACATGATTCTGAAGACTTGTTCTGTTCCGAGCGCTCCAGTCGCGAGCGGCTTCGCCCGATAAGAAAAGCATGAATTATCAAGATTATGGGCACTTTCGACGGAAGTATCCACGTCGTGCGTTCAAGCGCGGAGCGGGTATTTTGTATCGTGGACAGTTTTTGATCTCGGAATGCATCGAGATCGGCGAAGGCGGTTTGTCCTTTTCGTGCGGACGAGAGCTGACGCCGAACACTTTGATCGTCGCGAGTTTTCGAATTCCAAACGGGGACTTTGTCAGTCTGCGTGCGGAAGTTCGTGCGGCCAGGCCCTCGCCTCAGGGCGGCTTTATTCATGGCGTGGCCTTCACCCATATTGCCTTCACTCATAAACGGCAGATCCGAAGTTTCGTTTCCGAACGAACAGAGCGAGAGTCGGTGGGGATGTGATGAGGCTTTTTCTGATGGTTTCCATGTTCGCGGTTGTGGTTCCTTTGTCTTCGTGGGCGGCGGACACCTGTACCTTCGGCGGTTTGACCGAGGGCTGCGAATATTTCAGCAAAAACAAAGACAAGCCCGAGATCGTCTTGCCCGAGGGGAAGAAGTTCCCGAATCCGATGTATCAGAAACCAGCCAGCCAAGCGCAGCAGGCCTTTATGATGCAGCCAGTGGATCCCAAAAAAATCGAAGAGATGACCGAACGAAATCTCGAGCTTCAAGAGGCCATCATCGAAGACCTCGGGAGCGAGTACGACACTAAGTTTTTGCTGGCGATCTCTTCCGTGATGACGGGGGTTTCGATCGATGGGGGGATCAAGGGGATGAAATCTCCTCTGATGTTGCCTTGGCCTCCCAAGAGATCACAGGGCCGAAGCTCGGTCAAAACCGTGAGCTGGGATGAGTTTCAATCCGGATTTTTAGATCAGCTTCCTGCTGAAAAAAGAAAGACGTTGCTGGGCCGCTTCGAGCAGATGTCGAAAAACATGGCTGAGGCTTATGGTGGATATGGCGCCGGTTCTGGTTCCGGTTACAGCAACGGGAATGCAGGGTTGGACAAGCCGTCGGGACCAGGTCAGGCACCGGGGTCCGCGGCCGGTTCCGGAGTCCTCGCTGAGCAGACTCAACTGAAAAAGAATCTCACTCGTGCGGATCAACTGGTGAAAGAGGGCAAGGAACTTCTGCTGTCCGAAATCAGTCAGGGAAAACCTTATGCCAGTTTGACTGGCGATCAGAAGGCTCTTTACGACAAGATCAATACTATCAAGTACGTTCCTCCGACGGATCCGAAAACAGCTGGAAACCCGGCCTGCTCTGGTCTTGCCGTCAATGCCTTCTACCTGCCGGGTGAGCATACCTTTACGTTGTGCCCTGGAATCACGGGATATCCCGACTCGGCCCTGATGTATGTGATTGCTCACGAGATGGGACATGCGATCGATCCTTGCCGTTGCTCGAATGGCTTCTATCATGTGAAAAAAGAAGCCGTGGCCAAGGACAAGGGCGAGAATCCTGAAGACAAAGCCTGGATGATCGAGTTTCTTGAAAACAACCCTCGGTTCTCGGCTGACCCTGCGATGCTGACAGCGGCCATCGAAAAAGGATGGATCGAGGAAGAAGCGGCGCCGGTTCCTTGGAGACGCTATCCTCAAAACGTCACCTTCTCTTGCCTCAAAAAGCAGATCGGCCTTCGCACGGTGACAACAGAAATGCTGGCTTTCGAAATCCGTGAAAAAGAACGAGCGGCACGCAGTTCGTCAGGTGCTCCGGTTCGGAGCGAAAAAGAGATCATTCAGGAAATCGAGGCTCGGAAGGACAACCCGGCCTGTCGTTCGACCTCCAATGTGTATTCCGAAGCCGGTGAGGCGATGGCGGATGCTTGGGGAGCAAAGGTCCTGGGACGCTACCTGGAAAAGAATCCTCCGAAATCCTTAGAAGAAAAAATCGGGACCGTTTCCGTTCATCTCGCCTTCGGAGAATTGTGCCAGCCAACTGTCAATTCCGCTCGAAACACGACGGCGCGGGAGCATCCGTATTCCAGAGAGCGAGTCGATGGCATTCTGTTCACTGATCATCGAGTGCGTCAGGCGCTGGGTTGTGGATCCTCGCCGGACAGTCGTTGCCTGAAGTTCATGGGCACGGTGAAGACTCCGACGGATGGAACTGGTGCCGAGGTCGAAGCCGGAACAGCAAAGGACGGACAAAAATGATGATGATCTCTTTTCTCTTTTCTGTGGCCATGGCGGCTGGGGCACCGGCGAAAAAAAATGAGACCGCAAGCTGGTCTTTCTCGTTCGGGACTCATGTCATGGAGAAAGTCGAGATGAAACAACGCAAGCTGAATGGTCGTTCGGCTTGGGTGGGGCGCTATACTGTGGCTGGGGCGCTCAAGAATCAGCGGGCCTTGCCCGCGGCCGTTGCCAAGGACCTGGATGGCAAGCTGACGAAAATTTTTGAAGAGAACAAGAAAGACATCCCTCTGCTGGGCACCGGCGACTGTGCTGGTCGGATGACCTATGAAAAGGCGGGGAAGTCCTCGATCTATTGCATCGATACGACCTCGGCTCTGGCGCAAAGACGGATCACCGAATGGATTCGAGAAGCTCAGGTCATTCTTGAGGTTCGTCCCTCAAAATAAAAAAGCCCACGTCTTCACGCGGGCTTTTTCCATCTTTGAAAGAATTCGAATCGCTTATTTGCCGGACAGCGCTTGTTGAACGCGGGCCGAAAGGCGACCGATTTTGCGGGAAACTGTGGATTTCCGGAGAGCGCCTTTGTTGGCCGCTTTCATGAACTGGCTGGAGAGGTTTTTCAGAAGCTCAGGGAGAGCCTTCACGTCTTTGGAAGCCAAAGCTTTGACCAGACTTTTTTCGTGAGTTTTGACGGTGCTCTTACGACGAGAGTTTACGTCTTTGCGTTTAACAGACTGACGAGCACGTTTTGCTGCGGACTTATGGTTTGCCAAGGATCAACCTCCTGATTATTCTTTCAAAAAGAAGCACAGGGTTTAACACGGGCTCAGGGCTGACGCAAGGCTTTCAAAGGCCGAAAGCTCGGTTTTTGGGGGTTTCTTGGTCCCAGATCCAAATAAATCGCTCCAGATCGAAGCGGCTCAAGAGTCACGGACCCGAGTCGTCCGTTCTGCCCTTAGAATGGCTTTTGGCACCCTGACCAGCCGCTCCCTGGGGTTGGTCCGCGAGATGGCCTTTGCCGCCCTTTTCGACCGGGCGATCACGGATGCCTGGATGGCGGCCTTCCGCTTACCCAATATGTTCCGCCGCCTGCTCGGAGAGGGATCCCTGTCCGTTAGCTTCATCCCGGTTTTCATTCAAGCTCAGGTCAAGGACGGGGAGGTTGGCGGAGGCTCTTCGCAGGCAAAGGCCCTGGTGGACTCTTGTTTCACGCTTCTTTTGGTCATTCTGACCACTTTGACGGTTCTTGGGGTGATGTACCCTGAGCCGATTTTGCGTCTTTTGCTGGATCCGGAATACGTGGCTCAGACTGAAAAGTTTTTGCTGACCGTGCGGATGGCGCAAATCATGTTCGGCTTTGTTTTTTTGGTGAGTCTCTACGCCTTTTTCATGGCGATTCTGAATGCGCTTGGGATTTACGGGCTGCCAGCGATGGCGCCGACCTTGTTCAATGTGGCGATGATCACGGCGACCTTGTTGCCTGCGGCTTGGTTCCCTTGGCCCGGTGACGGTCTTGCTTGGGGGGTGATCGCCGGTGGATTTCTGCAGATGGTGATCCTGATTCCGGCCTTGGCCAAGCGGGGATACCTGCCCAGGATTTCTTTCCGTTGGAAGTCCCGTGCTTTGGCGCAGGTATTGGTCAATATGGGACCGGGACTGATCGGTCTTGGACTTCTGCAGGTCACAACCCTGATCAATATGCGTTTCGCCAGTAGCTTGGGTGAGGGGGCGATCTCCTGGATCGCTTGGGCGGATCGCTTGCTGGAGCTTCCCTTGTCTTTGGTGTCCGTCAGTTTGGGGACGGCTTTGCTGCCGACGTTGGCAGGGCATTGGGCCAAAGGTGAAAAGGATCGACTCTCTGAAACTTTGAACTTCATGTTGCGGTTGAATCTGTTTGTCTGTTTCGCGGCGGCGACGGGCCTCGCAGCACTGGCTCATCCGATCGTCGAGGTTTTGTTTCAACGAGGGCAATTCACCGCGGCGGATACGGCCGCGACGGCGGGTGTGGTGCAGATCTGGGCGATGATCATGATTCCCACGGCCTGCTTGAGGATCTTGGCTCCTGCCTATTACGCGATTAAAAACACCTGGTTCCCTCCCTTGGTTTCGGGGGTGTGTTTGGTTGCGCATATTCTGGTGGCGCCTCCCTTGATGGAAGCGATGGGGTTGACGGGACTGAATCTGTCCTCGCTGTTGAGCTCGTCGTTGAACTTCCTTTTGTTGTTCGTGTTCTATCGGGCCTTCATTGGTCCTCTTGGCTATGGCAAACTGCTCGTTCAGACTTTGAAGTATCTGGTGCCCATGGCCGCTCTTTTCGGGGCCGTACAAATCCATGGACCGCTTCGGGATCTGATGGGCGGGGCCTTCCCCTCGAAAGTGCTGGCTTTGAGCGTCGCTGTGATCGCGGGGGCCCTGGCCTATGCGATTGCCAGCCGAACGATGGGCCTCGAGGAATGGAATGCCACCGCAGAACGGGTTCTGAAAAAGCTTCGCCGCCGAGTTTGACGGGTTGAGTTGTCAGGTCGATTTATTTTCTTTTGTTGGAAGTTTCCAGGGCTCCGGTTATACCGCTGTTGCTTTTCAAAGGAGCCTTGAAAGATGAAACGCCTGTCCTTGTTCGCCGTCGCTTTGCTTTTGTCCCAAACCGCATCCGCTTATTCGGCTCTTTTTGAATGTCGGAATCACGCGATCCTCAATACCTTCATCATCATTGATCTTGGCGAAGGCACAGCGGCTTTGACTTCGCCGACGGCTCATCAGGTCTTCACCCTGGAAAAGGTCTATGACTTTTTGCCGACGGGATATATTTTCGGAAAGACTCGCGACTGCGCGATCAAATTCGACATCTCGGGTGACCGTGAGTCGGGTGTCGCCGCCTTCTCTTGCAATCGGAACAAGTACCCTCAAGCTCCAAAGTTTCAAATGAACTGCCTCTTGCGAAAATAAGCGGCTCTTCGATCGCTGCTCGCTGGAAAATGAAAAGCCTTGAGATTGCTCTCAAGGCTTTTTTTATTTGAGGTCAGAGACCGGAAACTTATTTCTTCTCGGCCAAGGTTTCGTACTGGCTCAGGCTCTTTTGTTGTTTGTCGAGCTCTTTGGACCAACGAGAGATTTCGGCTTCGTAACCTTTCTTTTTGTTCTTCCATTCGTTTTCAGTGCTGGCGAGTTCTTTGGCGCGCTGGTTGGCCTTGGCCTGTTGACCGCCGAGAGCCTGATCGCGCTGAACCCATGTTTGTTTTTCGGCCTGCATTTGCTGGATCTGCGATTGATAGTTTTGGATATTCGCATCGCGGATCTGGCGGTTTTCCTTGATCTTGGCGACCATGGCCTCGAGCTGTTTCAGCTCTTTGTCTTCGGCCGTGATTTTGCCTTGTTCATCTTTGATCAGGTCGTTCAGGTCTTTTTCCTGCTTTTCGATTTTCTGCAAGGACGTTTTATTGTCTTTGACCAAAGAGGCGATCTCGGATTTTTGTCGATCGGCCTGAGAACGCGCCTTGGACGATTCTGTGATGTTCCCTTCGACGATCGTCAGATTCTTTTTGTAGTCGTCCAGGTTCCCCTTGGCATTTTCGATGTTGGACTGAAGGCGTTTAAATCCGGCCTTCGAGCCCGCTTCGTTCCCGTGCGCAAACAGGGGGAGGGTGGCGGTCAGTGTGATGATGGTGAGTGCTTTCAAGTTCATATGATCAATCCTCCGTGAATCGATTCGTTTAATTAATGTGAAGCCAGTTTGTCGTCCGAAGAGCAGACGTTTTTCAGCGAAGAACGATAGTGTCCCACTTCGTCTTCCCAGATCTCGCCTTTGAAATCCCAACGAACGCTCTTCTCGTTCGAAGGCAGGCGTTTTCCTTCTTTCGCTTCGGCACCGGCCGACTGCGAACGCAAGTGTTCGCCCGCGCCAGCCAGAATTTCGTACTGAAGGACGTCGTTCTGTTCCAGAACATGCGTCAGTTCCGCGACCAGAGTTCCCAAGCGGGCTTTCAAAGCTTTCGAAGCCTTTTCGCGCAGCTGGACTTTCTCTTTTTCGATCCGGGCAAACGAGCGGGCTCGGGCGTCTTTGATGAAACCGCGTGCCTTACGAGCCAGTTCGTAGCGCATTTTCACACCGGCGATCTGGCGCTCCAGAGCCTGCGTTTCGACTTTGAACTGAGCTTCGGATCCTCCGCCGCGTTTGTGAGATTCGCGCATCTTGGCCAGTCGATCCTGCGCCTCGTTTTGGAACTTGAGGAGTTCCTTTTCCTTCTGAATCAGCTCGAGGTTCGCTTTGCTGAAATGCTCAAGCTCGTCTTCGAACTGGTTGATCTGTCCTTGGACGTTCATGAACGAAGGGTGGCGGGCGAACTCGACGATAAAGGACCGTGGCAGGCCGTCGACTTCTTTTTGATCCGAGTTCCTGAGCCAGGAACGAACGGTTTCATAATAGTCGGACGGTTGCGTTTTGGTCGCGCGGTACTTTTCTAAACGACCCAGGATCGGGCCATAGCGTTTCCGCAGGCTCGAAAGAACCTGCAGTCCGTCACCGTACTGACACAAGTTCAGATAGGCGATCGAGCGAACCGTGTAGGTTTCCGGAGCGAACGCGTTCTTAAAAAAGTCCGTGTGCAAAGAGAACATATTTCCGGCAGCACCTTCATGATCCTCGAGGAGGATCTGTGTCCAGGCCTGTTCGGTCATGGCCTGCAGCCACAGGGGGCTTTGACGATCCACTTTCAAATATGCGGACGAGGCTTCTTTGTAGCGGTTCTTCTGGAAATGGATACGGGCCAGGGTCAGGGCACCGATCGAACGCAGGGTCACGTTCGAAGGATTGCTTTTCAGCAAGTCCTCGAGGTTTCCGGCTGCTTTGTCGATGTTGCCGCTCCGATAAGAGGACAAGGCCGAGATCAGCATGGCATCGGCGCGATACTTCGACTTTTCCGGGATGTATTTCAGAGCATCCTCGACCTGTCCCAGATCGCCCGTTTCCAGGAAGTATTTCGCTCGATAAAAGTTGTAAGCGTCGTTTTTATCGGTATCGATCCCATCACGGTCGACTAGAGAACTCAGGATCTTCATATCCGAAATATCCAGGGCTTCGACCTCACGAACCAAGGCTTCGGTGGCGAGCTTTGCCCAATCCTTCGATTTCGATTCCTGAGCGATCTTCATCAGAATCGAGCGGAACTCGGAGTGCAGTCCCAGTTTGCGAGCGGCCAAAGCGTAGGTATAGCGGGCTTCGGTCTGAACCTCTTTGTTTTCCAAAAGGTCGACCAGAAGACCCAAGGCGATGTCCGCGCTGTCGTGGTACTCGAGCAGAATCTGTGCCTGCAAGAGTTTGCTTTCCGCTGGTGACAAGGGGTTCAGCTTTTGGGCGGTGACCGAGCTTTCGGCGAGCACGGGATCCGCAACGGTTTTTTCGGCAGGAACATCGGGGGCATTCCCGACGCTCACCACTTTGTTGACGGTGGATGCCTTGGCTTGGCGGGAGTTCGAGGTTTTTTTGTCCATTTTGACGATCACTGGGGACATCCGCTTTTCCAGCGGCTTCATTTGCAAGCCAGGAATGACCGTCGCCAGCGCCGAGGGCTCTTGATATTCCAAGATCGGTTCTTCGCCCAGATCCAGGCGGGGAATGACATTCCCGGCTTTATGGATCTCGTAGGTTGGAACCTTCGAAGATTTCATTTTCAAACCCTTCGAAGAACGTCCCGAGGTTTTTTTGCTCAGGAGCTCCTGCGCGTGGGCGCTGGAAGCTCCGGTCAGGGCGATCAGAAGGCTGAGAGCGAGCTTTTCAATGTGTAACATAAATCCTCCGTGATTCGTCCCTGCTTAGAGGAAGAACGTGATTCCGAATAACAACATCGTGTCGTTGATTGATTTCTTGCCGAGGGAACGTTCGGATTCGGGCGTTCCTCCGGGGAGCTTGTAGCGCATACGTTCTTCGTTCGTCCACGTATTGCGGAAGTCGAACTTGAACGCAAAGTGTTCCGAAACGAAAAAGTGCTGATACAAACTCAAGGTATAGTTGAGTTCGGTCACTTCTTTGTCGCCGGTCACGATGTTTTGCGTGAAGGCCGTTTGACCGATTCCCAAGCCGACACCCATGTCGAAGTAGATGATCTTCTTATCGAGGAAGCTCATCTTCGCATACAAGGGAACATAATTGAGCTGAAGGCCGCGCATGGACTTCAGGGTGTTGTGGTTCGGAGTCGTTCCGTGATCGCTGACGAACTGGCTCACGGCATCATTGTTTTTATAGTCTGCTACGAGGAAGGTCGCTTCCAAGCCCCAGCGCTCAGAAAAGTGATATCCCAGGGACAGACCGGTCAGCGAACCGTCCGAGTAGGGGTCGTTCACCGGCATCCCATATTGAAGAGAGCCGTAAAAGCGTTTGGCTTTCGGGAAAGCCCGGTTTTGAACGACGCTAAAATCGTCGTCTTTTGCGGACCAGTATTTGTCCTCGAGTTTTTTGATATCGAGTTTGTCGGACTCACGTTGTTGCGCCCAAGCGGGTTGGGTCAATCCTACGAGCAATCCAATGAGGCTCCATGCCGTCGTCATCGTCCTGATGTTCATTGTCGTTTCCTCCGTCCTTAGTTTGTACTCTTGAACAAGAATGGATAGGTCACCATGACCTTGGTTCCACCCAGTGGTGCAGGGAACTTCCATCCAGCGACTCTATTCAGAATACATCCCTCGACGGTCGCATTTTTAAGTGTTGTGTCTCCGATGGCCTGAGTTTCAACCGATCCTGCGGGACCGATCGTGAAACGGACGGCCACTTTTCCGAAAAGATCCGGGTTTGCAGAGAGCTGTCGCTCGTAGCAATAAAGAATCTGACCAAGGTAGCTTTTGATGACGCCCGCAATGACGTCACGATCCAAACCACCCGAACTTTCCGATTCGTCTTCGATCAGACCGACCCCGGCCGAGCCCGTGCCTCCAGCACTCAAACCTCCGAGGCCCGCCGTGCTTCGTCCACCGCCTCGACCTGCCGTGGAAACGGTCACGCCGGTTCCGGTGGCAGCAGCATTCCAGTCACCACCGCTTTGATCGACTTTTCCCATGGCGGCCAGAGCCGTCCCGGAAATGCCTTCGCCGGCTTTGACTCCGGTCGCACTCACGATGACTTCTTTCGAGCGTGCGGCTTGGGCGGAAACTTTGCCAAGGAGTCGTGACAAGCGGCCTGTGTTCACGGCTCTCATGATCCCGGCGACCTGACCTCCGCCTTTCGGGGCATCGGTTCCGGCGGCAGGAGCCTGCTTTTCCATTTCCTTCATTTTCTTTTCGACCACGGTGCCTTTCTTCATTTTCATCGGCACCATGGCGACCGTGACTTTCTGAGGAATTGGCGGCAGGGCGGCCATCGGCTCGATGGTCGTCTTTGGACCGAAGAGAGCAACCAGTGCAAACAGCACCGTGCTGATCCCGACGATGAGAGCGCCACGACGGCTTTCGGCATCCATGGCTTTTTGCGGGGACAGTTTTTCCAACTCGCGGATCGAGGACAGATGGATGTCACGACGGATGACCGTGACCTTGTCGCCAGCGAGAGCGCGAGCATCTTTGGCGGCGCGGGATTCAGCCGCACCTTTTTTCAGAACCTTGGTTGAAAGCACGCGTTCGCCGAATTTGACGATTTCGATCTCATACATCGAAGTCCCGGCTCCGGCTTGGGAGGCGGTCGAGGAGGCGAGCTTGCCATAGATATCGTGGTTTTTTTCATGGAAGGCGCAAATCAGAGTGGAGTCTCCGACCAGCAACTTCATACCTTCTTCGACGCGGACTTCGGCTGGCTCGTCGACCTTCGAAGGATTGAAGTTCAACCAGTACCATTCACCGGCGCGCTGTTCGAAAGCGCCTTCGATCCCATGGATCGAAGAGTCCGCCGACGGAAGATCCGCCAAGCGGGAGGTGCCCAGAGTGGACGGCTTATCGGATCCCCGAAGCCTCCACGTTCTGTTGGCGCCGTTTTTTAATTCTTGTCGTACAATCAGATGTCTCATGAAGCGCCTCGCCTTATTTCACGTAGAAAGAGCTTTCACGGATTCTTGCGTCCATATCCTTTTTCACATCGTGCAAAGGCATGAAACGAAGACCGCGCTTTTGAACCAGGTAGGCGCCATCCGGATTGCGAATGGTCCCTTTCAGGCTCATCTCGGCGAAGTTGACCTCTTGTACTTTTCTAACTGATTTTTTGGGGCCTGCCACCAGCGGCAGCGCGATCAAACACGCCGCCACAAAGGTGATGACACCGACAATCCTTGTTCCCATCGTGAACCGTCCTTGTCCGTGTCAACATCACAAGCCTTCGGGAGTAACGTGCAGTCCGACCTTGAAGTTGACTTTCAAATATTCTGTTTTCCGTCCTAACCAGTCTCTCTGAGCGGGATCCTTTGCCAGCTTCCGAGCCTTTTCATAAGCCTCGAGGGCCGGCACCGGTGCGAACTTGTAAACTTCGTTCAATCGCCCTTGTTGAACCAGCAGTTCAACATCGGAACCCATCGCCGCCAATTCAGAGATGAGTTTCAGGGCCTTGTCCGAGTCTCCAAGCTGCGCGATGCTCTCGCTCAGCACGGGTCCTAGATTCAAATGATAAAGCTCCTTTTTTGAAAATCCAGAAAAAATCGTTTGAACGGTCTTTGCGTCTCCCTCTGAGAAGGCCTTGAAACCCTTCAAGATTTCGATTTCTGTCGAACTCATGGACGAGTTCAAAACTTCGGCGAAATCCGCAGACGCGGCGTTGGTGTCTTCGAGTTGAGAGAGCAAACGTCCTTTCTCGTAGCGAACGAGAGGATGATGCGGATTCTCTTTTTCAGCCAATCGGAGAAGCCACAAAGCCTTCGTCTTGAGGCCACGAGCGTCCGCAACCAGTGCCAGGTGATGCCATCCGCGAATGCGGTTGGCTTTGTCCTGAGTCATATCGCGGGCGACTTTTTCAGCCGTCTCGATTTTGCCGGCGGCGAAACAGCGAGCGAACTCGGGCTTTTTCTCGTCGCAAGAAGGCTTCTTGTCCGAAATGTCCTGGCGACTGAAGCCAGAGGCTTTCTCTGGCCAGTTGGCTGGAACATAGGGCTTCAGGAAAGCCCATTGGCCGGCCACCAGGGGCGCTGGGCTGGCGTCGCCGCTGAGGTCGGCCCATTGCTGACCGGAGGCGTTCGACACGGCCACCGAGGCGAGGCTGCGGATCTGTTTGCGGTTCTCGTCACGTTTTCCTTTGAGCGGGCCAAGCATGTTCGCGAGCTCGGCTTTCAAGGCCTGCTGATCGGCAGGGGACAGTGCGGCCGGGATCTGAATGCTCTCGATCGCATCGACCAGATGGCTGTAGCAGCGATCGATTCCACCAAAGGCGTCGGCTTGGATCTGCGCTTCGGGGCTCATCTTCGAAGCCGAAAGAAAGGCGGTCTGCGCCTTTTCGAGTTTTTCGAATTTCATCGCGAGCACCATGCCGAAGCGTTCGGCGCTCGAGGATTTCACGGACTGTTGCAAAAATTCTCCTTCGAGAATTCGAGCTTGGATTAGGCGGGCGCGAGCACGGAGATCGGCCGGGGCCTCGCGAGACATGATTTTGCGGGCGGCCTCGAAGGCTTCGGGCTTTTTGCCACTCGAGAAAAGGGCTTCGGCCCGTTCCGTCAGAATCTTGGTGGCGAAAGGCTCCAGATTCTGACTGAGAATCAGGGACTCCAGTTTTCGGGCTTCCGAAGAGTTCGGATCGTCTTTCAAGGTTTCAAGAACTTTTGTATACAGACGAACGCGATCTGCGGTTGGGGCATTCGGCAGAAGCAGGTTGTAGACCCCGCGAGCTTGTTTGGTTCGGCCTTCCATGAGTAAAAAGTCAGCCGCGTTTTCCAGATGAGTCGAACGATTCTTGGTATCGCGGTCGGCGAGCTTAGTCAGCAATTCGGCCGCTTTCGTCATTTCACCAGCTTCGGCACTGGCTCGGGCCGAGTCCCGCAGGGCATCGGTCACGCGTTTGTCACCAGGAGCGACGGCGGCGAAAGCCTTGATCGAATCGGCAGCGGCAAGGCCCCGTCCGTTCACGAAATCCAAAGCAGCCGACTGGAAGAGCGCTTCCGAAGAAAGGCTCATCCCCTTGTGAGCTTCCGAGAACTCACGCAGCTTGGTGGCAGCTTGGTCCTTGTCGAGCTTCTTGATGTCTTCTTGCAGACCGGCATAGGCGGCTTCGACTTCGATTTTCTTCAAAGATTTTTTGCGGGTCTCATCTTTTTCGAGAGCCTGGAAGGCCTTCGAATGGGAAGCGAGTCCTTGGTAGTTTTTTTCGAGGTTCAGAATATCCAGGGTGAGGTCTTCGGCTTTGACCTGGAGCGTACGACCATGTTTTCCAGCCAGCAGAGGCTCGAGCCATTTTTTTGCCGAGGCCAGGTCCTGTCCTTCGTAAAACAAAACGGCCATTCGCATGGTCACGTCGCCAGCGTGTTCGCCTTTGGGGTGGCGACTCAGATAGGTTTGGGCCAACCATTTGCGTTTGGCATCCACGGTTGCATTGGCCTTTTTCTCGACCGACTTTTCCAAAGAGAAGAGGGCGCCGTAGTCCGCGTCGTGAAGGCGTTTCACGTCTTCAGGGGCGACTTTCACCTTGGGATTCATGACGACGACACCTTGGGCATCGGTTGTCGGCTTGACTGATTTTTCGTCCGGGGAAATCCAGGACAGCATGGTCATGCTCTCGGCGGTCTTCGAATAGTTCTCGGAGGCCTCTGCATACCGCTGCAATTGGAACAAGAGTTCCGCATAACCAAAGCGAGAGTTCAGGTCCGGAGAGTTCGGGTCCTCGTTATCGAGAACGACCTTCAATGCCTGCTCGAGGAGGCCCGAGAATTCCTTGTGGTTTTTGTTCTTCTGCCAGATCTCCCACCATTTGGCGGCGATGGCATTGGTTTCCGACTTGAACATTTTCGAGCAGGATTCTTCGACGATTTCATTGGGCTGTGCGGCTCTCCAGGAAGAGTCCGGACGGCAGAGCTCGGCAGCGCTTCTGAGGTTCGAAAGAACTTTTTCCCGGGCTTTGAGGTTTTCGTTGGCTTCGACCAAGTTCAGGTTGGCCTTCACGCGGAAAGCGTTTTTTGGGTGTTTCTTCATGAACTCGCCGAGGAAGATGTCCATGTCTTTGTACTTACTGTGGGACATGTACAGCTTGGACAAATCCATCATCGACTGGCCGAGTTCCTCTTCGGTCGTGATTTTTTTGAAGAACGGATAGAGTTCGGCGGCGGTACGGGAGTCGCCGACAAAGATCGTCAGGTCGCGCAGGGCCTCACGACGCAGGTTCTGACGGTTCTTGGCTTGATCACCTTGGAAGTCGGGAGGGCAGGCCTCGACCACTTCCAACAGGCGTTTCACCCCTTGGTCAGAGTCTTTCATATTGTAATGAGCCCAAGCGGACTTGTAGAGCGCGTAGGTATAGACGCGGGATTCGGGGAACTTTTCAGCCACGGCGAAGTGTCCCAGTGCCAAGGCGAAACGGCGCTGGTCATAGGCGAGTTCTCCCAAGGCCACGGCGGCGTCAGGAACCAATCGCGAGTTCGGCTTTTGATCGATCAGACGTTGATAAAGGATTTCAGCCTGACGAATATTGTTCAGTTGCTGGTTGGCAAACGCATTGTTGAAGATAACCGAATCCAGGTCATGGTATTTGGGGAAACGTTTTTCCACATCGGTATAGGTCGCGGCAGCTTTGCGGATCCAGTCCGCGCCTTTTTCCGTTGGCATTGGGAAGGTCGAAAGCTTCATGGTCTTCGAGTCCTGATGCAGGTCGAAGAACCGTCCCGTGCGTGAGCGACGCATATACAACTCGGCGAGACGGTGCAGAAGGTCGGCTTCGTCAGGCGAGCCTTTTTTCTTTTTGAGGATTTTTTGCAGACTCTCAATGGCTTTGGTTTCGGCGCGGGTGACCAACAGCTCGGTTTGCAGTGACCGTTTCTCGTTTTCGTCCTCGTTCCCAGAGTTCAATCGAACTTCGGGCAGCAGGCCGCGGTTGTCCTGGGGACTGGCGGCATCCGCGAATAGAAACGAGAGCAGGAAGACGCCGAAAAGGATCGGCGCCAGAGGGTTGATCTTCGTCCTTGAGTGATATGTCTGCGTCTTCATGGCGCACGTCCTTTTTCAAATCCTCAGTTGCCGAGCATGGCCACCATTTTTAGTTGAGGGAAGCCAGCCATCGAGGCGGTATAAAGTACTTTTCTCAGAGTGTCGTAAGGAAGGGACGCGTCCGCCTGGAGGAGGATCCGGCCTTCCTTGATATGCTCATCGGTCGAATTTTTCGCGAGTTTATCCAACTCGTTAAAAAGAAGCGGAAGGAAGTTCGCATCTGCCCCATCTATGTCATGAGCGTCGAACTTTTTGTCTTTCAGATCCGCGATCTTTTGTTCCCCGATGAGAAGTTGGTCTTTAGTGACAATCAATCTGACACCCTCGATCGGGTTCAGGTTCGATGTCGATGTCGGAAGTCGGATGCCCTGGGCGGGTTCGAGCTGCACATCCGACGTCGCGAAGGTCTGCAGCAGGAATACCAGCATGATCGTGAACATGTCCGTGAGGGACGTGATATTGAGAGCGAACGTGCTCTTGCGGCTCACTCCGAAGTGGGGTCTTTTTCTGCGGCTCATGCGCCTGTCTCCAAGCTGTTGGCAAAGACCACTTCCGGGAACATGAATGGAGTCTGGGTCTCTGCGTTTTTCTGGGCATCGAAAACGGGGAAGGTGATTCGGTTGTCTCGGCTGCGCCGGGCCTCATCCATGACTTTGATGAGGTCGCCGTACTCGACGCCTGCGCCGGGCATCAGGTCGATCTTGAAGACCGCCGGATTCGCCTGTTTGATGGCGACAAGCTTTTCGTGCAAGCCCTGGAAGTCGAAGGCACCGTCTTTCAGGGGAATGTCGGTTTCCTGCTCCTTCCCCTGATGAGCGATGACGACTTTCATGCCGTTTTTCCCATCGACGACAAGGCGAATTTTCGCGATGTCGTTTTTGGGGTCGTTGTTTTGTTGAACTGCTTCTTTGACCACCTGGGGCAGTTCGGTTTCCACCACCATGAGCTGCACGAAAGCGGAGCTTACGAGCAGAACCGGAACCAGTTTCACCATCACTGCCAAAAGTGGGGCCAGATCGAGTTCGAATTCGCCTGTCGTATCGTGACTAAGCCAGCGCCGTCCACGCATGGTTCACCTCCTCCTTGAGGGCTTTACTTAGGAAACCTTACTGTTCGGGTTCGGAGGCTGAATCACCGGTGCCGCCATGGAATCCGGGAAAACGGCCTGTCTGTTCAGCGAAGGAATATGAGCACTGGTCAGAAGCTCCGTCAGTTTCGAGCACTTTTCCGTGGCCTGTTCGACAAGACTGTTCTGTCGAGCGACCAAGAAGGAGTAGAACACCATCGCCGGGATCGCCACGGCCAGACCCAGAGCGGTGGTGTACATCGAGACCGAGATCCCGTTTGCGAGCAAATGCTGCTTCGCTGCCGGGTCCGCCTGAGCGACCGCGCTAAACGAGATGATCAGACCGTGGATGGTTCCCAAGAGACCCAAGAGGGTCGCCACGTTCGCAAGCATACTCAAATAGTGCAAACGGCGAGTGTAAAGCGGAACCGCTTCAGACATCGCAATGTCGTGTGCCTGGAAGATCGTTTCGTCATCGCGGTCGGCCTTTTCAAGAATGGTCTTGAAGGCTTTGGCGAGGGGTTTCTTTTCCATTTGAGAGCAGAGCACGAGAGCTTCATCCAACTTGCGGGACAGGACCAGGGTTTGAATGCGGCTCATGAATTCTTCCGCGTTCATTCCGTAATGGAGGAACAGGGCACGAGCCCGTTCGACCACGAGAACCATGGTTCCGACGCCGGTCAAAAGAATGAACCAACCGACGGCCCCTGAATCGTTCATGAAAGTGATAAAAGCAGTCATTGCTTTGCCTCCTTAGAGTGTTCCTTCACCAATTCTTTGAGAACATCCTCTCCCGTCCGGGAGATTTGGATAAACCGGACCGCATAGTGCAGGCCGGACTTCACATTGATTCTGGTTCGGGTATAGTTTTTTCGCACAATTTGAGCTCGAACGTTGAAAGCGGTTTTGTTCGCTCCTCCGTTCCGGAAATGCAGGTGGAATTCCTGTCCCGGAAGCATGAGCGGAGTATTCAACAGCAGCAGCGAACCGTTGGCGCTGATGCTCAGGCTTTGGCCGTCGAAGAACATATGACCGTTATGTCCATAAACGGGAACCACGATATCGGCGCGGTCCGCTTGACGGTCGATGAATGAGCCGGTGGGTTTGATCACGCCGCTTTCGATCAGACGAGCCATGCGGTCTTGGGAAAAGTCGGCCAGTTCGCCCGCAAGAGTCCAGCTTTCGAGGTGCGGAGCCCAAACGTAGTTGTAATCGTACAACTCGTTGTTTTGCATCATGCGAACCATGGACATATATTCGAAGGGACCGTATTTGTCCTCACCTCGAAGGATGTACCATTGGTTGCGTGGGTCTGTTTTCGCTAACATATCCGTCCCGTCCTTGTTTCCGTCTGTCTTCGCTTGCAGTCTCTCTTACAGTTTCACCGATTTAGGGTCGAAGGCGATTCTCACGTCTGCGCCGGCCGCAGGGATCGCGGAGCCGTGGAAGTGGATCGCGATGGTCGCCGCATCGTAGGTCCAACCGTTGGTGGCATCTTTAGGGATCGCCACTCCGTTCACGCGCACGGTGATCGTGGATTCGATGGGTTCACGGTTCAGTTTGAACACGCTCGCCAGATTCACGACTTGGTCAGAGATCGTCGAGAGGGTGTCGCCGAAGTTGTCGCACAGGGAGCCTTTGGTTCCTTGTGAGGCATCGGCCATATCTGCGTAACGTGTTCCGTAGGTCCGTTTGAATCCGCTCGTGTCCGCATTGTCCAACTGGGTCTTGCAGGCACTGTCCAACACCGCGATGGTGCTGACGGACCAGTTACGAATGCCACCTGTGACCGAGTTCGTTTTCGTGTTCAAGAAGTTCACGAAGCGAGAGATCGGGAACAAGGTCGGTTTATTCCATGAAGGAAAGCCGTCCCAGGCCGCATAGCTGGAGATGCCGTTTTGCCAGTCTTCGTAGCTCGTGTCGTGCTCGTCACTGACGACAATAATTGACAGGAAAGCGCCGGGTCGGAGCAGAGACTGGTTGTCTGGATTTGACAGAGCCATCTCGATACTTGAAAGGCCCCGTTCATCTCCACCGCCGCAGATCCCTTGCATGATATTGCTCATGAAGACTTGGTTCAGGTTCGGCGTATTTTTGTTCATGATTCGAACGCCTGTATAACGATCTGTATCGTCATTGCAGGTATCGGTTCCCTTGGTGTCTCGGCCACGGTCCTTGAGGCGCGAGCGATCTTTCGTTCCGTAGTAATAGTCCTGATAGGCGAACGTGGTGACGACGCCCATCTGGAAGTCATAACCGAGCTGTTCAAAGCGGTTGATGAATGATTGAAAGTTACTGGCCAGTTTTTGCTGGCTGATGTCCATCGAGCCGGAGTTATCGATCACCCAGAGGATGTCGACTTTCCGTTGAACGTAGGCCACGTCTTGTTTGAAACTCGCTTCATCCGAGAGGAGAGAGAAGGAGTCCGCGGGCTTCGAGCATCCTGCCAAAAGCACCGCGGTGGCGAAAGTGGTGATCGTTGCTGGGATCAACCGGTTTTTCATAGGGACAACCTCCTGTGGTCCATCGTCCGTGAGGATCCGACTCCGCGAATCCGTGATCAGAATGCTCCGGTTTGAAGGAAAGAGGAAATCGCCCGCAAGACTGCGTGCTGACTTGGGGATTTTGAATTCGTCTCTGATTGGGGCGAGCTAACACGCTGAAATGTTTCGGTGTTCCCAATGTGATTCAATCAAAAAAATAATGACGAGTGAAAAGCGGCTTTGCAGTTTCATCTGAAAATCGAGGGAAAATAAGGCCTGTCCCGCTGCAATCTGAGAATTGCAACAAAAGTGTCAATGATTTGCTAAAAGGAGACGGACCCCTCTGTGGGCTTTGAGGGATCCTCTTTCTGAGGTACTTTTAGTGATATGAAGAAAAACTCGTCGTCGTCCCTCAAAAAGGCGCTTTCTCAGCTGGATCCTGAACCGCCGCCAGTCCACGAGGCCGAGGTGGTGGATTTAAGATCGGGAACGAGCCCTCTTTTGAAAGGCCTTCTGGATGCGAAAATCAGACTTCAAAATCAGAAACGCAAAAAGTCGAACTGAGTTTCAAAGGGAATCGGAAAGGCCGCCCGGTCGGGGCAGGGTCATCGGAATCCTTTGACGAGCAGTTTGGCCGTTGCGGGATTCGTCGCCAAGGGCACGTCGTGAACTTCGCAAATGCGCAAAAGACCGTGAATGTCTGGCTCGTGAGGATGCATGCCGAGAGGGTCGCGCATGAAAATCACGGCCTGGCATTTTCCCGTGGCAACGAGGCTTGCGATCTGTGCGTCACCGCCGACGGGACCCGACAGCAGGCGTTTGACCTTGAGGCCGGTGCGTTGAACATGCGAACCCGTGGTGCCCGTCGCCACGAGTTTGAACCCCTTGAAAAACTCGATGTGGTCTTTCACGAAAGCGATGAGCTCGGCTTTTTTTCCGTCGTGGGCAATCAGCGCGATGGTCTTTGCGTTCTTTTTCATCGGAAAACCTATTCGTCCTTGGCTGTTCGTTGTTTGGCTTCGTGCCAGAGCAGTTCTTTCTGATCGTTGCCGAGTTCGCTCCAGGTCAGATTTTTTTCATTCGCCAGGGTCATCATCGTTTCAAAACGATTTTCGAAACGGCGATTGCCTTCGCGCAGGCATTGTTCGGGATCAAGTCCCAAGTGCCGACTGAGCTGCGCCAACGAAAAGAGCACATCGCCCATCTCATGGATCAGTGCCTTGGTTGATTTTTCCTCGATCGCTTCGTCGAGCTCGTCGAACTCTTCGCGGACTTTCTCGAGAACCTGTTCCGCATTTTCCCAATCGAATTTCAGTTTGTTGGTTCGATGTCCGATCTTGGCGGCGCGCTGAAGGGCGGGGAGATGCAGGGGGGCATCCAGGATTCTTTTCGCCGCGGGCTTTTCGGCTTTTTCCTTTTTCTTGAGCTCTTCCCAGTTTTTCCAGACTTCCTGAGTGTCTTTCGCGATCACATCGCTGAAAACGTGAGGATGTCTGCGCACCATTTTTTCATTCAGGGTTTCCAAGACATCCATAAAGCCGAAAGCTCCTCGCTCTTGGGCGAGCTGCGAGTGCAGAACCACCTGGAACAAAACGTCGCCCAGCTCTTCTTTCGTCTGGCGGTCTTCGCCTGATTCGATCGCTTCGACCAGTTCAGCGACCTCTTCGACGGCGTAAGGGGCGAGGCTTTGGTGAGTTTGCTCCTTGTCCCAGGGACAACCCTGAGGTCCTCTCAGGTCGGCGACGATTTGAATCAGGGAATCAAGATTTCGAAGGTCTTTGGGCGGTTGCGGCATAGACCAAAGTCGTAGCACATAAGAATGCAGTTTTCGAATGAAAATTCCGAAGAGTTCATGAGAGGATTCAATTCAAATTATGCAGCGTCTCAAGCCCGGCAAGAAAGACAATCCACCTTCGCGTGACCACTGGGAAGACCCACGTCCGCAATTCTTGGATTGGGTGGAAAAACAGGGTTGGGAAAAGACCATGTTGGGTCGGATCGTCGTCGATCTCGAAGAACGCCTTGGGCTTCGTCGTGCGCTGTTCGTTTTTGGATTCTGTCTGGTCCTTGCGATCCTCCTGTTTTTTCCCATGCGGGTTCCGGTTGATCTGCGAGTCGGCGATACCGCGAAAATGGATGTCTCTTCGCCTTTGTCCTTCGAGATGATCGACGAGGTCACCACCGAAGAAAAACGGATGAAGGTTCAGGTGGCCGTTTCCGATGTCTACGACTACGATCCCGATGTTTTTGGTCGGGTGGTTTCCAATATCGACAAGTCCTTTCGGAATATGCGTGTCTTCGGTCGTGAAGTGAAGTGGCCGGTTTCGACTGTTCGTCGGCAAAAGGATCTCAAGCCTTTCTTGGCGCAAAAAGCGATTTTCGAAAAGGAACTTCAGGCGACCGTCTCGGAGGATCTGTACGAGTGGTTGGTCGACAATCGTTTCAGCCCGCGCATCGAAAATGCCGTGGTCCGAACTCTCGAAGATTGGTACATCCGAAAAATCGCGGCTCTCCCTGATGCCAAAAACTCTGGGAAAGAGGAGCTGACGGCTCGGACACTCGGGCATTCCGGAATGGGGCCCGAGACCCAGGTCGAACGAGCGGATCTTCTGAATCTGCGCGATATCCAGGGATTTCTGCTGACTGACAAAGAAGCTGTCGAGCGCTTCGATGAAGCCGATCGTGCGCATCTCTTGCGGCTTTCCAGATCTTTGTTGCAGCCCAATCTGACGCTGAACAAGGCCGAAACAGAGGCGCGCAAGCAAAAGGCAAGGAACGATGTCTTGCCGGTGAATATCTCGGTCAAAAAGAATCAGCCCATCGTCAGTCGCGGCTCGATTGTTCAGCCGTTCCACATGGCGGTGATGAAACACATCGAGCATCTGCAGGCGGAAAGACGTCAGGGGCTGATGTCGATTGCTTTGGCTGTTTTGCTGGCGACGGCGATCTTGGTTTTTGCCAGTTTTCAGCGCCGTTTCGGCGTTCAGCGTTTGCAGCTCGAGTTCAAAGACCTGAGCGTCATGATGTTGATCGCGCTCAGCCAGATTTTCTTTACCAAGCTGTTCCTGTTCATCATGGATGCAGCTTTCCTGTCGAGGCACTCGGCCTGGATTTCTGCGGACTTTGTTCGGGCTCTGGCTCCGGTGGCGGCGGCCCCGATGCTCGTCGGTCTTTTGCTCGCTCGGGGTGAGGTTCTGTGGTTCTTCACGGCCTTCATGGCTGTCTCCATGGGGATGATGGAGGATTTCCACTTTGGCTTTTTCCTGCAGTGCTTTTTCGGTGGAATCGCCGGGGCTCGCGGTGTTTTCAACTGCAAACAGCGAAGCGATATCTACACAGCGGGGCTGAGAGCCGGGGCGGTGAATGCCGTCGTGTTGGCGTCTTTGCAGTTGATCATGAAGTCGGACCAGGAAACCTCGGTGGTGATGGTTCTTTTGACGATCGCTGGCGGCTTCATGGGTGGGATCTTGTCGAGCTTCATCACCATGATGATCCTTCCACTCCTCGAGAACATGTTCAATTACACCACCGACGTCCGTTTGCTTGAACTGTCGAATCTGAATCACCCGCTGATGAAGGAAATGATCATCAAAGCCCCGGGGACCTACAACCATTCGATCATGGTCGGAAACATGGTCGAGGCCGCAGCCGAAGAGATCGGCGCGAACCCGCTGCTCGGGAAAGTCATGTGCTATTACCATGACATCGGGAAGATCGGGCACCCTAGTTATTTCATCGAGAACCAGCGACCGGGTCACAACCCCCACGATCAGATCACACCGTACATGAGTAAGACCCTGCTGATCGCGCACGTGAAAGACGGCGTCGAACTCGGGATGCGGTACAAGCTGGGCAAGCCGATCATCGATGGGATCCTTCAGCATCATGGGACGACGTTGATCTCGTACTTTTACAACAAAGCGCTCGATCAAAAGGGCGAATTCGACGAGGTTTCCGAAGAGGATTTCCGCTATCCGGGACCGAAGCCGCAGTTCAAAGAAGCGGCGTTGTGCATGCTGGCCGACAGTATCGAAGCGGCGGCCAGGGCTTTGGATGAACCGACACCGGCGCGTTTGCAGGGCCTGGTGAAGAACATCATCCAAAAAAAGCTCAATGATCATCAGTTGGACGAATGTAATTTGACCTTGAAAGAAATCGCGAGAATCGAGCGGGCCTTTGTTCGCATCCTTCTCGGGATTTATCACCAGCGGATCGACTATCCCAAGGAACGCGCATGAATTTCCTGTTCATCAATGATTCCGGCGAAGAACTCAACGAGGATTTTTTGGGGAAATGGGTTAAAGCCGTTTCCGAAGAGCTGTTGAAGCGTCAGATTCTGTCTTCGGAAAAAAACGCTCTAGAGCTTTCGGTGGTTTTCCTGAAAGAAAACGACGCCAAGCAGTTGAACTGGAATTACCGCCAAAAGGATTACGCGACGGACGTTCTGAGTTTTGAGACCGACGATCCGGCGAGCCTGGGCGAGCTGGTGCTGTGTGCGCCGGTCTTGCGCCGTCAAGCCACCGAGCACAAGCAGAGCTTCGATCACGAAACGGGCTATATGGTCCTTCACGGAATTTTGCACCTGTTGGGTTATGAGCATGAAAAGGACGAAGAGGACGCCGAAGAGATGATGTCCCTTCAGGACGAGATCTTCGCGCTTCTCACGAAGCCCGTGGTCACGAAGAAGGCCGTCGGAAAAAAACCGGCACCCGTCAAAACCAAAGCCGCGGCGACGAAACCCAAGACGAGCTCGGTGAAAAAACCATCATCGAAAGCAGCGCCCGCCAAGGGGAAATCGGCCGGAAAAACTAAGACCGCCTCCGCAAAGAAAACCAAGAAACGCTGATTCGCTTCAGAGAGATCTCTGATCTCGGCGAGGAGTTGCCTGCGGGTCTGCCGCATGGCAAAACCGTCTCGAGATGATTCCGCTGTCCTCGTTCTTGACTTGCTGGTTGTCCATTGGGACAGTCAGAAGATCAAAAAACGAGGAATCTCATGTCTTTGGCCGCAGAACTTCACGAAGTAAAAAAGCGAATCTCCGATTTGGAAATATTGTCCTCCGAACTTCGGGGGTATCTTTGACCTCGATCGCAAAAAAAAGCGACTCGATGAATTAGCGATGTCGGCGGAAAACCCCGCGCTCTGGGAAAAGCCCGCCGAAATGCAAAAGCTCAATCAGGAAAAAGCACTGCTCGAAAAAGCAGTGAACGAATACGAAACCTTTCAGACCAAACTCGAAGACGCCAAAGTCTTGCTCGAAATGGCTGTCGAGGCCTCGGACGAGGACAGCTTCAGCGAAGTGAAGCAGGAGCTCGCCTCCTGTGACGAGCTCGGAAAGAGCCTTGAACTGAAACGGGTGCTGTCAGGCGAACTCGATGCCAATAGCACCTATCTGGCGATCAACGCCGGAGCGGGTGGGACCGAAGCCTGCGATTGGGCCTCGATGCTGATGCGGATGTACATGCGCTACGCCGAAAAGCAGGGTTTTGCCGTCAGTCTTCTCGATGTGAACGAGGGCGAAGGCGCAGGCATCAAATCCTGCACGCTGCTGATCGAAGGGCCCTATGCTTACGGCTATATGAAGGCCGAGAGCGGGGTTCATCGCTTGGTGCGGATTTCTCCTTATGATTCGAACGCTCGTCGGCACACGTCTTTCGCGTCGGTCTTTGCTTGGGCGGAAGTGGACGACGACATCAAAATCGAAATCAACCCGGCCGATCTGAAAGTGGAAACTTATCGTTCGTCGGGCGCCGGTGGTCAGCACGTCAACAAGACGGACTCGGCCGTTCGGATGTATCACTTGCCGTCGGGGATCATTGTGTCCTGTCAGACGCAGCGATCTCAAATTCAGAACCGTGAACGCGCCCTGAAGATGCTCAAAGCCGCCTTGTACGAAAAGGAAATCGAAAAGCGGAACAAGGAAAAGGACGCGATGAACTCGAACAAGAAAGACATCGAGTGGGGTTCGCAGATCCGATCCTACGTCATGCACCCTTATCAGATGGTGAAAGATCATCGCACCGATCATGAGACCAGCCAGGTTCAAGACGTCATGGATGGGGATGTCGAGCCCTTCATCATGGCCTTCCTGAAAACCACCGTCGTGGATCAGGCTCCCGCTCAATGAAGTTGGAAGCCTGGATCGCTTGGAAGCTTTTGTTTTCCCGCAAGACCTTCCTTGGAGGTTCGGCTTTTCTGTCCCTGATCGGTCTTTGCTTGGGGGTCGCAAGCCTGGTGGCCTCGATGGCCGTGATGAGTGGCTTCGAACGCACGCTCCGCGAGGCCATGTCGGATGTTCGTGGCCATGTTCAGGTCATCCAAAGATCGCGGGCCGGGGCTGAGGACTGGCGCCTGCTTGAAAACCGCATCAAGGATCTCGAGCCCGAGCTCGTTGCCGCCACTCGTTTTTTTCAAGTCGAAGGACTCTTCGTTCATCAAGGGAAAATCTCGGGAACGGTCTTGATGGCCGTGGATGCCGATCGGCGTGACCAGGTGATGAATCTTAAAAACCGTTTGAAAGACGGAGAGGTCTCGACGGCGCCAGACGGTGACACTCCTGGTGTGATGATCGGAATGGGCCTGGCGAAACGACACTCTCTGAAAGCCGGGGATCGAATCCGTGTCGTCGTGCCGATTTCCGACGGTTACGATCCCGAGCGTTTTCGTCGCAAGGTCGGAACCTTCATTGTTCGTGGTGTCTTGGATCTGGGGAAAAATGACTGGAACGAACGATTCCTGCTTGGTGATCTGAAACCGGTGCAAGATTTGGCAGAGGTCGGCGATCGCCATCTCGGCCTGCTGCTCAAGTTTCAAGATGCTGAGCGGGCGAGGGCTTCGGCTTTTCACCTGAGCCAGGCTTTGGGAGCTTCTTACTACGTCGCGGATTGGCGTGAGCTGAATCAGAACTTGTTCGAGGCCGTTCGTCTTGAACGGGTCGTGATCTTTTTTGTCGTCTTCATTATCGTTTTGGTCGCGGCCTTCAATGTCACGAGTACGCTGTTCGTGAATGTTCTCCGACGCACGGATGATATCGCATTGATGAAGGCTTTGGGCTTGAATCGAAAATCCTTGCTCAGGATTTTCAGCGCTCAGGGAATCGTCATCGGTTGTGCTGGCTTCGTCGGAGGCACTCTGCTGGGGCTTGTTCTGTGCGAAGGTTTCGAGTTCCTGCAAAGCCATTTTCAGGTGATGTCGGGAGCGGTCTATAAGGTCGATAATGTTCGAGCCTCGGTTCGGGGCATTGATCTCCTGGCCATTTGGTTTGCCACGGTGATGGTCTGTTTCTTGGCGACCCTGGCTCCTGCCTGGAGAGCGGCGCGATTGAATCCAACGGAAGGACTTCGAAATGTCTGATGTTCTCTTGAAAGCTCAGGGGCTTCGGAAAGTTTACAATCAGGGCGAAGGTCAGCTTGAGATCCTGAAGGGGATCGATATCGAGATTCGCGAAGGCGAAGCGGTGGGCATCATCGGCGCAAGTGGAGCCGGCAAAAGCACGCTGTTGCAGATCATCGGAGCTTTGGATCAACCCACCGAAGGGGAATTGTGGTTTGAGGGACGTGGACTCCTGCAGATGAATGACGAGGAGCTGTCCCGATTCCGAAATGAAAAAATGGGCTTCGTTTTTCAATTCCATCATCTTCTGAGCGAGCTCACGGCTCTTGAAAATGTCATGCTGCCAGGACGTATTGCTGGCGAGACCCTGGGGCCTTTGAAAAACCGGTCCGAAGAACTGTTGTCTCTACTGGGACTTGGGGCACGCAAAGAACACTATCCGACGCAGATGTCGGGCGGCGAGTTGCAGCGCGTGGCCATCGCCAGAGCCTTGATCCGTCGTCCCCGCATTTTGTTCGCAGACGAGCCCACGGGGAATTTGGATTCGGCGAACAGTCTGAAGATCCAGGATCTTTTTTTCGAGCTGAAAAAGACCTTGGGCTTGACCTTGGTCGTTGTCACCCATGATCGAGACTTCGCCGCTCGCTTCCCACGGGTCCTAGAGATGAGCGACGGCAAGTGGAAGCAAACAGGATTAGGCTATAGCCGATTTTAGAAGTTGAGAAACCCTTCGGTTCTTCTTTAGAATGGAAGAACCGGGAGGGCCTATGATTGCCTTGAATGCCGTTTTTCTGATTCTCGTGAATGGAGCTTCTGCCGCTCCGGCGTGTCCGGCTCCTGAGTACATTGATTTCCAAGTTGAATCCGTTGTCGCCAGAAACCCGGTCGGTTTTACTCAAGGCCTGGAGATTCATGACGGTGCTTTCTACGAAAGCACGGGCGCCTACAAAGACACGACGAAAATCAATCGCATCTCGATGGACGGCAAGGTTGAGACCCTGGTGGATCACGGCGAAAAAAAAGAAGCGGGTCAGCAGATTTTCGGCGAAGGCATGACCATCCTGAACGGCAAGATTTATCAGCTCACCTATAAAAACAAAGTCGCTTATGTTTACGATATGAACGGCAAACTGCTCAAGACGATGCCGTCACCGCTGAAAGAGGGCTGGGGGCTTGCGAACGACGGCAAGCGTTTGATCTCTTCGGATGGCAGTCATCAGTTGAGTTTTCACGACCCCGAGAATCTGGAGAAATCCACCAAGGTCGCTGTCCGCGATGAAAACGGACCGGTGACCGGTTTGAACGAACTCGAGTTCGTGAATGGAAAAGTCTACGCGAACATCTTTGGCAGCAACGAAATCGTTCGGATCAATCCTGAAACGGGTTGTGTCGAGGCCCGGGCCGACATGACCAATCTGGTGAAGCAGATTCCAAAACCCCATGGAAATCCATTGGCGGCAGATCGCAACTTTGTTTTGAATGGGATCGCCTTCGACAAAGACAACGACAAGTTCTATCTGACCGGTAAAAATTGGCCGGTGCTTTTCAAAACCCGTATGGTGAAAAGTTCGGCGCCGAAACCTCCGAGTCTACCGGGCCTTCCAGGTCTTCAGCAGCTTCGGCCCGGAAGTCCCGGGACCGGTTGCAATCCAAGTCAGGGCCCCTGCGGAGCCCCCACTCAGAAATAAGTTTTCACGGCATCGTGATGCGAAAACATCGAGATGCCGGAAGGCCGGATTTATTTCTCGACTGAGTCGTTGAGCTTCGGTCGTAGGTTTACATACTCATCCATGGCATTGATGATGTGATAGAGCGAGCTCGCCTTGGGATCTTGTTTTGTGAATGAGCCATCCTCTTGACGAGCATCTTGCCACAAGCCCTTCACTGACGTCTGGAAGTATCCGAACAGGGCCTCCAAGGCTTGATCGGCAGACAAGGCGAAAGCCGCCTGCTGATCGGCAGGAACTTCGAGTCCCAGTTTCACAGCCGCCTTGATGCGTTCGCAGTGGGGCCAAAAGCGCGAGCTCTTTTTCTTGGGCGAAAGATCATTCCAAATTTCATCGTAGGCGAGATGGGTGTTTGCATCGACGCCGCGTTCGCCGATATCACGCAGGCGATGGCGGATCTTGTGGCTGTCGGGGCCTCCAAGATCCTGATCGACGGACAGCAGCCAAGCCCATTCGAAATGATGGCCGGGCTCAAGAAGGAATCGTCCGGCATGAAGCTCTGGCTTCCAGTCGGCGGTAAAGTGTTCGGCGAGAGTGCCCGTTTCGGGCTGGATGAATTTGGTCGTGCACAGAGTGAACAGTTTTTGGGCGAGTTCTTGCCAGCTTTTTTCGGTGGGGTCGACAGCGATCCAGGCCAGGGCGGCTTCGAACAAATGCATATGCGGATTGGACTGATACAGGGTTTTTCCGTCTTTGATTTCGGTGTAGCCGCCAGCCGGAGCGACCCGTTCGCGTTCCAAGTAAGCCAAAAGTTTCAATGCGCTGTTTTTGAAAGAGCCGTCTTTCGAGATGCCGTACGCATTGGCCAAAGCGAAAAGGGCAAAGGCCTGTGTGTACAACTCATGGGAGGTGTTTTGCGGTTGGCCGTTGGCATGGGTGGCATGAAGGCAGGCACCGGATTCCAGCAGATAATTTTTTTGAAAAGTGCGGGCGGCCTCAAGAGCGGTCTCGAGTGCGGTTGTGGAGTCGCAGCTCTTCAGTTTTGCGGCGGTGACAAAAGAATAAATTTGGCGCGCTTGAACCATCGCACGGCGAGGAACGTCCGAGGGTTGACCGAAAAACGAAAGGCTTTCAATGAAACCACCGTTTTGTCGATCGACACCTCGATCCAGCCAAAGCGGGAAGACGTCGTCCTTGAGCCATTGTTGGGATTTCTGAATCAGATGAGTGGCTGTTTGGTTCACGAAAAGTCCTTCGGTTGAGAGCGCAAGCAGATCTTTCGGAGTATCTCCGACAAATCCTGATTCCGCCAAGGCTCCTTCGCGGAGCAGCGAGCTTGTCGAAGAGGGAAGCGCTTCGAAGAAGGTTCTGTCGCTTGCTCTTTGGGCATTCTGGGACCGAGACGCTTGAGACTGAGGGGAAAAGGCAACAATGGGGCTCTCTTGGGACATGATGCGCCGCTAAAGTGGGCTGTTTTTCCTCGACTTCTCTCGGGGATTCCGTTTTTCTGAGGTGCATTTAAGTCCTCATAATCACGAACTAAAACTGCGATTTTGAGGGGTGGAACGTGGAGCCGAGACCTGGTGTCGGTTCCCCAAGTCAACGGGGCGGAACAAACATCGTGCGTGCTCATTTGCTTCTTCCGGTTTTTTTGATGGCTTTCGGCGGAGTGGATTCTCACTTTGCAAAGGCCCAAACCAAAACCCGCCCCAAGGCTGCCGCGCCGAAAAAAGCGCCTGCCAAAACTCCGACTCGCACTGGTCAAAAAACCTCTCCTGCGGCCAAAACAACTCCGGCCTCTAATCTGTCTTCCCGCACCGTTTCTGAAATCGTCGTCGAAGGACAGCGCAAATTGGAAAAGGACGCGATCCTGGCTCGTTTGAAAATGAAGCCGGGCGATCTGGCCACGGACGAAGCGATTCGTGAAGACGTTCTGAATCTGTTCCGCCTGGGATATTTCAACGACATTCAGGTGGACCGCCAAGTCGCGGGAAGTTCGGTTCGTTTGACCTACAAGATCCTCGAAAAGCCCTCGGTCACCGAAATCCTTTTTCAGGGAAACTCGGAACTGAAAGCCGAAGAACTTCTGGAAGCCTCTGGTCTCAAGGCCTACGAAATTTTGAATCAGTTCAAAGTTCGTGAAGCCGTCGAAAAGCTGCAAAAGCTTTACGAGGACAAGGGCTACTTCCTGGCGAAAATCGATTTTGAAGTGGTGGACGTCAAAAAAGACGAAACCGTGAATGTCGTCTTCAAAGTCGAAGAAGGCGAAAAGGTAAAGGTCAAAAAGATCCTCTTCATCGGGAACGAAAAGCTGTCGACGGAACTGTTGAAGGGGCGTCTCTTTACCCAGGAGCAAGGGTATTTCACGGCCTTGTCTGGATCGGGTGCTTACAAGCAAGAGGTCTTCGAGCGCGACATCATGGCGCTGCGATTCAGCTATTACAACCTGGGTTATATTCAAGCCAAGGTCGAGCGTCCGCAGGTCAGCGTCACTCCGGATAAAAAAGGCATTTACCTAACCTTCCGGATCGAAGAGGGCAAACAGTACAAGGTGGGCGAAGTCGACTTTGCCGGGGACCTGCTGTTCAGCCGTCAGGAATTGTTCCAAGCGATCAAGATCGACGAGAACGATGTGTTTGCCTACGATGTCTTGCAAAAAGATCTGGGCGAATTGCAGGCGAAGTACGGGGATCTCGGATACGCCTATGCGAACGTCATTCCGCGCTGGGTTTTCCACGAGGATGAAAGCAAGATCGACGTGGTCTTCGATATCGCGAAAGGTGACAAGGTTTACTTCGGAAAAATCAACGTCACCGGCAACTCCAAGACTCGTGACAAAGTCGTGCGTCGGGAACTCAAAGTCCGCGAAGGCGAACTGTACAACGAGACTCGTCGTCGGCAGTCCCTTGAGAACGTTCAGCGTCTCGGCTTTTTCGACGAGGTGAACTTCAAGACATCCACGCCGCCAGGAAAACTGGATGTGATGGATGTCGAGATCGTGGTGAAGGAACGGAACACGGGGCAGATTCAGGTCAGCGCCGGTTACGGAACGGCCACCAAGTTCACGTTCGGGGGATCGGTCCAGCAGACGAACTTCCTGGGTCGGGGACAGAACCTCGGCGTGTCGATGACGATCGCTGGTGACTATCAGGTCTACGATGTGTCCTTCACGGATCCTTACTTCCAGGATACGGATTGGTCCGCAGGTGTGCGAGCTTTCCAGAGCACGAACTCGGGCCGTTTGGATTATGACGAGAAACGAACCGGTGCTTCCCTCAGCTTGGGACATCCGATCGGTGAAAACATCCGGGCCTTCTTGAGTTATGGCTACACGGCCTCCCGTTTGTCCGAGCGCTTTGAGACCGACCGAAATGGCGACAAGGTTCGCGTGACGGATCCGGCCTTGTTCCCTCTGGAAACAGCGTCCGGGGATGCGAGCACCGTGACCGGCTCCATCGAGTACGATACGAGAAACGATCGTTTCAAGCCGTCCAAAGGGATTTTTGCGAGAACTTCTTTGGGAAATACGGGCTGGGTCGGTGGAAACCTCCAGTACTATCGTGCTGGGGCCGATTTCCAGTTCTTCCGCAATCTCTTCTGGGATGTGGTTTGGAGAAACTCTCTGAAATGGGGTCAGATCGGGTCGACGGAAAGTGGTCGTGCTGTCCCGTTCAACGAGCGATTCTTGTTGGGTGGACCTTACTCGCTCCGTGGCTATCGTTACGGACGGGTCGGAAAACAAGCGCGCTCGCAGATGTTGTATGATGCCTATGTCACTCGGGGAATCAGCAGCAAAGACGCCGAAGATCGCGCTTTGCGCTTCCTGGGTGGCGAGCAGCAGTTGCAATGGCAGACGGAATTCCAATTCCCGATGATCCGTGAAGCCGAAATGTACGGAGTCGTTTTCTACGATATCGGCCAAGCCGAAGACTCCATCACCGAGGGCGGCTTCTATAGCAGCTGGGGCTTCGGTCTCCGCTGGTTCTCGCCGATTGGCCCGTTGCGTTTTGAATGGGGCTTTCCGTTCAAGCGCACTTCGTATTACCATGAAAACGGAGTGTTCGAATTTTCAATCGGAACACCATTCTAAGGGGTAGATTACAATGAAAAAGACCATGATTTTCGCCGCGTTCGTTTTGGCCGCTTCTTTCGCCCAAGCCGAATCCAAAATCGGTTTCGTCGATATGCAAAAAGCTGTTCAAGCAACGGCCGCCGGTAAAAAAGCGAAGTCCGAGCTCGAAGGTGAGTTCGCAAAACGCAAAAAAGAAATGGAAAAGAAAGAGGCCGACCTAAGAAAAATGGGCGAAGACCTCGAAAAGAAAAAATCCGTCCTCTCCGAAGAGGCGCTCCAGAAAAAACAAATGGAGTGGCAAGAGGAGATGATGAAGTACCGCCAACAGGTCGGTAAGGCTCAAGAAGAGATCCAAAAGAAAGACCGCGACCTCACTCAGCCGATCCTCGATAAAATGCGTCGTGTGATCGAAAAAGTGGCCAAGGACAAAGGCTTCGACATGGTTCTCGAGAACACGGCGATGGTTCTTTACGCTCAAAAAACGAACGACCTCACCGAAGACGTGATCAAGGCTTTCGAAAAAGAAAAGTGAGTCTATGGCCAAAATTCATCCCACCAGCGTCGTCTCTGGCGACGCGGAAATCGGGCCCGATGTCGAGATCGGGCCTTATTGTCTGATTCAGGGGAAAGTGAAGATCGGCCGAGGCACAGTGGTGGAAGGACATGCCACCGTCGGCTGCCGAACCTCGGTGGTCGAAATCGGCGAGAACAATCACATCTCTCCAGGCGCCGTCATCGGCGGCCCTCCTCAGGACATCTCTTACAAAGGCGAACCGACAAAACTCATTATCGGGAACAACAACAAGTTCCGTGAGTTTTCGACAGTGAACATCGCCACCGCCAAAGGCGAAGCCATCACCCGCGTTGGGAACAATGGCTTCTTCATGGCTTATACTCACATTGCTCACGATTGCCGCGTCGGTGACAACGTCATCATCGCGAACAACAGCCATTTGGCGGGTCATTGCGAAGTCGACGACGGTGTCGTGATCGGGGGCGTCTGCGCCTTTAATCAATTCACCCGGATCGGCAAGGGCGCCTTCATTGCGGGCAGCTCCATCGTGAACAAAGACATCCTGCCGTTCTCGCGGGCGCAGGGGAATTGGGCCCTGGTTCGTGCCACCAACAAGGTGGGACTTTTGCGCCGTGGATTTACGCGTGAAGAAGTTCAGAACATCCACAAAGCCATTCGTATCGTCATTATGGGTTCGGAAACGGTGGCCGGTGCGTTGGAACGGATCCAAAACGAATGTCAGCCCAGCCCTCAGATCGATGAGCTGGTGAATTTCATCCGTGCCTCCAAGCGCGGGATCGCGATCTCGCGGAATGCGGGTCGGGGAGACGACGAATGATCAAAGCCGCAGTGATTGGTGTCGGATATCTCGGTCGCTTTCATGCGCAAAAGTATTCGAACAATCCCTCGGTGGAGCTGGTCGGCGTCTGCGATCACAATCCAGAGAATGCAAAACTGGTCGCCGGGGAATTACAAACCAAAGCGTTTGAAAAACCCCAGGATCTGATCGGTCAGGTCGATGCGGTGACCATCGCGGCCAGCACCCAGGCTCATTACGAATTGGGTCGGTTGTTCCTCGAGGCCGGCATTCCGGTCAATTTGGAAAAACCCCTGGC
Source organism: Pseudobdellovibrionaceae bacterium (assembly GCA_019637895.1). Classification (GTDB taxonomy): domain Bacteria; phylum Bdellovibrionota; class Bdellovibrionia; order Bdellovibrionales; family Bdellovibrionaceae; genus JAHBUV01. The sequence goes on along the minus strand of JAHBUU010000006.1, from coordinate 6,139 downwards.
GGCGACTTTGCCGCAGGCCCGTGAACTGGTGGATTTGGCTGCCAAAAAGCAAACCCTGCTTTGCACGGGACATATCGAGCGCTTCAATCCGTCTTTGATCGAACTCAAAAAAACTTTGAAAAAGCCTGTGGCTTTCGATCTGATTCGCCACACGGCCTTCCGTGCTCGCGGCGCTGACGTCAGCGTTCTTCATGATCTGATGATTCATGACCTGGATCTGGTGCTGTGGTTGACGGGTGGCAAGGTGACCAGCTTGACGGCCTCTGGCTCAAAAGTTTTGCAGCCCACGTGGGATGCGGCCGAAGTGTCGTTGGAACTTTCAACCGGTGCCCTGGCTCGAATCAGTGTCAGCCGTGTTTCGAATCGTCCTGCGCGCATGGTGCGGGTCCTCGAAAAAGGCACTTCGATCACCGTGGATTCGGGTGCTCTGACGATGGAAATCGTCACGCCCTCCGGCGGGACGGCAGAACCTTTGGCCACAGAAACTTTGCAGGTGGCGAAAAGGGATGCGCTTCAAGATGAAACCGATGCCTTCGTCAATGCGGTCATGGGCAAGGCTTCGCCGGTGGTGACTGGCGAAGATGGTTTGATCGCTCTTGAGTTGGTGACCAAAATCGACGAGGCCATTCAGGGACGGTCGGTGTGAACTCGGTGATGATCGTGGCCGCAGAGGCGTCGAGCGCTCTGTTTGCCCAGCGCCTCCTCGAACACTGGAAAGCCGAGGGCGAAGACGTTCAGGCTTTCGGTGTGGGGACCCAGGACATGGAAAAGCTCGGCTTCGAGCGCCTGGGAAAATCCGAAGAAATGGCGGTCATCGGGATCACCGAGATCGTTTCCAAATACAGTTTTCTGAAGAGCGTTTTTGACAAGCTCGTGGCGGAAGCAGCACTTCGAAAGCCCAAAGTCGCCATCGTCATGGATTATCCCGAGTTCAATTTGATGCTGTCCAAAAAGCTGCATGCCATGGGGATTCCCGTCGTTTACTACGTCTCGCCTCAGGTTTGGGCTTGGCGCAAAGGACGTGTCGAGACAATCAAGAAATACTGTCAGAATGTGTTTCTGCTCTTTCCCTTCGAAGTCGATTTCTACAAAGAGCGCAATGTTCCTCACGAGTTCATCGGACACCCTTTGTTGGATGAGGTCAGTCTGGAACTCGAGGATCCGAAATGGCGACTTCTTCGTCGGCAACAATGCGGATTTCAGGACGATGATCTCGTCGTTGGATTGATGCCGGGCAGTCGCCGCCAAGAGCTGAAAAACGTTTTTCCGATTCAGCTCGAAGCCGCAAAGCTGCTTTGCCGAAAACATCCGAAAGTCAAAATTCTGATTTTGACCGCTCCGACCATCGAGCGTGATCACCTGCTTCCCTATCTCGAGGACGTGCGCATTCCTTATGTGGTGATGAAAGATGATCCGGCCAAGATGATCGCGATCACGGATTATGTGATGGCCACTTCGGGAACGGCGACCTTGTTCGTTGGGCTTTTGAAAAAGCCGATGATCATCATGTACAAGGTCACCTGGCTGACGGCCGTGATCGGTCGACTGATCGTTCCTGGATTCTTTGGCTTGCCAAATCTGATTTTGGGCCGAGCGGTGGTGCCCGAGCTTTTCCAATGGGACTGCACGCCCGAGCGGGCATTTCAGGAAATGGACCGATACCTGTCGGACCCTGATTATGATCGAAAAACCCGTGACAGTCTGGGCGAGGTTTTGACTCGTCTTGGAAACCGCGGTGCCACGAAACGAGTGGCGGCGGCTCTTAAAAAATATCTGGATCCTGTGAAATGAAAAAGCTGCTGGGGGGACTTTCTTCTCTCTATGGGGCTGTCGCCCGGCTGAATAACTCCCTCTATGATCGGGGTTCCCGGTCCGTCACCAAAGTGGCTGTGCCTGTGATTTCCGTTGGGAACCTGACGGTTGGTGGAACCGGCAAGACTCCGGTGACCTCCTTTTGTTTGTCGCTTTTGGCCTCGAAGGGACATCGTCCTGGATTGGTGGTGCGCTCGTACCGCACCTCGCGACGAGAGCCGGGGCGGGTGGATCTGTCGGTGTCTTCGCCAGAGTCCGATTTCGGCGATGAAGCGGTTTGGTATGCCAAGACCCATCCTTCGATCCCGGTTTGGTCTGGACCCCGCAAGGTCGAGACGGCGCAAGAGATGCTGAAGCACGAACAGGTTGATGTGCTTTTGGTGGATGATGGGTTTCAGCACCGGGCGCTTCACCGCGATCTCGATCTTGTCTTGTTGGACTCGACGGATTCAGAAGAAGCCTATCGTCCCTTGCCATTGGGGAGGGCCCGCGAGAGTTGGGCCGGTCTTGGACGGGCGCAGGGGATTCTGTGGACCAAGTGCAATCTGGGTCAGGCGCCGAACCTTGTTCTTCCGGTCGGCAAGCCCGTTTTTCATTTTGAATCTTTCTTAGAGGCGAAGAGCTTGGCGGGAAAGGCGCTTTTGGTTTCGGCGATTGCGCGCCCCGAGAGCTTTGAAGCCCTTGTTCGGGCCTCGTCGCCGGGCCTTGCCTTCGATACGATGATTTTTCGCGACCATCACCCTTATCAGGCCGGTGACGTCCGTCAGATCCTGTCCAGGGCCGAGTCTTTCGGTGCCGACATCGTGCTGACCACTGAAAAGGACGAGGTCAAGCTGAGGCCGTTGTGGAAAGACTCTTCACAGCCTCTTCTTGCATTGCCCCTTGAAGTTCGCCTGCGGGAATCCGTAGAATCGTTCTATGAATTCCTCCGTCAATCCCTTCGCGAAAGGGCTTAGCTTCTTCCTGACCCTGTTTCCGCGTTCGTGGATTCGGTTCATGGGCGGCCTCTTGGGAGTTCTGTGGTTCGATATTTTACGCTTTCGTCGGAAAATCGTTCTGAGCAATCTGTCGATCGCGTTTCCTGAAAAGTCCCCAGCTTGGAAAGTCAGAACCGGTCGTCGTTCCGTGGTCGCGCTTGGGAGCAATTTTGCCGAGCTGTTCACCTTGCCCAGTTTGAATCAGCGGTGGATCGCAAAGAACGCCGTGGTCGAAGGTGAAGAGCATCTGCGAGTCGCTCGGGAAAAGGGCAAGGGAGCCTTGATTCTGACCTTGCACATGGGGGCGGCGGATGTGGCGGCCAGCCTTTTGCCGATGCATGGACATCCGGCTTTTTTGATCTCGAAGTTTTTTAAAACGAAATGGTTCAATGATCTGTGGTTTTCGATCCGAGGGGCGCAGGGAATGCGTTTCATCGAACCTCACGGAGAGAAGGCGCCTTTCGAAATTCTCAAAGGTCTCAAGAGCAACTCGCTGGTGATTTTCGTTCTGGATCAATACATGGGACGGCCCTTTGGGATCCCGTCGACCTTTTTCGGAAAGCGCACGGGAACGGCCTATGGGCTTGCCCTTTTTGCGCTCAAGACCAAGGCTCCGGTGATTCCCGTTTACAGCTTCGAAGGCGAAGACGGCCGATTGCATCTGCGCTGTCTGGAACCTTTGAATCTGACCCCCTTCGAGGGGAAAGAACGGGACGAGGCCATGTCCGAAATGACCCAGCTCTTCAACAATGTGCTGGAGCAGATCGTTCGATCACATCCCGAGCAGTGGATGTGGGTGCATCGACGATGGAAGGAGTTCGGTCCATGAAGTACGGATTGACCGCAATTTTCGCGGGGATTTTTCTGTCGGGTTGCGCGTCGACTTTTTTGAAGGTCGAGAACCCGGACGTTCTTCGCCCAGACAAAGAGTTCGAGCGAGCGGTGGTCATCGAGGTGCCCGAGGCTGAACCTGGAACAGAGGAAGCCTTGATTGCGACGGCGCCTCCTGCTGCCGAAGAAAAACCTGCGGCTCCTGCCAAGACAGTGAAAGGCGCCAAAAAGACGGTTCCCGCGAAAGCGGCCGCCGAGAAAACTCCGGCGAAGGCCTCCAAGAAAGCCGTCGCTCCGGCTCGTCGCGAGCCTGACCTCGAAGACGACAAGGGTTTCCAAGGGCGTCGCCCCTTGAAGGATCCGTTCTGGATCGGTGAAACCGTCGTTCATGACGTCAGCTATTTCAAAGTCTCTGCCGGATCCCTCACGATGCGGGTCGATCCCTTTGCGCAGGTGAATGGAAAAAAAGCCTACAACTTGGTCACGCACATCAAGACCTACGACACCTTTTCCAAGCTCGTTTACGGCGTGGATGACAAGGTTGTTGCCTTGCTGGATTTTGAACAACTGATTCCACGAGTCTTCACGATGACTGTGAAGGAATCGAACCAAGCTCGCGAAGTGAGATCGTTTTTCGATTTTGAGAAAAACGAAGCGAATTTTTGGGAAAAGAAGATCACCAAGAAAAACGGTGTCGAAGAAAAGAAGATGAAATGGGAGATCCTGCCTTATTCCCAGAACGTTTTCTCGGCCGCTTTTTACATGCGGCTCTTCGCCTGGGAAGACGGAAAAGAGTACGCCTTCCGTGTTGCCGACGATGGCGAGAATCTGGTGTTCAAAGGCAAGACCCTTCGTCGCGAGGTTTTGAACACCGATCTGGGCCCGATCAAGGCGGTGGTCGTGAAACCGGAAATCATCCTGAAGGGGAACTTCAAACCCATCGGCGACATCCTGATCTGGCTTTCCGATGACGATCGGAAGCATATTCTGCGGATCGAATCCAAAATCAAGATCGGGACCTTGGTCTCGGAGATCGTCGAGTTGAAACCAGGTAAGGCCCCCTAGAAAGGGCCAGGCCTCACCACTCTCTGCGGTGGAGCCGACTTCTGAATTGAACCGGACTTTGAATCGGGTCGCTCGCTGTTAAACTGTCTTTATGGCGGTTTTGGATTGTCGGCACTTTACGGGATACAAGCCCTGCGGTCTTTCGGACCGTTGTGACGAGGCCTGTTCGCGCAAAGACCCGGTCAGCAATCGAATCTTACTGATCCATTTGGGAGCCCTCGGGGCGGTGGTGCGAAGCACAGCTTTGATTGCTCCTTTGCGCCGAAAATTCCCACGAGCCCATCTGACCTGGGTGACGCAGAAACCAGCGGATCAGCTCTTACGCTCTCATCCAGGGATTGACCGCGTGTTGACGACGGATTCTGCGGACCTGTTGTCGTTACGGGCCTTGGATTTCGATGCGGCTTTCGTGATCGATAAGTCGTTGGCCGCCAGCGGGGTTTTGGCAATGACCAAGGCTGATCTGGTTTACGGGTTTGTTGCGGATCCGAGGACTGGGGCGATTCGTCCTGCGACACCGGCCGCCCAGGAACTTTGGCAGATCGGTTTGGACGATCAGTTGAAATTTCATAGAAATCAAAAATCGGAAATTCAGCTTGTCACCGAAGCGCTCGAAATCGGTCCCTGGAAGCGTGATGAATACAATCTTCCTCTGACGTCGAGCGAAGAACTCTTGCGAGCCGAACGACATGATGCCTGGTCCTCTCAAGGGCTTCGACGGGTGGTGGGGCTCAATACCGGATGCAGCAATGTGATCGCCGCGAAAAAGTGGACGATCGAAACTCATCGAGCGTTGGTGAGGCGGCTTCAAGAGGACCCGGCAATTCGTGTCGTTTTGCTGGGCGGTCCCGAAGACAGTCAGCGAAATCAAAAGATCGCACAGGGGCTTGATCTGATCGAATCTCCGACCGAGAGCGGTCTCCGGGATGGTTTGGTCAGTGTTGCCGCTTGTGATCTGGTGGTGACGGGGGATAGTTTGGGAATGCACTTGGCGATATCGCAAAAAATCCCTGTGATCGCCTGGTTCGGTCCAACCTGCGAGCAAGAGATCGAAATCTACGGACGAGGAGTCAAAATCAAATCGGGACTGTCCTGTTCCCCATGCTGGAAGAGGACTTGCTCGAAAGACGTCATGTGTTACGATGGAATCGATTTACAGCAAGTGGAAAAGTCCTTGCGAGATCTTCTCGGCCTTCAGGAGAGACCCGCCCCATGTCACAACCCGGAACAACCCGAGCTCACCTGAAAGCCAATGTTCTGATCCAGACCGCCTTTCTGGGCGATCTGTTGTTGTCGATTCCCTTGATGAAAAAAATGAAATCCCTGTGGCCAGAGGAAAAGCTTCTTTTGGTTTGTCGGAAGGGCCTGGGCGATTTCTTTGTGAAAACGGGACTGGTGGATGGTCTTCTGGAAATCAAAAAAGGCGACCGTGACAGCTACCGATCGGCCCTTGC
>JAHBUU010000059.1 GCA_019637895.1 Pseudobdellovibrionaceae bacterium | reverse complement strand
CCCCTCGTCGGGCTTCCAAGGCCAGGGCGAAGAAGCCCTCACAACGAGGGGAAACGACAACGCTAAAGAGGAGATTTCCATGAAAGAACAAATCCAACAAAAACTCGAACAAATTGCCCTAAACCGCTCCATTCCATTCTGCTACGGATGCTCCAAAGAGGCTCCCACTGGCTGCTGCGAATCTTGCGGCAGTGATGATCTCATGCGCTTCCTTCCTGAAGTCGGCTGCGAATACGGCACTGATTGGGTCATCAAGCACATTCTTGAAACCGAGCTTGAAGCTATCAATCTCGAAGAGGTTTTTGAGGAATCAATTCGTCAGTGCTATCCTGCAGAAACCACAGTTGGTTGGATGACCTTTGATACAGTCGCATTGATGAAAGAAAACGATCCTGTGAGCTGGCGATGTGCGCTTGGGGATTATGAATCGGCAGAGGAATCCGAAGGCAACATCATTTCCTTCGACAATGGTTCTACTTACTTCAACATCCAAACTCTCGAGGACTTCATCGAACAAGAAGAGGCCTAAAGCCCCTTTTCCCTAAAGATCGTTGAGTAAACCAATTACTCCATCTTTGTATCCGAGCGCATGGGCCACACGGTCTAGAGTCAGCAGACCGACATTCCTATCAGCATCAAAAATTCTACGCACGGTGGCCCTGGATGTTTCGCTTTCCCATGCCAGCCACTCAACAGGCTTGTCTAAATCGTGCAGTTTCTTGTGAATTCGCTGTCCAACTTTCTTGAGAAGTCGAAATTCTGCATCAGATCGGGGTAAGGTGGAACTTTTATCGCGTGGTTTCATAGACTTAGGCTATTCATGACCTAAGCCGCACACCGGCCATATATGAGCCTTTTATATGAGGCTCATATATGATAGGTTATATCCTATTTTATTTATTCTTTCCGCATAGATGCGGCGACCCAATTGGCAGCGTGCCTAAAAAATGGGCCGAAAGGAGCTTCGCTTGAGCAATATATCGCAGTTTTTAAACTTTCACGCATCCACTGTTCACCAAGTTCCTGGAGCAGTGCCAAGCTCCTTTGGCACTGTTGAGCGTCTACATGAATCTCTCTCCCATTTGCGGGTTTCTGTTTCTGTGGAGTGCCGATGAAACGTGATGAAGTTGTCTCTCTTGGCAAGGCTGAATACGAAAAATTTATTGCGGAAGTCGCAGCGAAAAAAGCGTCTAGTTTTTGGGAGCCTATAGTTCAAAAATCTCTAAATCCTGCAAGACGCATCAGATCGCAGCTACGACGTGCATTCTGGCGCATGAAGATGCGAGTGAAAAAGCACTATCATCTACACTTGGTGTTGCGAGATGAGGAGAAACATTGGAGAGTCGCCGCCATTTTTCAAACCCAATCCCGTCGAGAAAAGGAACCTAAGCAAGTTACGAAAATCTTTGAAACGCTTCCGCGCCGACTCCGAACTCTTCGGAAAAAAATGGATAATGCGAGTCCAGAATCTAGCTCGAACCACCGGCGTTACCGTGGTGAGTTCATCAAAATTGTTCGCGAGCATCGGGGTCTGTCTAGAGAACAGGCTTGCTCTCTCTTGAACTCTCACAGAGATTTATCAGTGCTTGCGCGCAGACATCCTTCTTATTGGTTAGAATTCCCATTCACGCCTGCATTCATACAAAAATTCGAGGAGAGTACCAATACTATCTTCGAAGAGATCACTCAGGGTTTTCTTTTTGGAGCTGGCTTTCCCACGCAAGAATTTGCCAGATGGCTTTCGGAAATATACTTAGCGGGTGAGGAGTTTGCAGAGTTCAAAGTATGGTACGAAGAACTTGAGATGATCGCCCAATGAATCGGCTCGATCTAAATATGCGTATCCTGTTATTGAAAAGGCAAGCTCCATCGTTCCTCAGAGGAGGATTGTGAGAGACGAAAATAACTTACCTGAGTTCTGACGCAAATGTGGAACCACTCTGCTTAGCTTTGAATGTCGGTCTTTCAAGATTTTCGTTGACTAGATCCCCAGTTGGGAAGCGTAATAGTCTTTCCTCATGAAAGAGAAAAATCCAGATCAATATTCAAATCTCTTTCCAGATTGGTTCTTTTTGAAAATCACAAAAATACCTGAGGGCATCTCCAAAGCTCGGTATCAAGACCGAATTTATATTGTAAGTAAAAGCACTTTTAACGACGGAAATAGCTTCAAACTGTATGCCGAGGAGGCCGGAGGAAACGATTACGTCAGTTTGAATCTATACAAAACAAGCGAAACAGTTCATGTAAAGCCGTGTGAGCAACCTATTTCAAAAAGTCTAAATTTTCTCCGTGACGCTGAGTTCCTCGAGTAACGGCCATTTAAAATTGCCCATTCGATATTTCACAAGTTGCTAATTTCAAAAGAAACTTTTTTTAATCTCCTGTAAGCGATCATAAATCAGAGGTGGATAATTCGCGTGATATACACCACACTCTGGACAAGGCTCTTGTTTCAAATGAGCCTTATTGTCCAGCTCTTGATAAGGAAATATGCTAAACAGAAGTTCATGCTGCATTAGAGTTTTATGAAAATTTTTATGGTAGGCTTCGATGTTACTGTTTTTAATCTTCTCGAAGAAAAGTTCAACGCTGTTCAGGATACTCATAATTTCTTTAACTCCGTCGTACATCAGCACATCAGCATCATTATGAATATCAACGTCGAGATTTTCTAAATCTTCGATGAAGCATTTAATCGCCCGGCGCGAGTGCAAGAGCGTTTTGTGCGACTTTCCATCAACCGTCGTTTTTTGATCGTAGCTAAAATTTTTAATATTTCTCTCAACGAATAAGTAAAGCTCATGAAGCTGGTTTATCTCGTGTCTCAACTGCTCTTTCTTATTTTCTTTTTCTATCTGCAATTGAAGAATTCCGTTTGCATCAATCTGCGCTTTCAATGCTAGGAATAGTACTGCAGAGCCTAGGATTTGCACGAGCGGGCTCGATATGCCTCCAATTGCGTCTCCAATCTCACCGTACTCTCTCAAGTATTGGATAGGCAGCATTGGGGCGATTAACGGCATCGTCACGCAGAACGCGCCTCCGATAAGTATCACCCAGAACGCAATGGTATGAATTGGTGTGGATTTTTTAATCATACTTTTACCTCTCAAGAGTTCGCTTTTCTGTAAGCACTAGGTGTTTGACCAATTTTTTTCTTAAACAGTTTTTGAAAATGCTCGTGAGCAGGGTAACCGACTGCTTCACTTACTTCGGGCACTGACTTGCTGGATTCAGTCAAAAGTTGCTTCGCCTTTTCAAGACGACAATACGTTAGGTAATCAAGAGGTGTCATTCCAGACAGTTCCTTGAACTTGACGCTGTAGTTGGTGCGGGACATTCCCGCAATTTCAGCGAGTTCCTCGAGACCCCACTTCTGTTCTAAACCCTGGTGGATTGCTTCCAGTGTCTTGCTAATCTGAGGATTTTCGATCAGCCGGAAAAACCCCGTTTTTTTGTTAGCCTTGTGCATGTGAATTCTTAGTGCTTGAACAAAAATGATTTCGGTCAATTTTCTAACCAGAGCGTTGCTACCTGGTAAGGCAGATTTGGCTTCATGCTCGACGATGCTTAAAAGCATGGCGAGCCACGGCGAGTGAGCGTTCTCCACACTTTTGACATGAACAATTTGTGGCAGGGAATTGAGAAATGGATGATCGGGTCCACCATTAAAACAAAAGTGTCCGCAAACGAGATTTGTTTTTAGCTTACTCTGATCACCATACTCAAGAACCTGTGCCTCAGTGAGATGACCTTTAGCTCTGAACTCAACAGCGGTCTCAGCCTTGATCTTTGGAGCACTTGTCATGGTGTGCTCCATTCCCTTAAACAAGATCAAGATGTCCCCCTGCTCTGCCAGGGCCTTGAGTTTTAACTTCGGCACTTCGTACCAAAATTCACCGTGAGTCACGATATGGAACCTGGCGAAATTGTCTTCCTTTGGAAGGTTGATTCCCCAGTCACCAGCAAACGACGTCCGATACCAATAACTACTGGTGAGCTGAACCTTATCTAAAATGTCGCTAAGGACATCCATATTTACCCCTCGGATTGGCTTAAAAGTCATATTATCCGAACTATTGAGCATATTATGTCCGCCTTTTATGCCTTAAAGTCAATTCTATAAGTGAGGGGCTAAAAATGAAGGAGGCTATGATGAAAATGAATTATGTGATCGTTGCCGGAGGTTGCTTCTGGGGTCTCGAAGACCTTCTCAGAAATTTAGACGGCGTAACAGCGACGAAAGTTGGATACAGCGGCGGAGATTTTGACGATCCCCAATATGCGGACGTCAGAACAGGCGCGACCGGACATGCCGAAGCCGTCCGTGTGGAATACGACGAAGACGAGATCTCTCTTAAAGAGATACTCCATTACTTCTTTAAGATTCATGATCCGACCACTAAGAACCGTCAAGGTAACGACATCGGAACCCAGTATCGTTCTGCGGTATTTTACCGTGACGATGCTCAAAAGAAAGTGATTGAAGACGTCATTGAGGAAGTCAACGAGTTGGGCCGCTTTGAAAATCCCGTGGTGACGAATGTGGCGAAAGAATCAGGTTTCTACGATGCCGAAGAATATCACCAAAACTATTTGCAGAAGCACCCGAACGGTTACTCCTGTCACTTTGAAAGAGACTAAACAATGAAACTAACGAATGAGGAAAAAGAGATGAAAGAACTAAAGGATGTCGTGATCTATACGAAGGACCACTGTCCGTTTTGTACGCGAGTGAAAAACTATCTGACTGCTGAGAAGGTCAATTTCAAACAAGTGCGTCTGGACGATGACCCGAAAAGTTATATGGAGCTGAAGGAAAAAACAAATCATCAAACCGTTCCTCAAATCTTTGTGAATGGGAAATTCATCGGCGGAGCCACGGACTTTTTCTCGTGGATTGATGGCTAATAGAGGTCTAGAAACTAAAGGAGTAAACTATGTTCACCTGGAAAAGTATCACAAACTATCTCGACAACGGCACTCCCGCGCCACCAAGACGAGTCGAAAAAAGCGAGGATGAATGGAAGAAGATCCTTACGCCGGCGCAATTTCACGTCATGCGAAAAAAAGGCACCGAGCGGCCTCACACGGGTGAACTATGTTCCTTTTATGAAGCCGGAAGGTATGCGTGTGCGGGTTGCGATACCGAACTTTTTGACTCGAATCTCAAATTTGATTCAGGCACGGGGTGGCCAAGTTTCTCCGAGCCTGTCGAAGACAATGTCATTCAGTACGAATTGGATATGACCTACGGACGTCGAATCGAAGTTCTCTGTAACGTGTGCGACGCTCACCTGGGTCACGTGTTTCCGGATGGACCGGAACCAAGCGGAGTCCGATTTTGCATTAACTCGGAGGCTTTGAAGTTCGTAGAATAATCTTTTAACTGGAGGAATTTATGAAACTGAATTTTATAATGGGGTTCTTCGTTGCAGCGGTTGTCTTAGCTCAATTCGCTCTAGCATGGGACGGAAAGGATTCTAAATCGAAGCCTCGGGAAGATCTTAAGAAGACGCTGACTCCCATGCAATATCACGTCACGCAAGAATCTGGAACCGAGCGGCCATTCAGCAATGAGCATTGGGACAATAAAGCGGAAGGAATCTATGTCGATGTGGTTTCCGGCGAGCCTCTCTTTAGCTCTCTCGACAAATATGATTCGGGTACGGGGTGGCCAAGCTTTTCCCAGCCTATCGCAAAAGAGAACTTAGTGGAGAAATCAGACCGTCAGTTTGGCATAACCCGCACTGAAGTTCGCAGCAAACACGGTAACTCGCACTTAGGTCATGTCTTCAACGATGGTCCCACGTCAACTGGCCTTCGCTATTGCATGAACTCAGCTTCGCTTCGGTTTGTTCCAAAGGCGAAGCTCGAAGCAGAGGGGTATGGCGAATACACCAAGCTCTTTAGAGGGAAAAAAGGAACAGGTCGTGTCGATTAAGCTGTTTGGTCACAAAGAGTGCCATAAAACCCAGCTTTATCGGTCTCACCTAGAGAAGAGAGGGGCCCAATTCGTTTTTCTAGACGTTCATGAGGATGAGGTCGCTGCAAACGAATTGAGATCCCTCTACACGACTGGAAAATTGAATTTTCCAACCATATTGATTGGGACCAAAAAGCTGCGAAATCCGAAGCTCGAAGATCTTGACAAGTGGTTGGAATCTTTGGTGAAATAGCGAACTTTATCAAATAATGTTTACAAGGGATTGAACCGATGGTTATTGCGATTTTTCGCAGTCGTGTGGCGAAACAGCACGTAGAAGAATTTGAAAGAAGATACTCCGAAATGTCCGCTCTTGTGGCGGCAATTCCGGGATACGGCACGCACGAAAGGTTTACCTCCGCCAATGGCGAAGATGTGCTGGTAGTCGAATTTCTGACGCGAGAGGCTTTCGAAGCATGGGACAAGCACCCTGAGCACAAAAAAGCGAAGATGCTTGGCAAAGAATATATTTTTGAATCTTACGACGTGAAGGTCGGAGAAGTATTTGAGCGGCACACAAAGCCCGAGAGGAAATTATGAAAACAAGAACCGCATATGTCGTTGGAGGAGCACGCGTTCCGTTTGTGAAATCGATGACAGATTATAAAGATGTCACGACATCGGAGTTGATGACAGCAAGCCTCAAGAGCTTGGTGGACAAATATAATTTAGCGGGAAAAACCGTCGGCGATGTCGCCCTTGGCGCTGTCATGCACAGTTCAGCGAATTGGAACTTTGCGCGTGAAGTCGTGCAGGCCTCAGGGCTTCATCCGAATACTCCGGCGTACAATGTCCAGCGAGCTTGCGGCACCAGTTTGGAAAATACAATCCAAATTGCTCACAAAATTTCAAGTTACCAGATGGAAAGTGGCATCGCCGGTGGCGTTGATAGCAACAGCGATCTGCCGATCATGATGAGTCGTGGTCTTTCGAAGAAGTTGATGGCATTGAACTCGGCTCGAACTCTCGCCAACAAGATGAAGGTAATTTTGGGTTTCAGACCCAGCGATTTAAAACCCGTCCTGCCAGCTGTCGTGGAACCTCGCACTGGCAAGTCGATGGGAGAGCACTGCGAACTCATGGTGAAGGAGTGGAAAATTTCTCGCCAAGAGCAAGATGAACTGGCTTTGGCAAGCCACCGAAATGCGGCTCAAGCCTACAAAGAAGGCTTTTACAACGATTTGGTTTTCCCGTTTCTCGGCAAAAACACCGATGGGATTTTGCGTGGAGACACAACGCTCGAAAAGCTGTCTAAGTTGAGGCCAGTCTTTGACAGATCAGAAAAAGGCACGCTAACTGCGGGCAATTCGAGTGCCCTAACTGATGGCTCGTCCACCGTTCTCTTGGCTTCAGAAGAAGAGGCGAAGAAGAACAATTGGCCGCTAATGGCAAAGATTGTGGACTCGCACACGTCTGCGGTCGACTACGTCTCAGGTGAAGGTTTGCTAATGGCTCCGACCGTTGCAGTCAGCGAAGTGCTGAAGCGGAACAATCTGAAACTTCAAGATTTCGATTTTTACGAAATCCATGAAGCGTTCGCCGGACAAGTTCTTTGCACAATGAAGGCTTGGGAGTCTCCAGAGTATTGCAAAACTCGCCTCGGTCGCTCTGAGCCTCTTGGAAAGATTGATCGCTCGAAACTGAATGTGCGAGGCAGTAGTGTCGCGCTAGGACATCCCTTTGCCGCGACGGGAGCTAAAATCGTCGCGGTGCTGGCGAAGATCCTACACCAAGCTGGACCTGGAAAACGTGGTCTCATTGTCGTCTGCACTGCTGGTGGCATGGGAATAGCCACCATTCTCGAAAATTAGGAGGAAAATATGTTGGAACAACTACTGAATAAAGAAGACATCCTTGAGAACTATAAATTTGCAACTCCTGAGGCGATTGAGGAAGCCGTGAAAACCGGAAAGCTAAACCAAACAGTTTTCGCAATGGGTTGCTTCTGGGGACCCGACGCTAACTTTGGCGGAATGAGCGGCGTTGTCCAAACGCGCGTGGGTTATGCGGGAGCTTCCACTCTAGAGCCGAGTTACCGTGATATTAAAGGCCATGCGGAAGTTGTGCGGGTGGTTTATGACAAAAACCAAATCAGCTACAGAGAATTGGTTGGCAACTTTCAATCTTGGTTTGTTCCGGGTAAAAAGCAGGGCCAGTATCGCCCGATACTGTTCGTGTTTGATCAGGAACAGAAGCAAGTCGCTGAGGAGTTGACTCAAGCACTGGGCAAAGAAAACGCGCCGGAAGTGATCGAGGCAGGAAATCAAAGGGCCTACTTTTGGGCTGCGGAAGATTACCACCAGAAATATCGGCTTCGCCGAAATGAAAAATTAGTGGGCTTGGCGGAGTTAGATTTTGGCCCTCGGTGGGATGAGCATTTGTACTTTACCAAACTCAATAGCGACGCCAAAAAAGGATTCAGCGTTTCGCAGTGGCTCAAGAAACTGCCGCAGGAAACGCAGAAAGCGTACAGGGTTGGATAAATTCAACAGTCTAAGGCGCGAACGATGGGCTCACTAAAGTCTCGCCCGAATATAAAAACGAGAGAATGTACGTCTATACCAATCCAGATTTCGCGGGTAAGCGAAAATCAAGATTCAGGTTCGATTGAGCTTTTTTTCGATACTGGATAGTTAAGGAGTATAAATGAAAAATTACGACGTCGTGATAATTGGAGCAGGAACTGCCGGATTGTCTGCGAGAAAAGTTGTTTCTAAATACACGCAGAGTTATGTCATCGTTGATGACGGCATTTTAGGGACGACCTGCGCTCGCGTTGGATGCATGCCTTCAAAAGCATTCATTCAGATCGCTAACGATTTTCATCGACGAACTTCGTTTCAGGAAACTGGTATAGATGGATCTGAGCTTCTAAAGATTGATTCCAAAAAAGTCATGTCCCACACGCGAAAACTACGAGACCGATTCGTCAGGTCTGTTCTTGGTGGAATGGAAGAATGGAAAAATGAGCACTTTATTGGAAAAAGAGCCCGGTTTATTGATAAGAACGTCATTGATCTTGGCGACGAAAAAATATGTGGAAAGAGAATAATTATCGCGACGGGTTCAAGTCCGATCATACCAAAACCGTGGCTGGCGTTTTCAGATTTTTTCATCGACACGAACTCGTTCTTTGAGCTTCGCAAAGTCCCTCAATCTATTGGGGTCATCGGCTTGGGAGTTATCGGTATTGAGCTTGGCCAGGCGTTGCATCGCCTCGGCGTTGATGTGGTTGGAATTTCTAAAGGCCGAGTAATTGCAGGCCTGAGCGATCCAAAACTGATTGAATACACGTCCGAAAAATTATCGCAAGAGATGAATCTCGACTTTTCCGGCGTACAGAGCCTTTCTAAAAAGGATGATAAGCTCTCCATCCAGACTGCGGATAGGGAATATCTTGTCGAAAAGGCGCTGATTTCTGTCGGCAGAAGACCCAATCTATCGGATCTTGGCATCGAAAACCTTGATCTCAGTCTCGATGAGCGAGGAATTCCCTACTTTAACGAAAAGAGCTGCCAGTTGCGTGATGCACAGAACATCTTCATCGCGGGTGATGTCGATGGCGTAAAGGCAATTCTGCATGAGTCCGCTGACGACGGCGCGATAGCGGGCTATAACGCCTGTCAGGAGAAAGCGGAAGAGTACAAAAGACGAACTTGGTTAGGAATCACCTTCTCTTCCCCAAATATCGCGACGGTCGGCAAACGCTACGGCGATCTCGTGAAGGAGAAAATAGATTTTGAATACGGAGAAGTTAGCTTTGAAGGCCAGGGCCGATCAATCGTGATGTTGAGTGAAAAAGGCCATCTGAGAGTTTACGGTGATAGGAGCAATAATCGCCTCCTAGGGGCTGAACTTTTCGCTCCATCAGGTGAACATATCGCGCACTCCCTTGCATGGGTGATCTCTCAAAAAATGACTGTAGGAGAAGTGCTCCGGCTGCCATTTTATCATCCGGTTGTTGAAGAGGGATTAAGAACGGCGCTCAGGGATCTCGCAAAGAAGTTACCGGAAGTCAGGTCGCCTTTAGAAATCGCTGTCTGCCAAGAGCACGACACGGCCATGTGTGAATAGCGGAGCCAACGACCATATGAAGATAGCCATTGCCTCAGATCATGCTGGATTCAGATACAAAGAGCTCGTGAAAAAACATCTCGCATCTAAGCAAATTGAGTTTGAGGACTTTGGAACGAATAATGAGAAGCTCTGTGATTATCCCGACTTTATTGCTCCGGCCGCAAGAGCCCTTCAGGCGCAAAAGGTTGATCGGCTGATTGTTCTCGGCGGCTCGGGCAACGGCGAAGCCATCGTCGCCAATAGATTCAGAGGCGTCCGATGCTGTCTCTGTCTTAACGCAGAAATGGCAAGACTTGCTCGGATGCACAATGATTCAAACGCGATCTCAGTGGGTCAGCGCCTCATCGGTGAGAATCAGCTTTTAACAATCGTAGACACCTGGATTGATACTAAGTTCGAGGGAGGACGCCACATTCTTCGAGTTGAAAAAATCGATTCCTCATCCCATTAAATTCGATAGCATCGCCGCTTTCTATAGCTCGTAACTGGCACGTCAAAGCGTCTTAGAGAACGCGGTGTGGGGTCTTTATATTAAGAGGCATCTGAACAGCGAGGATGACCGGGCGCAATAGGTCACAAGTCGGCGTGCAGTCTTCACGAGTGGCAATTGATGCGGCCACAAAAAGCTAATATGCCGAATCTAATAAATAATTTTTAGTCATGCTCCTGACGTTCCCGTGAATCGGTCTGCGTACATTCCTATCTGTTTGTAACAACCCCGAAATTTATTTCTTTTCTCCGATTTGCTGAGATGAATGCGATTTTCTGGAGAACATCCAGATTTTCGTAGACTCACTAAGTCCATGAATTTCTATGAGATTCACCTTTTGCCCTGCAAAAATTCGTAAACGCACCTCGAAACTTCGCATAATAACAAACGCCCCAAAAATAGAAATTCGTACTGCAATAACGAGCAGTTAGGTTTTGGTCCTTGGAGGTGTTGTCACATGGTCCGTTCATTGAAATATGCACATCTCGAAAGTCGTTGATTGGCAACGGCTGAAACAATAATCACCAAGAGGTATGAAATGAAAAAAGTAATCGTTACGTTTTTAATGTTGTTGAGTATGAGTCTTGTGGCTTGCTCAGAAAAATCAAGTGGACATTCGCAGTCTGCAAATACGGGTAAGCCAACGCCCGTTCCGAATCGTCAGCCTGACTATGTTCCGCAAGAAAAATTCGATTTCAATAAATTGATGTATGCTGAACAAGGAACCTGTGGAGGCAAATCTGGAGTCTACTTCAAGTATCTTTTGATCGAAGATACGCTGGTTGGAAAATCAGAGAGAGGAAATGACCTCTTGGCTGAGGTACGAGTTGTACTTACGCCAGATCGAAAATTCGTCGCGCACTATGAAGAAAAGGAAATCGAAAGCTACACCGCAAACGGTTACACGCACAAACGCAATAAAGAGAGGGTTGTTTCTGGATATTGGACCATCGACAACCAAACCCTTGTGTTGGGTGATCTCCTGAAGATCAATGCTCGCATTGAAGAAGGTCGCGTAAAAGCAACCGCAAACTTTCTGCGCGATGTCGTTACTTCCGGTGTTGCCGGAATGACGGCAAAGGGTGCAATGGTTTGGTCCACTTCGCCAGGAACAAAATCTTATCGTGAAGTTTGCCCGACAACGGAAAGTCAGCTTGGAAATTTCTCGGCGTTCGCTTCCAGAAGTGAGCCTGAAAGTATCAAGATGAGTTCTCTACAACTTATGCAAGGCCAACAACTTCAAGCGGGATCGTTTTACGTCAACGATTTGCAGCTCTTTCTTCACAAAAATGGCGATTTCCACTTGCTCATCAATGGAGTGGATATGAAAGATCCCAACTACCAACTCAAGCACTACGTCGTGGAAGAGAGCTATTGGGAGCGTAGAAGCTCAAACAACTTGAGCTTCTATGTTGGTGCTCTTCTTAAAAAAGTAAACGGTGGAGCACAACTTTGTATCACGAAAGACCTTTGGCATATTACTCCGAAGGGTGAAGTTCTGGATTTCCCAATGCAAGGACGATGTGTTGATCTTGAATTTCGCGCAAGCAACTACAGCCTCGACGACCTCACCAGCAATTATCGTTAGTCTCTTCCTCGGGGCCGCCAGCTTCTTTCCGGCTGGTGGCTCCATCTTTTTGTTAAGCTCACTTCTCAATTCACTATTCCGGTGGCTTTCTACTGGTATCAAAACGTCTGAATCAGCAAATTTCACTATGAAAAAAATATATGCTAGCGGGATATATCTACATGACTTCCAAGAATTTGCAGATGACCGTTTTCGCTCGTAGTTACCAATAGTTGTCTTCAAACTAAGACGAATTTCTACGAAATTTTGGAGTACAAGATTTACATTACTCCATCTCCAAATGCTTTATTTTTCAACACTTTACGCTCAACCATTTATATTTATCACCGTGGGCTACGGAAACTTGTAGCTCGGGAACTTTGCTATTCGGGGGAAATCAACTAAAGCGCCGTCAAGCAGCGATATAAGCTAAATAGAAGCTATATGGCTGAATAAACAAGATTGGCTTCATCCTTGCTAAAGACCCCTATGACCGAACATTCGGATCAGGAGTTTTTATGAAGCAGTCTATTCTAGCTATCGACAACGATCCCCTCGTTTTAATGTCTATTAAGATGCTCTTCGCCGACGCCGACGTTGAAGTTGAAACGGCGGCCTCTGGTGAAATCGGTATCGCATTATTTCGTGAGCAACCGAATCGTTTTTCTGCCGTGCTCCTCGATTTTGAAATGAAAAACAAAGATGGATCGGGAATGGACGGTGACGAAGTTGCCATTCTCCTAAAGGCGATCCAGCCTGAAGTTCGTATCGTCATGGTGTCAGGCGTAGAGGATCAGGAGATCGTGAACAAGTGCCTTGCGGCCGGAGCCGAGAAGTTTATTCGCAAAGGTCTTGATCCATCGAATCTGGTCGCCGTCGTGATTTCTATGTTGCCTAAAATTGATGAAGAAACTGATCCGCGCAACGATCTCGAAAGACAACACCGCATTCGCAGCACTTTAAAAATGGTGGGAAGCTCGCGTGAGCTGTGCCAGGTGGCCGATACAATTTCAAAATTCGCGGCATTTGATGAGCCTGTTCTAATACTTGGCGAATCCGGCGTAGGAAAAGAAGGGATTGCGAAAGCAGTTCACGAGAACTCAAGCCGCAAGCACAAAAAGTTTGTCGCAATTAACTGTGCAGCATTTGGAAAAGACCTACTCGAAAGTGAACTCTTTGGGCATGAGCGAGGCGCATTTACGGGCGCACTGAATAAAAAAATTGGACTTTTTGAACACGCTGACGGTGGCACCATTTTTCTTGATGAAATTGGCGATATGCCCCTCGAACTTCAGGTTAAAATTCTTCGTGCGCTTCAAGAAAAAACGATCCAGCCAGTTGGGGCGCTATCGCCACGAAAGATAGATTTTCGAGTTGTAGCGGCTACTCATCGCAATCTACGCGAGGCTGCGGAGCGTGGCACGTTTCGCCAAGACCTCTATTATAGACTAAAATATCTCACCATCGAAGTTGTCCCACTGAGAGAGCGACCGGAAGACATTGAGCCTCTGGTTCGTTATTTCATCAACCAGATGGAAGAGAAGACCGGAATCAAAAAAACGATCTCTGACAGCGCACTACGAAAACTCAAAAGTCACTCATGGCCTGGAAACGTGCGCGATCTCGAGGCCGTCGTAAAGAAGGCATTTGTAATGTCGGATGCGCGAATAACCCCGCAAGCATTCAGTGAAGAGGTAGTAGATTTCAAAGTAAACAATATCGAAGCACTTCTCTCTAGTGGCGAGATCATTAAATACGACGACTTCATTCGACGCGTAGAGGAGCAAGAACGCACTCTCTTATTAAGAGCGATGGAGCTATCTGGAAATGTCAAAAGTGCCGCCGCACTTTTGCTCGGAATGAATCACAACACGATGAACTACCGAAGATCAGTTTTAAGAATGGAAGAAGGAAAACAAGTCGCGCCGAAAGCTGTTGCAAAGTAGTTTCGGCGTAAAACAACTAACGTAAACCCAAACAGAGGGGGAAAAATGAAAGCAAAAATAATGGTGATGGCTCTTGCTATCGCTTTGGTAAAACCAGCATTCGGTCAAATTGCCGAAGGTCAGAAAACGATAGAGCGTGGTCACTACTACGTTCTTTCTCGTGAATTGGCAGAGAAATTGTCTCTTGATTACGATTTTCTCGTAAAAGAGTTTCAACCCACCAATGACGAATTTTTGGCCGTGAAAGTCGATGAGCAGAATCAAGTTGATGTGTCGATTTTCGATAACGCTCAATTTTCTGCTGCAAGAGCGGACATTGTTCAGCAATGAGTTTGAAGGATAAAACCCTCATACTTATCGAAAAGGGCGATTGGATCTTCGATCTTATAGGCCCCCTTTTCAAAGGGGGCTTAACTGCGAGAATCGGAAATGAAATCTGTAATCCTCAATTTCCGATGATGGAGATAACACTCCAATCTTATGGAGTGGCTTCGCATGGGCTTACAGCTCTTCCTAGGTCGGGCCGATTTTTGAATATGGAAGAAGCCGCGCCCGATCAAAGGAACACCCTGTTGCGCCTCTCGAAAAGTATTTTCACGCAAGCTGCTCCCGTTTCTTTATCGCCTTGGCGCAAAGAGCAAGTTCGAAATGCAGAGAGTTTTATTGAACAATACGCAAAGCAGACTCGGCAACATCTTGAGAAATGGATTTCTTCGTATTTGCTAATAGAAAATGTTTCCTTTCGTTCGGCATCGAGTCCACACGCATTTGGGTGCATCTTTTTCGGCGAGAACATGGATCGTCTCGATTGCAAACACCTAGCCGTTTCCATTGTCCACGAAATGGCCCACCAGGAGCTATTTCTGTTCAATGTGCTGGATCGTTTAGTGAAAGAAAATGCAGACTTCAGCTTGGTTCACGCGCCATTTCAAGGGATCGTTCGACCCCCGATTGGTCGATTGCACTCTCTGTACGCTCTTTTTAGGATGGTGGAATTTGAAAAGCAATCCGGCCTCCCGCACGAGCGGCATCAACAGCTAATTTTCGACACTATTGATTCGTTTCAGAATTGTGAACTAACGGATTTTGCCAGCAAACTCATTCACACTATAAAAGCGAGAACCGAAGCTGAGCAAAGTTATCGGGGGTTGTATGCTTAGGTTAAACTTCTCTTTCAAATTAAAAATAATGATTACCTTTCTGGGAGCTTTTATGAATTTACAAAATGCAAATGCGGGAGTGGTCCCCAAACTGGGTTATGTGCCACAATCGTTTCCCCGCGACATCATAAAAATTAACCAGTTTGCCGAGCACGTTTTGCTCGCTCAAATTTTAGAGCCGCTGGTCGATGCCGACCGCTTCGGTAATATGACTCGCGGGATCGCCGAAAGATGGAGCGTATCGCAAGATGGTAAGACCATTGTCTTCTTCATCGAAAAAGGTCAGCTCTTTTCAAACGGAAATCCGATTCGAGCCAAAGACGTGAAATACAGCATCAATCGTCATATTGCTGAGAATACGCAATCTAGCAATTTCCTAAAGTCGATCAAAGAAGTGAAGGAGACCGCGCCTTATGAAGTCACCATGATTCTATCGGAAGCGAACGTTGCCATTTTGAAGGCGCTTTCGCGGGATCATCTCGGAATCGTCCCTGATGGTTGGACTTTTGACTCTAAATCTATCGAGCCTTACATCGGCTCTGGTCCGTATCGTTTAGTAAAATCAGAAGGCAAATGGTATTTCGTTAAGAACGACAGACACTCAAAAGCTGCTCATGTCACGATTCCGAAGTGGGAGTTAGTCTACTTCGCT
>JAHBUU010000058.1 GCA_019637895.1 Pseudobdellovibrionaceae bacterium | reverse complement strand
ACTCAGGTGTGGAAACAGGGCGTGCTTTTGAAAAACCAGATTGAAGGGCCGCGCTTGCGGTGGAAGCTGATCGATTCGCTGACCGTCGAGCCAGATTTCCCCGCCTGACGCGTCCTCGAGACCCGCAAGAATCCGCAGCAAAGTGGTCTTGCCACAGCCGCTCGGCCCCAATAGGGAAAAGAACTCGCCCGACGCGATGGTCAGATGAGTCTCATGAAGGACCTGACGGCCCTGAAAGCTCTTGCGGATACCTCGGATCTCCAGCATATCTGAGAGAACGTATACAAAAGGAGACAAGGCCATGTCGAGTCCAACTTGGGGCACCCGGACCGCTCTGAAAAAAATTGTTCTCTGTCTAGGATTTGGACTCTTTTTTCCGGCGCTCGTTTCCTGCACCCGAAATGACTCGAACTCGGCCAAGCAGGTGAATCTTGCCATCTGGGGGAGCTACCTTCACCCCGACACACTCGCCAAATTCACGAAGGAAACCGGGCTCAAAATCAATCTCACCCACTATTCTTCCAACGAAGAGCTGCTGGCCAAGATCCAATCGGGCGCCTCGGGTTTGGATGTCGCGGTTCCTTCGGATTACATGGTCACCATCCTGACGAAAATGAAGCTCTTGGAGCCTCTGGATAAATCCAAGGTCTCTCATGTTGCCGATCTTTTGCCCGAGCACCTGAAACAGGATTTCGACCCTGAAAATGCCTACAGCCTGCCCTACGCAGCCACGGTGACGGGAATCGCGGTTCATCGCGGTCTTTTCGATGGCAAAATCTCGGGCTGGAAGGACCTGCTGGAAAATCCAGCGGTCAATGGCAAGCTCGCGCTCTTGGACGATGCCCGCGAAGTGGCGGCGGCGGCCTTGAAACTCCGTGGACAGAGCCTGAACACCACCGACCTGGTCGCCCTTGAACAGGCCCGTTTGGATCTGTTGAAAATCCGTCCTCGGGTCAAAATGTTCACCTCGGATTCCATCGATATTCTCAAGAATCAGGAAGTCGCCATCGCCCAGGCCTATTCCGCCGACATCATGCAAGCCATGGTGGCCGAACCCAAAATCGAGTTCGTGATCCCACAAGAAGGCACCAGCAAAGCCATCGACAATCTGGTCATCGTCAAAGGGGCCAAAAACATCGAGGGCGCCCATCGCCTCATCGACTTCCTGTTGAGTCCGGACATTTATCTCGAGCTCATCAAGACCATCCGCGCCCGGCCTGTTTTGAAGGGCATCCAGGATCGCCTGCCCGATGAGCTGAAAAATCATCCGGCACTTTTTCCTTCGAAAGACCAAATGAAAAATCTTGAAAGCATCCGGGACCTCGGCGAAAAAAATCGCCTGTATGAGGATCTCTGGACGCAGATGAAGACGGGGCCATGATCTTGCGAAACTTTTTCCGACTGTTTTTGGGGCTGACGACGGTTTCCTGCGCTCACAAGGCGGCCACTCCGGTACCGGCCTCCGGGGATGCGAGCGCCGTCATCGACTTTTACTCCGCACGCGAAGCCTATGGCGAGTTTTCCAATTTCGCCCTTTATCCGATCTATTTGGACGGACAGTGGTGGCCCACCAGCGAGCACTACTACCAGGCCCACAAATACGAAGACCCTCAGTTGATCGAATGGGTTCGCCTGGCTCCGACACCGAAAGAAGCCGCCAACCGCGGACGTGACACCTCGGTTCCGAAACGCGCCGATTGGGAGCAGAAAAAAGACGAGTTCATGGAAATCGCCGTCTCGGCGAAGTTTCAACGCTACCCCGAACTCCGGGACCTTTTGCTGTCGACGGGTTCAGCCCAGATTTACGAACACACCACCAAAGATTGCTACTGGGGCGACTGCGGAAACCGAACCGGCAAAAACAAGTTGGGGCTGTTGCTGGAAAAAATCCGCGCTCAGCTGCAAAAAGAAAAATCCCGGGTTTCCCCGGGATCTCCCTAGATTCAACTTCACTCGAAGCGATTATTTCGCCAAGTGGAGTTTGCCACCGCGGCGGTTCAGATCCCAGAAGAAGTACTGAGTCTTCCACATGTCGGAGGACTTGAGTGCGTTCACACGGAACTGAGGAGCACCGGTCGCCGAAGCGCGGCTCAACTTCTGCATGCCGAGAGGGCTTGTGAAGGTGGTTTTCGCGAACAAAGCGATCCCGGACGTCGAAGAAGTGGAACCGGTGAAGAAACCGGCGATCCCAGAAACTCCAGAGTCCTGAGGGAAAGCAAAGAACAGGTTCGAGTTTGGAACAGAAGCCGCGAGACCATCAAACTCTTTCATCGCGACAGCGACACCCAGAACGACTTGGTCTTGGTATTCACCGACGTAGATCCGAGTTTTTTCACCTTTGACGTTCAAAGCGAAAACGTTCGACAGACCAGCGACAGGCAGCGGATTGCCGTTCGGGAGCTTGGACTCACCGATGTAGCTACCGAGTTTGAAACCGGAAATGTCGGCGTTCACAACCAGCAAGTTCTTGCCGTTGAAATCGCTCTGAAGATGAACGGTTCCCAGCTCTTTTTCAGGGTTCTTCGGATCAACGACTTGCAGATAAGCCGTTGGGAAGATCATGTTCGCGCTGTCGATCTCAGCTTTGACTTCCATATATTGATGGTGGGTGGATGGGTGTTCATAAGTGCGCAAAGAAACGCCCTTGATGATGCTGTTTGCGGTATTGGAACCACAAGCCGTGAGCCAAAGTGATGCGACTGCTACGATGCCGACCTTAACGATGTTCTTCATGATGTCTCCTTCTAGAAGATGGTTAAAAACTTTTTTGCCAACCCCCATCCCTAAAGCAAAACAGAGACCATAAGAAATTACTTGAGGTTCTCGACGGAACTCCGGCACCGATGAAAATAATCTCAAGCCGAGAATCCCAGACGAAGTGTCAGGATCCAGTCATTGATAAAAAACTAAACAGAATTCAGAAGGTTTGTATTGGTGGGCCACTCTTGATGCCGCCGCTCAGATCACGCAAGCTTGTTCCCGACTTCACCTGTCTGCAAAAAGCCAACGACAGGCGGCTCTTTTTCACGGAAAAACACCCGAACGCCGAGGGACTTCGCAGAACTTATTCACAGGACCAAGATCCAGACGCAGCGAGAGAGGGAATGTTTTTTTATTGGCTCAGGGCTTCGACGAGAACTCGGACGTTCTCACGCATCATCGCCGTATAGCTGGGCGCTTTTGAGGTCAAAGAGTCCACACTGAGAACTCCGCCGACTTTCAATCCCGTTTCCTGGGCGATCTGTTCGACGGTTTTCCGATCAGCGAGATTTTCACTGAAAATGGCCTTGGCCTTTTTCGTCTTCACATCGCGAATGATGCGGGCGACGTCGTTCGCCGTCGGCTCGGACTCTGTCGACCAACCTTGCGGCGCTACGAATTCGATCCCATAGGCTTGGGTGAAGTATCCGAAAGCCTCGTGGGACACCACCGCCCGACGACGATCTGGGGGAATCTTTGCCAGGGATTCTTTCAGCTCACGATGAAGCGAATCCAGTTGCGCCAGATAGGCCTTTTCCTTGGTTTGGATTTCGGCTTTGTCCTCGGGCACGATCTCCTGCAGCTCTTTGGAAATGGTTTTGATCATCTCTTTCGTGAGTTCGGGATTCAACCAGACATGGGGATCCCAACCATGATGACCGCCCGGCAAAAGCCGCAGCCCCTTTGTCAGGACGATGTGTGTTCCCGGGTACTTGATGGCCCGCAAGGCTTTCGCCAGCCAAGGTTCAAAGCTCGCACCGATGCTGAAAACCACAGGGGCTTTCTTGAGGCGAACCAAATCCTGAGCGGTGGCCTCGTATTGATGGGCATCACGACCGCTCGGCACCAAGGTCTTCACCGTCAGACTGGCCGGAGCGATTTCCTGCACCAGATTTTCCAAGACGGAAAAACTGACGATGACCGTCTTTGGCTCGGCAAAACTCAAGACAGGAAACAAAGCAACGATCAGTAACTGAAGCAGCAACTTCATGATGGCTCAACCTCTGGAGAACGCGAAAAACCCCGGAACCTGAAAATCTGGATCAAGGCCAATCCGGCACAAGCCAGACAGACGATCGAAGGGCCGGCCGGAACCGACAAATGGAACGAAAGCAGAATCCCCGAGACCGAAACCACCGATGAAAATACAAAGGCGATCAGCGCCATCTGCAAAGGCGATTTTCCCAATGATCGTCCGACCAATGCGGGAACGATCAGCAATCCCACCGTCATCATCGCACCCAAAGAAGCAAAACCCACCGTCAAATTGGCCGAAAATAAAGCGCACAGCCCCAGGATAAACAGATACGAAGGCCGTTTCATCTGTTGGAAAAAAGCCGGATCGACCAAGGCGACAAAGACCGCCCGATAGTGCCACAGAAACAAGATCCAGGTGACTCCGCCGACAAGGGCCGACAGCACCAACAGTGTTCGATCCACAGCCAGGATATTGCCAAACAACAGGTGCAGGATTTCAGTCGTCGTTCGAGTTCTCGAAGCGATCAAAATCCCAACAGACACGGAAAACACGGCGAACAAAGCCAAGGCGGCATCAGCCTCGACCCGACGGCTGCGGAATAAAACCCAGGCAAGAACCAATAAAAAGAAACCGGTGATCCAACCGCCAAAAAACAGAGCCAACAGATGCGGTCCAAATAAAGTGAAGGCCAAAACCACCCCAGGAAGCATCGCATGGCTCAGCGTATCCCCGATCAGAGACAGCCGTCGCGTGACCAGGACCAAGCCCACCACGGAAAAACCAAAACCCAGGATGACCGCTTCGAGGGCCGCTCGGCGCAAAAATTCGAACTCCAGAAAAGGTTCAACGACGAGTGACCACATCAGTGCCCCGTCTTTCCATCTTGGATTCGGATCAAGGATCCCCGGACCGCCTCGATCTCGGAAGGTTCATGCAAAGCCATGATCTGCAGACTGCCCGGCAACGCCTCATCCAGCAGCTCGATGAGTTCGTGTTTTGCGTTTCCTTGAACCGCCGAAAACGGTTCATCCAGCAAAAACAATTTCGCCTTCAGCAAAAAGGCCCGCGCCAACAACAGACGTTGAACCTGACCGCCCGACAAGGCTGAAATCGATTTCGTTCTTTGTGCGCCCAAACCCGTTCGCTGCAAAACACTGGAAATTTCATCGATGCGATTTTCCGACAAGGAGCTGGTCAGCGGCAAAATCAGGCTCAAGCTCGACACCAGGAAGTCCTCGACGGAACAAGGCATCTGATGAGAAAACCGAGGGGCCTGAGGAAGATAGGCAATCTCGTGAGCCTGAACGGACAGCTTGCGTTCGCCATTGATCACCAGCTCGGGTTCGGTCAGAGAACGCAGAAAAGTTGATTTACCGGCACCATTGGCACCCATCAAAACCCAGCGTTCACCACAGCAGTAAATGTGATCGGAAACAGACAGAACCGTGCGTCCCTCGTAACCAAGTCGGGTGCCGTGATCGCGCAGGATTTCAATCACCAGCCACCCCACACCAAAAGCCCCAGGAAAATCACCACGGCCGTGACGGCCATCAAACGGGCCGAAACTCCGGATTTGAGCAACGAGGTCGAGAGGGATTGTCCTGATTTCATCGAGGGGGAATCTTGGCCTTATTGCAACTCATTTGCAACTAGTTTGACCCCGCAGGAGGAGGGTTTGAAAAGCCTTCCACCCCGGAACCAAGGCTGCTTTGGAAGAAACGGACGATATCGCCCCGATGCCAGATCCAGGTCTTCAAAATGGTCAAAAAGTGGTCATTCCGGAAGCGGTACACCGTTTGCGGGTTCCAAAGCTTTTCCAGGCTCAACTGGTATTCACCCGGCACTGTCGTGTCCTCTTCGGAGATCACCATGCCCAGCTTCTTGCCCTCAAACTTCCGGGGCAGCTTGAACGGATCCAAGAGAATCATCGGAGCCAATGCCGTCAGGTACTCTTGCTCGTTCTTGAAGCCGAATTCTTCGAATCGCTTCAGCTTGGCGTCTTTCATCGCCAGTTGATCGGAGTTCACAATCACCGAAGCAATCGGCGCACCACCGGTGATGACAAAGGCCGCCTTCAGGCGATCATGAACACCCATGGCCGTCGCGGTAAAAATCGCTCCGACGCTGGTCCCGAGAATGCCAACCGGGCGGTTGTCAGGAATCTCGGCGAGGACGAACCCGATGGCTTTCTGAGTGCGCTCATACAAACGCTCATGAATTCCAAGCTCCAGATTGTATTCGTCATCCCCCGTCCATCGGTTCAGGATGTAAACGTCAAATCCTGCAGAGCACAAACCCCTGGCATAGGCGCGATCAAGGGCATTGTTCCCCCCAGTGGGTGGCATGATGAGAACCGTTTTCCCATTCGGAGAACGGCTTTGGTAAAACGAGGTTTGAACCTTGAATTCGGCATCACCCAACTCGATCTCTTCATGAGAGCAGGTGGCCGCCGCCCACAGGTCTTTCGCGAGAAAAATCATGCAAAACCCCACAGCCCCGCAAAGGGCGAGAACAGACACTTTCTTAACGCTCATGTCGGAACACCGAGGTTTCCCCCGCATCCAAGGTCACGAAGTCGGTCTCGGCCAATCCGGCAGCGGCCCGTGCTTTCGCCAACTCGGTCACCGGTTCATCAATGCCCTCGTTCGTCAGATGCCAGGTGCCAAAGTGAATGCCCATCGAACGACGAGCCTTGAGATCCCGGTGCGCATCCACCGCATCCGCCGGATTCATATGCTGATCCTTCATGAACCAACGGGGCTCGTAGGCACCGATCGGCAGCAAGGCCAGGTCGATTCGCGGAAAGCGAGCAGCGATGTCTTTGAAGTGAGGCGCGTATCCCGTGTCTCCAGCGAAATAAACCACCGGTCCTTTCGAAGGTTCCACCATGAAGCTTCCCCAAAGACTCAGATTGCGATCGAAGAATCCCCTGGCCGACCAGTGCTGAGCGGGCAGAAAATGAATGTTCATGCTTTCAGACCAGGAGTGTGTTTGCCCCCAATCCATTTCCTTGAATCGAATGCCGGGATTGTCTTCGATCAAGCGTCCGTCACCCAGAGCGACCAAAAACAAAGGATCATGCTTTTCCACGAGCCGTCGGATCGTCGGCAGATCCAGATGATCATAGTGATTGTGCGAGATCAGCACCAAATCGATTTTCGGGAGCACCGAAAAATCGACCCCGGGGGCTCGCACTCTTTTCGGTCCGAAAGAAGAAAACGGACTGGCCCGATCGGACCACATCGGATCAGTCAGAATATTGATCCCCTGGAACTGCAAAAGCACGGTGGCATGACTGACAAAGGTCACGGCCACCGAATCTGCCGCCACGTCTTTGGAAATCTGCGGTTGCGCAGAGTTCTCGACGGAAAGAGGCCATTGGACACTTCCGCCCTCCCACTGCCATCGCAAAAGAGCCATGAAACCCTTTGGTTCAAGGCCGTAGGGACTGAAAAATTTTTTTCCATTGAAGTGATCAGAAACAGGCCCGCGATAACGAGGGCCCGTGCATCCGCTGAAAAGCACAATCGCTCCTAATAAAATGAAAATCCGCACGCGGCAGGTTCCTCTCGATTAGCGGCGAAGAAGGGCCGCAACACCCATCCCGCCCGCAGTGCAGATCGAAATCAAGCCATATGTGCCCGCGGGTTTGCCTTCGAGCGCTTTCGCCAGAGTTCCCACGATTCGGGCTCCGGTCGCACCGAAGGGATGGCCCAAGGCCACGCTCCCGCCGTATTGATTCATTTTTTCCCGAGGAACGGAACCCAAGGCTTTTGAAAGCCCCAGAACTTCCTGGCAGTACTTTTCAGATTCCCAGGCTTTCAGCGTGCACAGCACCTGCCCCGCAAAGGCCTCATGAATCTCGAACAAACCGATATCGGCAAAAGACAGATTGTTTCTTTGCAGAAGTTTCGCCACGGCTTTCGCTGGCGCCATCAAAAGACCACCGCCCGCCACATAGTCGAGACCCGAGATTTCGGCATCGACGAATTCAGCACGAACCGGCAGGCCTTTGCCTTCGAGATATTCCTTGGTTCCCAAGAGAACCGTCGCCGCACCATCCGAAAGAGGGCTGCTGTTTCCGGCCGTCAAAGTTCCGGCTGCGGATTTATCAAAAGCCGGTGGCAACTTTGCCAGTTTTTCCAGGGTCGTATCGGCGCGGATGAAAGAGTCTCGTTCTTGACCGGCGAATGGAATCACCAGGTCTTTATAAAAACCACTTTCGTAAGCGCGAGCGGCCGATTGGTGACTGGCCAGTGACAGTTCATCCTGGGATTTGCGATCAATCTGCCACTCCTTCACCATCTTTTCGCAGTGTTCGCCCATGGAGAGTCCCGTGCGCTTTTCGACGACGCCCGGAAAATGCGGCTTGAAATCACCAGGACTGAAACGCAAAGCCGCCTTGATTTTATCACCGGTGGTTTTCGCGCTGTTCATTTCCAAAAGTTTTTGGCTCATTTCCCGCGAGAACGAAGCGACCAGATCCGAGTTGGTTTCAACGCCGACGGCGATGCCTGAATCCATCATGCCCGCCGAAATTTTCAAAGCGATCTGCAAAGAGGCCTCGAGACCCGATCCGCAGGCCCGGGCCAAATCGTAAGCGGGTGTCTCGCGACTGAGAGCCGTGGACTGAACAAGGTCTCGACCGAAATTCCAGTCGATTCCGCTCTTCATCATGAAACCGGTGGCCACATCCCCGACCGTTTCACCTTTGAGTTTGGCTTCTTCCACCAGGGCTGAAAGAGCATGGGTTGCCAGCTCCGAGGCCGGGTGTCCCTGATAAACGCCAAACGACTTAACGAAAGGAATCCTTTTAGAAACAGATACATAGACAGGCCGAGATGTTTTCATTGATTACCTACCTTCTGGTAGGTAGAATAACAGAATGCAAGAGACTTCTGCAAGCAAAACAACACGTGAAGAACTCCTGAAATGGGCTCAAGAATTCCTGCAAAGCCGGGGGCCGGCGGGCTTCAGCTTTCAGGATCTGGCCGACCGCCTCAAGATCAAAAAGGCCAGCATCCACTACCATTTCAAAACCAAGAACGAGCTCTTTAAGGTCTTGATCGAAAAATACCGCTCTTCGTTTCTGACGTGGACGGAATCGGTCGAAAGCCTTTCCGCCCCAGGAAAATGGCAGGGCTTCGTGGAACTCTATCGCCGTTTCATCCAAGACAAAAGACGCCTCTGCCCATCCGGCGCGATGTCCCTCGAATTGTCAGAGCTGCCCGCACCGCTCCGCCAACAGCTCTGCGATTTTCAGATCGAACAACGGGTCTGGATCGAGAAAATGATTCTGCAGGGACAAAAAGAAGGTTTCTTCATGGATCAAATTCATCCGCGCTCCGCCGCCATTTTGATCGGCTCGGCCTTACAGGGCTCACTGCAGATCGCAAAGCTCCACGACTCACCAGTGGTCTTTGAAAAGGTGATGAGCGAACTCGAAACATTGCTGAAAGGACCTCAAAAATGACTCAGCAAGAACTCCTCATGCGTGCCACTCAGTTGGGACTCAAAACCCTGGATCGCACGGTTCCCTCTTTGGCGGCGGCCTGGGCCGAATCTATTTTCCTGACCCCTCAGCATCATCCGCGACCAAGCCTTGAGGAAAAAATTTGGAAACAAGGACGTCCGATCGAACTGAGTTCGGGCAATGCCTTGCGCGTGTACGGCAGCGGACGCAGACTCGTTTTCGTTCATGGTTGGGAATCCCGAGGCAGCGCGTTCGCCGATTGGGTCGAACCCCTCACTTCGCAGGGATTTCAGATCGCTCTCTGGGATGTCCCCGCTCACGGCGACTCTCCGGGAAAACGGATCAATATGGTGGCCGCCTCACGAGCCCTCCAAAAAGATCTCCAGGAATGGGATCGGACCGAAGCCTCGCCTCTGTATGCCTTGATCGGACATTCTTTCGGCGGCTGCACCTGCCTGTTTTCACAAACGACGGGATCCCTGCGTCCAGAAAAAACCGTGACCCTGGGAAGCCCCTCCAACGTTCGCGGTGTCATCACCCGCAGCGCCGACCAGATTGGTTTCTCGCCTCGAGCCAAAGATCTTTTTCTTGAGCGCCTGCAGAAAACGACAGGTCTTCGGATCGACGAAGGCGACTTCCGCCTCCAAGGCAGCCGAGTTCCCTCGAAGCTCCTCGTCATCCACGACAAAAAAGACAAAGAGATTTCCTTTCAAGAAGGTCTTGAACTCCACTCCTCCGTCCCTCATTCTGGGATCCATGCGACCGAAGGACTCGGCCATCGGCGCATTCTCAGAGACAACGATGTCGTGAAGGTCGTAGGAGAGTTCCTGATTGGATAAAGCGGACCTAGCGGTTTTTTATGCCCTCGCGGCCTCATTGGCCTTTGCGGGCGGCAGCGTTTTCTTTGCTCGATACTCACGTCGAATTTCTTCGATCTGGATGAATACGGTGAAAGCGCTGACCTGCGGGGTCGGTCTTTCACTGACCTTGGCGATTCTGGGAATCTGGGATCCTTTTCCAAACACAGCCCTCTATGGTTTGCTCTTAAGCGGAGCCCTGGGTCTTGGGATCGGCGATCTGTTCTTGCTCGGCGCCTTTTCGAAAATTGGCGCTTCAAGATCCTTGCTGATCTTCGGATTTCAACCTTTGATCATGGCGGTTGCGGGCTCCGTGCTGTTCCAGCAAGCCTTGCTTTGGAACCAAGGCTTGGCCCTGATCTTTTTCATTTTCTGCCTCGTCACCTTGAGCCTTGAACGCTACCGACTCGATGGGCACTGGGAAATCAAAGGACTGCTCTTCGCCTTCATCGGAGTCCTCCTCGACAACGTCGGCGTTCTTCTGACTCGCTTTTCGTTTGATCTCGCACCGGATCTGAATCCGCTGCAGGCCAACTTGTTTCGTATCGGCGGCGCCCTCGGTGTTTTCCTTGTCCTGTCCTTTTTTATTCCGCTGCAACTATTCAAAAATTTTGCTTCACTGCCCGTGAAGGATCGCTTTCTCGCGGTCGGCGCCAGCCTCATCGGCACCTTCGTTTCCCTGTCGCTGTATCTGAATGCTCTGAAGTATGGCCATCTCGCGATCCTTTCTGGTGTCGTCCTGACCGGCCCGCTGTTCTCGGCCTTGATCGAGTCTTTGATCCAGAAAAAACGGCCGTCGAACTATCAGATCATCGCCTTCATCTGTCTCTTGGCGGGCATGGGACTGGTCTTCGCCCAAAAGTAAAAAGAACTTTCATTCGCACCGACAAAATCACTTTCCTTGACGGTTTTTTTCGCGTTAGGCTGCGAAAGATGTTTTTCTCAAAAATTCGACGTTTCATCCGCCGATTTCAAGTAGGGCAAAGACTCGATCTGTCTTACATCTTCGCTCACGCCAAACCAGAAGCTCCCCTCGCTGATCGTGTCGAGTGGGCCGCCTCGCTGGTCGAATGGATCCGTTCTCCGCATGAAACACAAACCAATCCGACAACGCGACTTCGTTTCGTCATGCAACTTCTCGAGCGCCAACCGCAGTGGAAACAAAAAAGCGCCGCCGTTCTGCGCTCGATCCTTCGAGAAACCCGTCACGTTCGTTTGTATTCGGAAGTGGGCTTGCCAACCAGACCTACGTTCAACGGAGAATTCCGCCGACGCCTGACGAATGTTTTCATGCCCGCCTACGAGGATCCGCAAAATCTGGCAGGAACGCAGGCTCGGATTTTCAACGAAGAGGGCGATCACGAATGGTTTTCCAACCTTCCAGAAGATCTGCTGAAGGAAGTCCTGACGTGGCTGCGCACGGGGCTTGCACCCGATGAGCCCCTCATTCCCGGATGGCAGAATCAAGTGCTCGATGCGATTCGAATCCTGACCGCTCGCTCGCTTGCCATCACCATGCGTGAGGACATCGAACTCCGCTCTCCTGAATTCAGCATCTCGAATCATCCGCTCGGTCTCTTGCATGACCGTCTCGGGGATCTTCGAACGAAAATCGCCAATGGCTCAGCTTCACGCGAGGACTTCGACGAACTTCGAAAGCTTTCGGGCGAGGGACGAAAAATCATCCAAGCTGTCCGCTCACATCTTGAGCAGTTTGGCGTCAGCGTCGATCTGGTTTATCAGATGGACCGACTTCGCAATGATCTCTTCCGGTTGAATCGCCTTCTCGCTCTGCTCGAAGGGGACCAACTGGGGAAAAATCTGGTCCCCTTGGTTCACGGAATTTCCTGGGAGCTGCTCAGAGGCTCGGAAACCGACACCGACTTTGGTGCGATCCTGAGAAAACACATCGGTATTCTTTCCCGCAAAATCGTCGAGCGAACGGGACACACGGGCGAGCACTACATCACGCACACTCGCAAAGAGTATTTCCATATGTTGGTCATGGCTGGCGGCGGGGGCGCACTCACTGCCATCACCGCTTTTTTGAAGTACCTGCCTCCGACGGAAAACTGGCCGCTGTTCCTGGAGTTCCTCTATCACGGGACCAACTATGCGGGCTGCTTCCTGCTGATGCACATCTTGGGTTTCAAACTGGCGACCAAACAGCCTTCGATGACAGCGGCGGCCCTTGCCGGTCGACTCAAAGAAGACGGCAGCGAAGATGCGGATGCGGGCTTTGTGGACGAGATCGCTCGGATCTCGCGCTCGCAGTTTGCGGCGGTTATGGGGAATATCTTGGCCGTCATTCCGGTGGCCTTGCTGATCGACTATCTGTGGAAGACTCAATCCGGCCATTCTTATTTCTCGCCGGAAAAATCGACCTACTTTCTTGACAGCATCAATCCTCTTTTCTCGGCGACGATTTTTTACGGCGCTTTGACGGGCGTATTGCTGTGGCTGTCCAGTATGACGGCGGGCTGGGTCGAAAACGCGTCGGTTTATCTGCGAATTCCCGACTACATGAGAACCCATCCTCTGATTCGATGGGCCTTCGGGGAAAAACGAGCGGAACGACTGGCGCAAGGCTATCTCAAGAATGTCTCGGGCGTCGTCGGTTCGATCGCTCTTGGTTTCTTCTTGGCAGGAACACCGATGATCGGAAAATTCTTCGGCATTCCGCTCAATGCCCATCACGTCACCCTTTCGACCGGTGCCGCCACTTATTCGATGTCC
Organism: Pseudobdellovibrionaceae bacterium; assembly: GCA_019637895.1. Lineage (GTDB taxonomy): Bacteria > Bdellovibrionota > Bdellovibrionia > Bdellovibrionales > Bdellovibrionaceae > JAHBUV01. Next base: position 2,936 of record JAHBUU010000058.1, on the reverse strand, counting down.
GCCCTCGGATGGGGCGCCATCACTGGTGCTATGATCGCATGGACCGCTGTGGGCATTCTGCTCATCGCCGCTTTGAACTTCGGAGTCAGCTTCCTCTTGGCACTGTCCATCGCTCTTCGAGCAAGGGACCTTTCGCCCAAACGAGTCCGATCCATCTTCAAGCAAGCCGGTCGCAGACTTCTCCGCTCCCCTGGAGAATTCCTTTTCCCCGTCAAAAACAAACGACGAGAGTCATCGGATCCCTCCGGAAATCGCTAAGAATCAGCATCCCCTTCGCGAAACCAGGCTTCCAGGTTTCGCGAAAGGGGAACAGCTTTAGCGGGCCTCAACTTCGGCGCGTTTCTTTTGAACTTTGGCGATGATGTCTTTCATCATCGTCTGTGTGGAGTTTGGACTCATATTGAGTTTTTTGGCGACGGTGTCCATGGTTCCCCGAGGGAGCATCCGTCCTTCATAGATGTCCTGCATATCATTTCGACTGATGCCAATCGCGGCAAAACCGTTGAAGTCTTTTTTCTCGCCTCGATCGAAGGCATTAACGACTTTGCGAGCTGAATCGAACGGCATGCCGTAACGGATGGCCAAATCGGCATCACGGGATGTGGTCACAACGGCCTTGATGTCCTGGACGCCCAAGCCTTCATTGTAATGTCGATAACCGCAAGAGGTGTAGACCCGATGGCACTGCCGCATAGGGCGACCGAAATAATCCCAGCCTCTGGTGCAACGAGTGACATAGCCAGGATGACAGGTCCGACCGTGGTTGATCTGGGAACCGACGATCACGCCTCCCGCGAAGCCAACGCCAGCGGCCACGGTTTCATCATCACAGCCCTGCAAAACCAATGCGGCTGGAAACAGAGCAAGAATCAAAAGCTTCTTCATGGAATCCTCCTTGTGTTTTGAGGTGACCGCAGTCACCGGAACAAGGAGGACTCTGGCATGATTCGATTTGAATGGGAGTGAAGTTTTCTTCGGTCCCGATCTCAGCGACGGCGAACGGAGATTTTTCCGGAAACTTTCGTCGACCGAGACGGTTTGGCGCTCTTGAACAGCACTTTCGAAATTTCGATGCGTTGCTGTTTCATGATGATTTCAAAAAGCTCATCCATGTCGACTTTGTAGATTTTCGCGAGACGGGAAAGGATCTTCAGTGAAGGCTGGCAAACGCCCCGTTCAAAATTTGAAATGTACTGGGCTGTGGAATATCCAAGCTTTTGAGCCACATCACCTTGTGACAGCTCGACGTTTTCACGTTTCCCTCGAAGATAAGATCCCAGGAGATTCTCTTGCGCCATGCTTTAACCTCGTTTCTCAGCTGCATGCTTGTGAACCAAACATCTTAGCGACCAAAGGACTGCTTTGGGTAGCAAAAATCAGCGAATCTCCTCATTTACTTTCATTGAAAAAACTGCTCAAAAAGCTCTCACAAAAGCAGTGCATTAAAGCTGCTCAACACCCGCCATCGTCATCAAAGATGTCCTATGACTCATCTTCCAGCTCTCATTCAAGACCTTGGTGTCATTCTCATCACTGCGGCCCTCGTCACTCTGCTCTTCAAACGATTGAAACAGCCGGTGGTCCTTGGGTATCTGATCGCCGGTTTTTTTGTCGGCCCTCATGTTCCGATCCTGCCAGGTGTTTCGGACACCGCCAGCATTCAGGTGTGGGCCGAAATGGGTGTCATCTTCCTTCTCTTCGGCCTCGGGCTCGAGTTCAGTTTCAAAAAACTCGCGCAGGTCGGAAGAAGCGCCAGCATTATCGCCACCTTCGAAGTCGTCTTCATGATGGCCATCGGTTACTTCACCGGTCAGTTGCTGGGCTGGTCACTGATGGACGGGCTCTTCCTAGGGGGAATCCTCGCGATTTCATCCACCACGATCATCGTTCGCGCTTTCGATGAACTTGGCCTCAAGGGAAAACAATTCGTCACACTGGTTTTCGGCGCCCTCATCGTCGAGGATTTGGCTGCGATCCTGTTGATGGTGATCTTGTCGACATTGGCTGCGACCCAGTCCCTGGCCGGAATGGAGCTGCTGACCACCAGCGCGAAACTCGGTTTCTTTATGATCCTGTGGTTCGTGCTCGGGATTTACTTGCTGCCCGCCTTCATGGCCCGAGTGCGCCATCTGCTGACAGATGAAACGGCCCTCGTCATCTCGATCGGGCTTTGCCTGTTGATGGTGATCATCGCCACCGCTGCCGGATTCTCTCCGGCCTTGGGCGCTTTCGTCATGGGATCCTTGCTGGCAGAAACGCGCGAGGGGCACCGGATCGAAAAAGTCCTCATGCCGGTTCGCGATCTCTTTGCCGCCGTCTTTTTTGTTTCCGTCGGAATGTTGTTGGATCCCCGCGTGCTCATCGAACACAGCGGCATGATCGTTCTCGTCACAGCCCTCACCATCGTCGGCAAATTCATCAGCACGGCCCTCGGCGCGATCATCTCTGGCGAGCGGCTCAAGAACGCCGTTAAGACCGGGATGAGTTTGTCTCAGATCGGTGAGTTCTCGTTCATCATCGCGACCCTCGGCGTGAGCCTCAAGGTGACCAGCGACTTCCTGTACCCCATCGCCGTCGCCGTGTCCGCGATCACGACGTTCACCACACCTTACATGATCAAAAGCTCCGGAGGATTCTACGAATGGCTTGAGAAACGGATTCCTCAGACCATCCTCAATCGGTTCTCTGAATATGAGGCGCCCGTCAAACGACGTGGCGGGGAAACCGGGCCCTTCGGTCTTTTGTGGAAAGCCTACGGCATGACGATCATCCTGAACACCGTGGTCGTCATCGCCCTCTCTCTGGCCATCCGTCTTTACCTCGCCAACAATCTGCGCGAACAATTCGGCCACTTCAGAATGATCGATGAGCTTTTGGGCCTGGGGGCTCTGCTGTTGTCGTTGCCGTTTTTGTGGGCGATCGTCTTCGGTTCGCCG
>JAHBUU010000057.1 GCA_019637895.1 Pseudobdellovibrionaceae bacterium | reverse complement strand
ATGGCTGAACAGGAGCTCCGTAAATATCGACTTGCGGTTGTTTTTGAACCTGAGACTGCTGAACCTGAGCGTTCGACGTTGGAGTCGCTTGGTTCAAGATATAGATGGGCTGGCTTCCACTACCAACGTTGCCCTGAGGGGCGATCACGGCGGCGGCGGGAGTGCCTTCGGCAGTCTGAGGTCCCGAGCGAGTCGCAGAAATTTGCGAAAGCTCTGAATCCAAATCATTTTCAAGCGAACCTTGCGCATAGATCATGCCCGGAGACATGCTCAGCAAGGCTGCAAACATAAGGGTCTTCTTCATGGTTACTCCTCGTAAGTGATGGGTGCACATCAATTAACTTCTTTCATTTCTGAACGGAGAGGGCTTGAGCAACCGATGTGCCAAAGAGGCCGGTTTCCGGCTCTTTTGAGGATTTTCAAAGGATATTAGATACTTCGCGTCATTGCTGTCTGAGAGGGTCCTGACAGCTGGAAGCCTGAAAAGTGACCACGCCCGTAACGTCCCCTGAAATTTTTCCTTGAACGAAGGGGGGAGTTTTGGTTTTATGCGTCGGTCTCAATGCTCCCTGAAATGGCTCTGTGGTGGAATTGGTAGACGCGCTGGACTCAAAATCCAGTGTCCGCAAGGACGTGACGGTTCGATTCCGTCCGGAGCCACCACTTGAATCACTCTTTATATCTCTTCAGTCGTTCTTAATCGCAGATCTCGGGACAGCTCGAAGCGTTCCCGCCGTAGGTGGTATCGCAGGCTCCGCCGGGTCCCGCATAACAAGGACCACCAGGGCCGTCATATTTAGGGCCGCCAGGTCCGTCGTAACAAGGACCGCCATACCCCGTGTCTCCTTTGCATTTACAAATATCACGCGCCTGAACCGGGAGCGCGAAACAGACACCGATGAGCAGGGCCAGCAGAACTCGCATGAGACCTCCGATGGCCCCTTACCTATCGGGCCCTCGAAGGGACATCAAGAGATGACACCCTTGCTGCAAAAGTTTCCGCGAACACGGGCGAAAACCTGTTTTATTGGAAATTGATGCTGAGAGCGTAATCCACGCCAAAGCCAGCCTGGTCCGTCAGGGTCAGCAACGAATAATAGTCGTTGGTATTTGTTCCGTTGCTGATCACGAAGCTGCCGACCTCTTGACCGCAGGTGCCGGGACTGACTTCGCCGCTCATCAAGCTTCCGACGACAAAAGGAACACCCGCATCCATCCGCGAAAACAGTGAGCTGTCGTAAATCCGGCGATACTTGACTCCGGAAACAGTGAAGGTTTTCGATGGAACGAGAACCTTCATGCCCGCCCAGGAAAGGACCGAAGTCCCACCGACCTGTACGCCAAGATCCATCGTATGATTCGTATGAACTTGAGAGACCATTTGAATGTCCACACGGATGCCCGCAGCGCCGTCATCATGGACCGAGACGGTATCAAAAGAGGAGGGTGTGCTGTCCGAATTGAATCGGCCTGTCACTGTCATCGCCCCGAGATGGGCGTCATTGAACAGCCGAGTTTTGTTCAGATGGATCTCTGCGGTCGGCAAAACTCGGTCGAACAACTTGCAATCCGCCTCGGCGTAACTGAAGGAGCTCGTCACCTGAACCTCGAGTGCGACATCCGTCACGGCCACATCGTGTGAATAAAGAATGTCTTCGGTTTCAACAAGGTCCGATTTATTGGCCGCCTGATAAAAGCCAATCTTCCAGGTTTGCCCCATCAGCGCCAAAGTCGGCGCAACGAGGATTCCCGTCGTTTTCGCTGCCGCACAGGTCACTGTCCCTAAGGCCAAGCTGGTCACGCCCCGTCGTGCTTGCACTTTGACCGTTTGCCCGTCATCGCAATCCGCGAGAACGACTTCCACATCCCCCGAAGTGGCATGGCTGGTCACCGAGATCGCGTTCACACCGGCGGCCATCGCCGAACGCACGTTATCGTTCGTGACATGGGCGCTCGAGATCAGCAACGGATTGGTGACGACTGGCGGTGCCGCGGGCGGGGCGATCTCGCTGGGATTCACTCCCTCAAGAGCGCCACTACCACAGCCAACCATCGCGACGAAGGCGCCGACCTTTACCCCTGCCAGAACAATCGATCTCGAACTCACCGGCTCCCCCTCGTCCGAAGTCAATGACCTCACATTTTTATCGTAAGTCACTTCACTCGAAAAAGCCTATGCGATTCATTGAAGGCTCTACCAAAGATCGTCTTCCCGCTCCCTCGCCCAACGGCCAGGCAACGGGAACTCTTGGCGTCGTGTTCGAGAAGCTCTAACATGGATTCATGTGCCAACTTCTTGGGATGAGTTGCAACGTCCCCACGGATATTTGTTTTTCGTTCACCGGCTTCCAAGCCAGAGGTGGAATCACCGACACTCATACGGATGGTTGGGGGATTTCTTTTTTCGAAGATCATGGCGTCAGGATGTTTCTTGATCATCAAGCGTCGGCCCGCTCTCCGATCGCCGAATTGGTTCGTCAGTACCCGATCAAATCAAAGACTGTGATTTCGCATATTCGCAAAGCCACTCAAGGAAAAGTCTCTCTTGAAAACACCCACCCCTTCCAAAGAGAGCTTTGGGGGGAATACTGGGTCTTTGCTCACAACGGCCATTTGTCCGGACCCCTGCCCGAGTTGAGCGGTTCTTTTCAACCGGTGGGAACAACCGACAGCGAACGGGCCTTTTGTGTGATCCTGCAGGCCCTGTCAGATCGGTTTGGTCGCAACCGTCCCTCTCTCGAGGAACTCACGACCGAGATCGAAGCGCTCTCAAAAAAACTCGGCGCGATGGGAGAGTTCAATTTTCTCCTTTCGAACGGCAAGGCCCTCTTTGCTCATTGTTCGACGAGACTCGCCTACATCGTTCGACAAGCGCCCTTCACGATGGCGGCGTTGAAAGATCAAAATCTGAAAGTGAACTTCAAGGATGTGACCACACATCATGACATCGTCGCCGTGATCGCCACCCAGCCGATCACAACGAATGAGGATTGGACGACCCTGGAACCCGGAACTCTCTGTGTTTTTTCTGAAGGGAAAATCCTCAGCTCCCTGAAGACCGTTGCCGGCGAGCCCTATCGGCCGGAATGCAAAGCGGTCAGCTCTCAATAAATCGGGTCTCTTGGCTCCTTAAATCGAGTGAAACGACCCTTTTTCCCTGTTTTCCTTTTAGACAATGTAAGGATTCGGTGACGCCGTTCCCAATTCAGTTGCATTTCAACTGTCCACTTTCCAGACGTTCATGAAAGTGCTACAAATCGCAGCCAAAAATCGGCGGTAATAGTTTCAGGACGCCTTGCGCAAAAACTCGTAGTCCGGGTATGAAGGTAGGCGTGCTGACTCTGTGAACCACACAGTCATCTTCGAAGGGGGATCGTGATGAAAAAAGCCTTGGGTATGACCCTGGCTCTCTGCCTCGCAACAACGGTTGCGCAGGCTCAGGAAAACTCTCTGACGACCAGCGCACCGGCGAAAGCGAAGCGCAGCGGATTCCGGAACTACTCCGGTGAAGCCAGCTTCGGCATGCTCGGTCGCGAGTTCGGCGGAGACGTGGTCAATGCTCGGTTCTCTCGCGCATCGATCTCCGGCCTCTTCAATTTCGAATTCACCGACTGGCTCCAAGCCAAGCTCGAAGCCACTCAAACCTTCACCTCGGGTGCGACCAGTAACCTGTACTCGGCTCCTGAAGGTGGCTCCGGCAGCAACGGTTTGGGCCTCGACGAAGCCTCCCTCACGCTCAAGCCGATCGACAAGGTCACACTCAAAGGCGGAATCCTGCCGGTTGGTGCGAATCCGGTCTTTTCCCTGATGGCTCCGGGCAGCTGGGCCGCTTACAGCGTCGGTGCTCGTCAGAAAATCGGCAGCTTCACACTCGGCTTGGACGGCGCTCAAGGGATCCCCACCGCCCGTTCGACGTCGAACCGGATCGTCGACGAAGACACCTTGCCTCTTTACACGTCGGGAACTTTGCTCGGTGAACTGAAAACGCAAAGCGGGTTCATCGCCAAGGCCGCGGCGACTCGCTTTATCTTTACCGATCTGTCGGCTCAATCGGCGCAGGACTCGCAACAAATCGGGTCCACCGTTGTTGGGAACAGCCGCAGTGCTTTCCTGTTCGCGTACGAATACCGCGGGATGGAATACGCTCTCGAGCTGAAGCAGGTTTTGTTCAACGAAGACGAAATCGGCATCAAAGGTTCTTTTGCTGAAAACGACTCCGCTCCCGAAGGGATGAACCAGGGCGGAAAAGTGGCTCTGCGATACATGAGAGCTGGCGACAACTGGAATTCAGCGGTCACCTTGACCCGATTCAACATCGAGTCGGATGTCATGCCCGCGACTTATACGTCCAGTGGTTTCAGCTTTACGAACAGACAGGGCAACTCGATCGCTCTGAAGTTCGACAACAAAAAGCACAACTTCGGATTGCTTGGCAGCTATTCGAAATCCGACGTTCTCAACCGGGATGCGCAAGCGGCCCGTTTCCAAGGCGACAACGAAATCATCACTATCGGTGGCGAGGTAACACATGATCTCTTCTAAGTTCAAAGCGCTTTCCCTCCTCGTGACGATCACGGCTCTCGCCGCCTGCTCGCCTGATTCCAAAAAAGGACGCGGCGTGAATCTCGGGAACGAGATGAACTTCGAACGCACTGAAAACACCAACTTCTGGGTGGATGCTCCTTCGGTGACGTCTTCGTCGATCGCGTCTTACAATAACTACGGCATGCCGAAGTCGAAGCTTTTCAACTTCAAAGCCTGCGTCAAAGACGCCAACGGTGCTTCCATCATGGAACGGACCAAGTTCCGTCTGACCGATGAAGCCGGTGGCTCGACACTGCTGACCGTTCCCATGGACGGCTGCTTGTACTGGTCTGAAACTCATGAATACTCGATCCTGTCGGACGAGACCTTCTATCGTCTGCGTCGCACAGTGGTCGCGGAAGCCCCTTACCGTGGTTCCGTCAAGATCGACATCGCCTTCAACCCATGGGCTGACGGCGGAGGCGCGATCAAGGATCTGCGTTTCGTGAAGCTCGGTCCGAACGAGCCCTTGGTTGACGTTGGACCGATCTCTTTGAACGGCGGACGGGTTTTTGCTCAACAAGCCAATCCTCAATTGAACCTGAACGTTGATTCCCTGAGCTTCGAGTTCAAAGGTCTCGACTACGACAACTATTCGATCAATAGCTTGCTCGGTCTGACCGTGGCTCACCGCTATTTGATCCGGATCAAGCCTGTCGCTCTTCGTAAGACGATGAACAAAGTCGTCCAACCGGAAGCGTTCATCGGTGGAAAAATGAAGGCCTACTTTGCTCTCTTCAAAGAGAACAAAGACCTGACCGTTCAATACAGCCAGGACAGCCTGGTGTTCGCCACCGAATTCGAGCTGGCGGATGATCAGCGCGTTGGCAGCTTCTTCACCGACAACCTGATCGTGAAGTTCGACAAGATCGCTGACATGACTTCGCGGACAGCGGCTTTGCTGACCCTGGTTCCTGTTGATGGCGATGCCACCTTGGGTGAACTCAGCTTTTCCGGCGTCATGAAGCCGGGACGACTGGGCAGCTTGAGCCTGGTTCCGTCCAAAGTCAGCGCTCGTGATTTCGTGGACCAAGATCGCGTGCAACGTGAAACACCGTTCAAAGCCATCGAAGCTTACGCGAAACACACACAAGCAAAAACTCTTGATCTGAACGCCGTTCAGATCCCGAAATGGATCGGCAGCAAAAACTACGATCCAAAAGCAGACGTGCAAGCCTTGCTGTCCGGGAAACAACCCGCCAACAAGAGCGACCTGATGTCCGCTCTGTGTGCCAAGCTGTACGCAAACGATCCGACCTGGCTGCGCCCTTGTCAGAACAAGCCTGATTTCCACATGACCCTCGAGCTTCGCGACTTCGTCGACGAAGTTCTGAGTGCTCCTCGGATCGCGGGCCTGACAACGACTCATCGTTTGAGCATGAACGTGTCTTACAGCGTGACTGAGTCCCAAGGACAAAGCTCTGGGATGTCCTCGTCCCTGCGCTCTGGTCTCGGTGTCGATGCCGGCGGGATCCTGACGGGTCTGGGCGGTCTGATCGGAGCCGTGGTCGGTGGTCCTGCAGGTGCTGCGGGTGGTGTCGCCATCGGTTCTTCGATCGCGAAAATCCTGAACGAAGTGGGCTTCAAGTTCAGTATCGGAAACGACTACTTCGCAACGACCGAAGTCCGTTCGAGCGCGAACAACTCGGCTTCGGCCACCGTTTCGTCCGGCGTGGATATCACAGCCGAAGGAAACACCTTTCAGTTCGACGTCGCCGCCAAGAAGTGCTTGATCGTCACGTCGAAAAACCATGAGGTTCCTGTGATTTCCCGCGAGGAAAAACCAGGCCGCGCCGTTTACATCTGCGCGAACAATGCGGTCAAACAAACCCGCACAGAGACTTACTATCTGTTGGGTCAGAACCTTGGGAACAACGGTTCTCCGTTCTCGGATTCCGATGCGGCCAACTCGACCAATTGGCGCATGATGATCCGTGGAAAACAAAACGCGCTTCTGCTGTTCGATTTCTTGCAGAAGGCTGACCTGGACATCGTCGTCGGAAAAGTTCCTTCGACCGATGCACAGAGCCCATTGGCAAAAGAGTTCAACACCATCCAGGATTTCCCGGGTGTTTTGAGCGCGAAGTAAATCTTGCGAGAAAAATTCAGATGATTGGAAAACCCCCGACCTTCGGGGGTTTTCTTTTTTGAGGTCCTCTCGTCTTCCGGCTCTGAAACCCGCACCCCGACTGATCTTCACAACTTTCCCGTGGAATTCACTGTTCGCGATTCCGTAAACTGAATCACGGGGGGCCAACGAATGCGCGGATGGGGCTTGGTGATCTTCGGAATCTTTTTGGGTTCGACTCAGATCTCGTTTGCCGAGCAAAACCTCTGCGAGCTCCGTCCCTCGTCCCTGAACATTCAAAGTGTCCTCACGGTGGCCATCATCGACACCGGGCTCGATACCCAGATTCCTTTTTTCCGCGATCACCTTTGGACGAACCCTGGTGAAACCGGTCTCGACTCTCAGGGCCGCGACAAACGGACCAATGGCATTGATGACGATGGCAACGGCTATATCGATGACGTGCATGGCTGGAACTTCGCCGGACAGAATAACGATCTCGGAGACGAGGTTGGCCATGGAACTCATGTCGCCGGCCTGATCGTGAGTGGCGGGAAAGAAGTTCTGTCCCCCTCTCCTTTGGCCATCAATGTGCGAACCCGAGTGATGGTTCTGAAATATCACGACGGACGCAACATCCAAGGACGGGGCCGCGCCTTTCAAAAAGCCCTCGAGTATGCGGCCCGGGAAAATGCGAATGTGATCCACATCTCGGGAGGCGGCTATCAGTCTCTCCCTCAGGAAAAACGACTCTTCCGCCAACTGGCCGAGAAAGGGATTCCCGTCGTCGTTGCCAGTGGCAACAAGCAGGCCGACCGACCTCATGCGCCCTTCTATCCTTCTGCTTATGGCTTCACGAATTTGATCAGCGTTTCCGCTGTCGATAACGGTGGCCGTCTGCTGCCGACGACGAACGAAAGCCCTGGGGGCCTGTTCCTGCATGAAAGAGGAGCCGATCTCGCCTCGCTCCTCCCCGGCAGTCGCATCGGACGCATGACGGGAACGTCACAAGCGGCAGCTCTTTTGTGCGGACGCATGATTCACCTTTGGGAAACCGGCTGCCGAAGCTCCGTCTTGAAGTAGGACCATCTGGTTTTCTTCATGAATCCTTCCACTCACTCTCGCTCCGGCCTGTTAGCGTTCTTGGTGGACGACCAAGAACATCGCAACAAGGAGTATGCCCATGAAAATCCTCACCACCTCCATCCTCGGACTCATGGCACTGGCCATTTCGTCACAAGCAAACGTTCCGCCCTCTCAACAGGTTCCCAACGGAGCTTCAGCGACGGACGTTCATGAAAACACAACGGCCGGAGCGATCAGAAGCTCGGCGACATCGACCGATCAGGTCATGCAGGCACAGGCAGCCCTGAATAGCGAACTCACGGTTGGGTTGACCGAAGACGGAATCGTCGGTCCTGCGACCAAGGCTGCAATCCGACAATTCCAAACTGAACAGGGATTGTCCGTCACTGGACGATTGGACCAAGCCACCTTGCAGGCACTCGGCCTCGCAGACATGACGGACGTCGACCGTGCACCTGCCAGCGTTCCGAACTCTCAGGTCCCGTCCCCCGATATCTCGCCTGAGAACACGACGAACTTTTGATTTAAATCGATGAATGAAAGGCTTTGTCCACACGAGACAAGGCCTTTCGTTCATTCTGCGGAGGCACCTCGTGAACTCTCAAATGAAGGAAATCCTGGATCAGTATAGCCGGTTCCATGCATTTCCCATCGAAGAGCTGGATCCTCCTGCGGCTCGGCAGCTTCCGGAACTCAGAGACGCCGCTCTGAACGTCATGAATCATCACGCCGCCGCACGCCTCTTCGGAGGCGTCGTCGAAAGAATCGGTCGGATCGAACACCGACTGATTCCGGGGCCTGACGAAAATTTGATGGCTCGCTTGTACTATCCCGAAGATTCCCACGGCCTCCTCCCTTGTCTTCTGTATTTTCACGGTGGAGGCTTTGTCCTCGCCAATGTGAACTCTTATGATTCCTCGTGCCGGGCCATAGCCAGGGCTGCTGGTTGTATCGTCATTTCAGTGGCCTATCGACAAGCGCCCGAGCATCGCTATCCGGCCGCTCGTGAGGATGCGTTTGCCGCCTATGAATGGCTGCTTTCAAATGCGCCCTTTCTAGGAGTCGACCCCGAGTTGATCGCCGTCGGCGGCGAAAGTGCGGGCGGAAATCTGGCCGCTTTGGTCTGCCTGCTGGCTCGCGAACGCCGCCTCCCCCAGCCCGTCCACCAATTGTTGATCTACCCGGTGACGGATTGCGATTTTGAAACTCCGTCTTATCTAGAGCATCGAAATGCAAAGCCTCTCAACCGGGCTATGATGAGATGGTTTTTCAATTCCTACCTGAACAGCGTGCAGGACCGCTTTGACCCTCTCGCCTTTCCGTTAAAAGCGACAAGCTTGGCCGATCTCGCTTCGGCGACGGTGCTTTTAGCCGAGATCGATCCTTTGCGTTCGGAAGGTCGGGCCTATGCGGAAAAACTCAAAGCACATGGTGTCCCAGTTTTCCAAAAAACCTATCCGGGGGTCTGCCACGAGTTCTTTGGTCTGGGCGCTCTCGTCGATGAAGCAAGAACCGCCGTCAAGGATGCCGCCGAACAGCTGAGAATCGCCTATGGGGATGCTCTTGAAACCGGCGAAATGATCCGCCTCGGGAGCGGCTTTCCAGCCTTGAGATCCGTGGACGTCTAAGCCCCATTGTCGAGCCCTTTTTGTCGCCGCCCCTTTTCTGTCTCACTCCGAGACACTCATAAACAATTAATCGAATCGCGGCAGGCCGAGTCCTTGCACCAGAGACCTCTTGATGACCAACCTCCGTGGGTTTCTTTTCATTTTATTGTCGGTTCTTTTGTGGATGAACACCGCCTCTGCCCAGCTGTCCTGCAACAGCATCTGGGCCGTCGAAGAAGCCCTCAAAATCGACAATACTTATGTGGAATCCGTCCGCAAATGGAACTTGGTTTCCAAATCGAATTTCGTTCAAAGATTCTGGCGTAAAGAAGGTCTGTCCCCGGAAAAAATCGATTTCGACATGCAGGCCTTCATCGAATCACGGGAATTCCGAACTTGGTTCGAGTATCAGAATCGCGTTCTTCCCCAGCTGGCGATGAAATCCGAACCGGTTCCGGCCCGAGTCAAACTGCTGGCAGACCCACAGCGCTCATTGGCAGCGAAACTTTTCGCCATCCGTGAAGCCAAACACACCATCGATGTTGCCTACTATATTCTGAGAAACGATCAGACCGGTCTTTCCTTTATCCACGAGATCAAACAGGCCATCCAACGCGGTGTCAGCGTCCGCTTCCTGGTCGATTCGACCGGGACCATCGCGATGACCCCTCACAGTGATCTGCGGGCCTTGATCGATTTTGCCAACCAGCATGGCGGTTTCGTTCGCGACCTGAACGGCAACCCAACCGCCAAACGGGCCACCGTTGAAGTTGTGGTTTTTAATGCCTTGTCGAAGGCTCCTTCGGCCATCGTCACGTCGCTGTATCGCAAAGTTCTTTCGACCTTCAAGTCTTTCCTGGGAATCGAAAAAGTGGACTCGCTGGCCTACTCCTGGAATCGCCGTTCTCATGACAAGATCCTGCTGATCGATGGCGCTTTCCCAGAGCTCTCAATTTCATTCATCGGTGGACGGAACATGTCCGATCACTATTACGGAATGCCGAAAGTGGACGAGCATACCTATATCGATTTCGAGGTCATGATCCGTGGAGTGACCACGCCGGCCGGAAGCGGCCGAACCGCAGGCACTCAGATGTCCGATTATTTTGATCAGATCTATTTCCATCTGGGGAACGGTGCCCTCACGCGGTCCTTGCTTGGGATCGTCAAAGGTTACGAGCACCAGAATAAAAAGTCCGAAGCTGCCTATGAAAAAACCATCGACGATCTGGCCCTGCGCGAAGATCCCGAAGGAGTTCGCCGCGAGCTTCTCGAGCTGGGTTTCGAAGAAGCCCATGTCGACATCGTCAATACGGTTCATAACCTCTATCGCAGCCGTGCAAGCCGCCACCTGGAGGTTCGTGATCATCGCACGGATATCAAGAATGCCCAGGCTCTAATGGCCCGGGTGGAATCCCTCATCAAAGAGGAATCCAAAGAAGTTCAGATCATCTCGCCCTATCTGTGGCTCAGCAATAAACAGATCCGACTCTTGAAATCTTGGCTGCTGAAGGATCCTGCACGTCGTCTGACCATCGTCACGAACTCGATCATGACCAGCGACAATATGCCAGCACAGATCCTGGTCGACAACGTGATCGGTCCCGCCCTGATGAACGACCCCGGTGTCTTCAATGCAAAGGGAGATCAGGTCCGTCGCAGCGTCGCCGACCAAGTAAAAATCTATCAATACGGCCGCCTCGATGCGACGACTCTCGGTGGAAAAGTTGGCTATGGGAAAATGCACGCCAAAGGATTGTTGCTGATGGACAGCAAGGTTTCCGTCATCGGAACCTTCAACAACGACCCACGCTCATTGCTGCTGAATTCCGAGGGGGCCGCCGTCGTTCGTAACCCCGAGATCGCTGGAAAATTCGAAGCCGACATCCAAAAAATGATCAAAGAAAGTCATCTCTGGGGCAGTGAAGAATACTATGCGATTCGCCAACACCCCCAACTCGGCCGAGTCAAAAACTCGATCGCTTCCTTCTCTGAGCAGCTTTACGGGCTCATCATGTCTCTCAAGCTCTGGTGGCTCATCTAGTCTCACCCGGCCTGCGCGGGGAAAGGGAGCGGCGGGCAACCGGCTGTCTCGGACACTTGTCTTGGCACTCGCTTGCATTCGCAAGCTCGCGCCAAGCCAAAACTCGCCTCCGGATGCCCGCCGCTCCCTTTCCCCGCTCAGACCTGGAGAGATTGGTCACTGGGGAGTCGAGAAACTGCGATGGTGTTGTTTAGAGTCCGGAGATGGTGAGAGGGCTTGGGGTCACGGGGCGATGTTCACCGGGGGTGACGCAGGTGACGGAGAGATGCATTTTGTTTGTGTCCATCCAGACGTCTGCGTAGAGGAAGTTTTGGCTGCCTTGATAAAAAAGTTGGCCGTCTTCGGGGCTTCGGCGATGGATGAACATGGCGTCCGTGCTGTGCATGGCGCTTGATGTGAATTCGTAAGTTTCAAAACCGAAAATTTCGCTGGGGATCCGTTGCACTTGTGAGGCGTGAATGTCACCCGACCATAGGGCGCAGGGTTTTCCTTTGTTCTTCATGAGCTGTCGCAGCCGTTCCAGCGAAGGGCGAGCGAATTTTTCGACGGACTCGATCCAGCGGGTGTATTTGAGGAAGCAAGTGCCGTTCACGATCCATGCAGGGAATGGACGACTTGAGTAGTCCTCGGCGAACCACGCCTCCTGCGCCTCTCCCCAGACCGTGCGTTCTGGAACGGCAAAGCTTCGATTGTCGAGAAAGTAAAAATCCATTCCGAAAAAATGTGCGCGGAAAGAAACGCCCTCTCCTGGCAGCAAACGATCCTCGCCTTGCGGAAGTGGGTAGAACAAACGATAGATCTCGGTCATCTCGGCCTTGTACGGATGACTGGCATCGCCGTTATTCATTCCGTAATCATGATCATCCCAAACTGCGAGCAGAGGAATCAATGTTTCGAGCTGATAAAGATCCACCGTTTCCCAAGTCTGGATGTAACGGGCCAATGCTCGATGCGGTTTTTCAGGCTCTCGAATGACGGTGCTGAATTTTGAGTTTGCATAGACGATATCGCCGCTGAAGAAAATCAGATCGGGCTTCAACGGTGGGACTTCTCGCCAGATCTGCGCTTGTCTTTTGAGATGAGCCAGGCTGGAACAGGACATCACGGCAATTCGAGGCCGGGTCAAAGTCACATCAAGCCCTTTGAGCAGACGGCGATCCACCTGCCGCCCCTGCAAATCAAAAAAGAGAAGCTGCGAGTAGGTGTCCGCAGACAACCCCGAAAGGCCGAGATGATAAAGGAAGCGTTTTTGATCGGCCAGGTAACGCCGATGACGAATCCAAACCCCGCTTGATCCTTGAGAGACTTCAAATCGGAGTTCCTGAGTTGAGAGGACCGTGACCTCGGCCCGATCCTCGGCCGCCCAGGTCTGAACGGCTGGCACCCGGCGACGAACCGGCTCGACCCCTAGGGCATGATCCGGCAGGAGCGATGCGAAAGTGATCGCACCACTCGCCAAAACAAACTGGCGTCGTGTCAGATTGTCGCCAAAGCTCGGGTCATCCTTGCCCATGCCTGAAAGGCTCCGACCAATCCCCCCTCAAGACAATGAGGAAGCATCCCGTGGGAGCAGAGCGTCGGTCGATTTGAGCGAATGGAGGTGTTGGTGGTGATCCCACCAGGACTTGAACCTGGATCTGCCGTTTAGGAAACGGAAGCTCTATCCTGTTGAGCTATGGGATCTCAAGGCTTGGTATTGCCATTAAATCCCGGAGCTGACAACTGCTTCCCGGAAGCGATGACCGCCTCCGAGTGCTTTTATTCGTCGCCGTCGAGTTCGTCGTCGCCGACCACGCCCAGATTGTATTTTTCAATCCGATAGCGCATCGAACGGAAAGAAATATGGAGCAACTTGGCTGCGCGTTTTTTGATTCCGCCCGCCGAGTGGATCGCCTTGATCATCAGTTCTTTTTCGATCTGCCCCAAAACCTTGTCGAGATCCACGCCATCGTCACCGATTTCGATCTCATGGCTGGAGGCCATCTTGCGACCGGTCGGTGTATTGACGATCGGAGGCAGGGACTCTGGCAAAATCGTCGCGCCACCCTCGAGGGCGACCGTCCGTTCGATCAAGTTCTCGAGCTCCCGAACGTTCCCTGGGTAGTCGTACTTTTTCAAGATCTCCATGGCTTCGGCTGAAATGCCACCGATGTGCTTGCTGAGCTTGTCATTGTACTTTTTGAGAAAGTGATTCGCCAACAGCGGGATGTCATCCCGGCGCTCGCGTAAAGACGGCGTCCGAATATTGATGACGTTCAAACGGTAGTACAGATCTTGACGGAAGGTCCCCTTCGTCACCATCTCTTCGAGATTTCGGTTGGTGGCAGCAATGATCCGGACATCCACTTTCGAGTCATCGGTGGCACCCACCCGACGGATCATCCGCTCTTGAATCGCACGGAGAAGTTTGACCTGAATGGACAGAGGCAATTCACCCACCTCATCCAAGAACAAAGTTCCACCGTCGGCCGCCTCGAACAGACCCGTTTTGTCGGCAATCGCTCCGGTGAAGGAACCTTTTTTGTGACCGAACATTTCGGATTCCATCAGGTTCTCGGGAATCGCTCCGCAGTTCACAGTGATAAACGGTCTGTCTTTCAAGGCGCCATTGAAGTGAATCGCTTTGGCGACCACTTCTTTCCCCGTCCCGGATTCCCCCGTGATGAGAACGTTGGTGGGTGCGGCCGAGACGCGTTTGATCAGATCAAAGATCGCGTGCATCGCCTCGGAGTTTCCGACGACGTTCTGAAAGCTGTATTCTTTGACGAGTTCTTTTTTAAGGCTTCTGTTCTCGAATTCGAGATTGCGCGTGCGAAGGGCATTCGAAATAACAAGGCGAACCTCGTCGATTTTGCACGGCTTGGTCAGATAATCGTAAGCGCCAACTTTCATCGCCTCGACGGCATTTTCCAGAGTTCCGAAGGCCGTCATCATCACGAAAACGGTTTCAGGATAGGATTCACGCGCGTATTTCAGCAACTCCATGCCCGTCATGTTCGGCATCTGAAGATCCGAGATGACCATGTCGAAGGTCCGTTTGGCGAGCATGTCTTTCGCCTTGGCGCCGTCTTCCGCGAGAGCCACTTCATAGCCCTCTTTTTTCAGGAAAATCTCCATGAATTCACGGATGGATGCTTCATCATCGACGACTAGGATTCTTGATTTCATGCGGTTCCCTTCGATGCTTTCATGATCTCAATTCAAAACGTGGAAAGACAAGTTTGAATTCCGTGCCTCGACCTTCCTCACTCTCGACGAAAATCCGGGCACCATGGCCCTCAAGAATTTTGTGAGTGATCGCGAGTCCGAGACCGGTCCCCTTCGTCTTCGTGGTGTGAAAAGGTTCGAAAATTCGCTTCAAGGTGGACTCTTTCATTCCCGAGCCGTTGTCGCGAATGCGCACGACCGTCTGATTTTCTTCCTCGGCAATGGACACTTCCAGAACCGGGCGCAAGGTGTTTTCCATCGCCTGATGAGAGTTGATCAGGATGTTCAGGAAGGCCTGCTTGAGCTTTTCGCTTTTCCCGGCGATCACCGCCTTGATCGGAAAGCTGCGAACGGTTTCCGTCTCTTTTCGCACGCCCTTGGACAGAGACACCGAGTCCAAGACCTCTTGCAGAACGGGCACGAGATCGACCGGGTCCACGGGTGGGGCTTCAGGGCGCGCATAATCCAAGAACTCCGAGATCAACAGGTTCAATCGATCGATCTCGCGAAGGATGATCTTCATGAGCTTTTTGTCGTCTTCATCCGTCGCATTCTGACTGAGCAGTTCGACGCTGCCACTGATCCCCGACAAAGGATTTCTGATTTCATGAGCGATTCCCGCCGCCAACTGCCCCACCGCGGCCATCTTTTCCGCCTGGCGCAGGTTCCCCTCCAAATGGCGAACCTTCGTCAGGTCCTCAAGCAATGCGACCCGAACAGGACCGCCAAGCTCTGGACTGTCGAATCCCGAAGCCAGAACCCCCAACACCCGCTGACTGCCATCCTGTGGATTTTGGTATTTCAAATCGAACCGGGCCGGCTCGTCGACCTCGCGTGGCTCGAACCCCTTCAAGACGTCGTAGAGATTCACGCCGTCCATTGATTCGATCCCCAGAATCCGCAGCGAAGCCTCGTTATGCTGAAGAACATCGCCCCGCGAATCAAAGGTCACCAGACCCGAGGGAATATTTTCGATCACGAGCTGATTCAGCTCGCGGGCGGCCTTCAGGGACAGGCCGGTTTTTTTAAGCTCACTGCCGACGTTTTCGAGCTGATCCGACAGGTAACCCGAGAGGCCTGCCACCAAGAAAAATGCGATATTGTTCAGCACCAGCAGCAAGATGAACTGCATGGCCTTGATGTCAGGTCCGAACAGCGCCGCGCCCGTAAAAAAAAGACTCGTCAAGAGAGCGACGATCAATCCGCCCTCGGTTCGGAAGACGATTCCAGCCACAAGGATATTGATCAGATGCAGAAACAGAAAAAGTGACTGGTTCAGACCGCTGAAATAAATCAGCCCCGAGATCAGAATCGCATCCAAAACGAAAGTCAGAAAGAGGACATTCGGGCGCTGGAAGACAATTTCGATCTTGGCGACCACACCCAGGTGAAGAGCCATCGC
>JAHBUU010000056.1 GCA_019637895.1 Pseudobdellovibrionaceae bacterium | reverse complement strand
GGAAAATGCCGGAAATACCCAAAAGTGGGGCATTGGTTTTGCTGGCACAAACGATTTTACAGTATTTGATGCGACCGGAAATGCTTCACGTATTTTTGTGCAAGCGTCGTCAGGCAACGTCGGCATCGGGACTACGAGTCCTGCCCGGCTGCTTCATGTGAACGGTCCAATGCGGGTTACGGCATCGGCACTACCGGGCACCCCCGCGACCGGTGACATCGCTGTGGATTCGGGCGATGCCAACAAACTTAAGTGGTACAACGGATCGGGCTGGCAAGAGGCCGGTGGGGGCTCTGGCGGTGGCAGAACGAGTTGTCCAGCAGGGTTCACTTTAATTGGGACCAGTGGAAGTGCTGAGGCTTTTTGTATATCTTCCAACCAAGAGACGAGTGCAACTTGGTTGGGAGCAAATCAAACCTGTCGCGGGAAAACTCCTAAAGCTCGCCTGTGCTCTGCTAGCGAGTGGGCCGCGGCCTGCGTGGACGGAGCATCAGGCCCCAATAATATGACTGGACATTGGGAGTGGGTGGCTGATCTCTCCGGCAGCGCCGGCCAAGTCATGGGCAATGCGGGTTGCGATTCGTTCGCCTACTACTTCGTCGTCGCCTCGTACGGCTCGCGATGCTGTTTTCGCTAGGGGTTTTAGCATTTGCATTTGAGGGGCCGAGTAGGCCCCGATTTCTTCCCCTCGCCGAAGGCGAGTCGCAAAAATTTTTTGGGACTTACGAATGAGCGAAGATCAAGTGGTCAAAGATAAAGTCGATCTGTTTCCTGTTTTTAAAACAATGTACGACCTTGTGCTTGAATTTGAACACGCCCACGGTCAGTTCCCCAAAATGCACAAATTCACCGTCGGAAAGCGCGTTTCAACCTCGTTAATCGTGGCGCTCGAACAAATTATTTCGGCCATCGTCTCTGAAGATCGCCGCGCATCCGCACTTTCTAACTCCATCGTAGAGCTTGAAAAAACTCGCATTCTGATTCGGCTATCTCACGATCTAAAGGCGATTGATACGAAACGCTATGAACGGTTTTCTCGTCTGGTTGTGTCCGCTCTGGAGCAAGTTTCCGCTCTTCTGAGGGCGGCCAAAAAACCTCCCGGCAAATGAGAGCGAGATCAGGATCGAATTCCTGTAACCAACTCGTCAAATCACGAAGCTGTTTTTGTATCTGGCCGTGACAGGCATATCCCCACCAGCTTTGAATTCTTTGGTGAATCTTTTCAGGTGATTGCGATTTCAGCTTCAGGGCCTTTGAAAGTTTGCGCAGTCGCCTTTTGATGCGAGCCACGTTTGTCGGTTTAATGGTCCGGCGAGTTCCGGTGATCTTAAAACCTAAAAACTCAAAACTTTTCCGCGCGGGCACCAATCGAATTTTATTGGGGTGAACGGTAAGACCCAATTCCGAATGGCAATAATCTTGAATTTTATTGAGCAAATCCTCCAAGCGATCTTTACTTGTATCCAGAATAACCAAGTCATCCATGAATCTAAAAAGATTCTTAAAACCACAGTGCTGAACCACAAGCCAATCCAGTTCGTTCAGGTACAGATTCGCGAACACCTGTGATGTCAAATTCCCGATTGGTAGCCCTCGTTCGGGGGTTGCGTGATAAGAATCAATGACCCTGTTGACCATCCACATCGTCAGAGGGTCATTACAGTCCCGTCGAATCAGGTTGAACAGTTTCTGGTGAGGAATCGAGTCGAAGTATTTCTTGATGTCTATTTTGAGTACCCACGGATTTTCACCGCGATCCTCCATTTTTCGAATAGCTTTCCTGAGTTGATCGAGCGCCTTCAAGTTTCCGTAACCCTTACGACAGGCATAACTTTTGGGGAGTGAGCGACGCTCAAAGCGCGGATTGAGCAAAAAACAAATCGCGTGATGAACTACCCGGTCTCGAAAATGACTTTCAAATATTTTTCGCTGTTTCGGCTCGAAAACGATGAATGGTCTCTTGGGGCGAGGACGATACGTCTTCCCGTGAATCTCTTTCGACAAATTCACCAGCTCGCGTTCTTTATAGAAGAAAAACCGCTGGATGGGGCGACAGGTCATGTGTCCTTTCGCCGCCTCTTTAAAGGATTGATTGAGATGAAGAAACGATCCAACCATATTTGAAGAAGCGTTGACAGGAATCACAAGAAATGCAAGCATTTCCGCGACCTGTGCCTGGAGTGGCCGATCTTACGGGAGAGGCTAGAAGGGTGAGATCAAAACCCCAGTCTGACTGATAAAATGTGGTGCCCGCTTGTGTGCGCATAGGCGGTTGAAGCGGAAATTTAAGTCAGGCTGATCAGCCCCCTGGCCGTTGGAAGCAATTTTTGTGGGTGGCTGATCTCAACAACAACAACGGCCAAGTCATGGGCAATGCGGGTTGCGATTCGTTCAACAACAACAACGTCAACAACTCAAACGGCTCGCGATGCTGTTTTCGCTAGCGGTTACGAGATCCACAGGTCACTTTTTAGGTTCTGTTGTTATGCGCCTCCGAGTCAGGCAAAAAAAATCCGTGCCCGACCCCGTTTCCAGGGCCGGGCTTTTTCCAAAACTTCGCTTAAAATCATCGTGCCGATTCCGAAATCGGACACGCTTTCGGACACAAAAATCACGCTCGATTCGTGTGTCCGACTTTGCAGGAAAACGCTGTTTATGTCCCGCCAGTGTCCTTTTCCCTCGGCGACCTTTCGGATCGCTGAGGAAATCGGACACAAAGCGGGTCGGACATAAACATCTTTAAGACGGGCTAACCAGCTTCAAGACCGGCGGTTGATTCGCGGCTGCGACCAACCCCTCCGCTTGCTTTGCGGCCGCTGCGGGATTTTCCGTCGCTGCTGCCACAGCCGGAACCTCCGCAAGCGCCGGGGTGCCACCAAACGATACGATATTGACCGCCTTTGCCAGATGCTCCGGCGTCAAGTGGGCGTATCTTTGGGTCTCCTCGAAGCGCGCATGGCCTAAGAGCTTCTGAAGGTCGTAAAGGCTTCCGCCGTTCATCACGAAATGCGACGCGAACGTGTGCCGCAAGTCGTGGAAACGGTAGCGGTTCAATAACCCTGCCTTCTTCTGCGCCCGCTGAAAATACCAATAAATATGTCCTTCGTCGAACGGCTTGCCGTAAGACGTACAAAACACATATTCTGGGTGCAGAGCCCCGGCCTTCATCTCCATAAGGGCTTGTCTTACGACATCGCTCATAGGGATGCGCCGTTGCGAGTTGCGCGTTTTCGTGCGATCCGCAAGGCCATTGCGGTCACGAAGGCGCGTGATATGGATGAACCCCTTGGCGAAGTCCACGCGGTCCCATAAAAGACCCGCGAGTTCCCCGCGTCTCATTCCGGTGTTCATCGCCGTCACGAATAGCCAATAGTGCGGATCGCCCTTGTTCGCTTCCAGAAATTTCGCAATCTCCTCGGCGGACATAAAATGATCGGCGCGCTTTGGCTCTTTGACCTTCGCGTAATCCTTAAACGGATACTTGAGGATCTTTTCCTGGCGGAACGCCTCGCTCATGATTTGCTTCAAAACCCCGAGGACAAGGTTCGTCCCAACGGGGTTGTGGTTCGATTCCCTGAGCTTTGTCACAAGCTGGTCCGCGTGTTCGCGGGTCACTTGCGACAAATACAAATCACCCATGAACGGGTAGATGTGCATCCTAAGATTCATCTCGTACCGCTCGACGGTTCTCGACGACGAACGCGGGGCCACCCGATGATCGAGCCACCACTGCGCGAACGCTTTAAAGCGCATCTCTTGAAGCGTGGGCTTCATCACCGGCATAACGCCGGTCGATTCAAACACCCGGCGCTCAGCGAGTTTTACGGACTTCCACGCCACGGCGTCCGATTTCTTTTCAAAGCAAGGACTCTTGAATTCCTGGCCGCCAATATAGATTCGCTCTCTATATTTAACGCCGTCTTTGCGTTTGATTTTTTCCATTACAGTCTCCTTTTCTCCCGGTGTGGGAGAGGTTAGGAAGACCCCATGGAAAAATGCCTCCTGCTTTTTCTCGAAATTCTATTCAGTTTTCAAAGAACTTTTAAGCTAGGCATTTCTACCACGGGGGCTCAGAAAACAAAAGTGGGTCCGCGTTTTCAGGGCTCTTTGGCCCTACGCGGTCACTGGCTCCATCGTGCCCTTTTCGATCCATTCGAGCAGATGCGCCCGCTTGAACCGGATCAGCGCGCCAAGTTTCACGAACTTGACCTCCCGCCGAAATATCGCTTTTCTAAGCCTGGATTTTTTCACCTTTAACAGTTCCGCCGCCTCATCAATCGTCAATAGCTCAATGCCGTTTTTTTCCACTCAAAGCCTCCCGTGTGAGAAATGATTTGTTGCTTCTCATTTGTCCTCGTCGGGCCTGTTGCGCTTTCGTTCTTGTACTGGATTTGGTTTCCCTCCCCGAATTTGAATTTGTATTTAAAATGTATTTATCTTCCTCCTTACCTTCTTCTCTGCCTGTTTTACCCGTAGTCCCTGTAGTCTAGCTTGCTGACCACCTGATCTCGTAGGGAGCGGGTGGTCAGCAAGCGGCCAGACGGAAGGGACGGAGGGTAAAACAGGCAGACCCCGCCGTGATCTTCGCTACTTGCGCCGATTTGGTGGTCAAACCAAAAGTCAAAACCGCGGATGGACCTTTTGTTTGACCTTTGTTTTGACTCTTGCGCCGCCAACTCTCGAATCCGCCGCACCATCAACGCTTGGGTGATTTGTCCTTTAGACACTCCGACAATCGCACGAACTCGAAAAATTCCGAACGAAACCTGTGCCCGAACGGAACTTGATAGCCCTCAATCGCGGACATGATCTTGCGACCAATCGCGTGGTTTGCGGTGACGTAAATCACTTTTTCAATGCGCGGGCTGGTTCTGAAGGTTGCAATAATGTCCCGGTAGCGGCGCGCACTTTTGCCATTGAGCTCAAGCTCAATGGCAATCGCACGATCCGCAGCCGTCCTCTGTAGAACGGCATCAGGGATTTTCTTAAACCCGTCGCTGTCCAAAAGATACCGCCCGTTGGTCCATTGATAGCCGGGGAATCGTCCTTTAAAATGCTCGGCGATGTCCGCGATCAACAGATCGTGGTCAAGTTGATACGGATTGAGCACCGGGCATTTTTCAAAAATCGCCACTTCTGGCCGCGCTCTTGCGAGCATCGTGCGGCCCAGGTAGGGCAACTGAAAGACGACGCCCGTCGCATTTGCACGCCCCTCGATGCGCAGTCGTGGAATCCGTAAACGCTCGATCCAGCCCTGGCTTTCGATCCGCTTAAGCCGGTTCATAGCTGTCGCAATCGTGCGCGCCGGAAAGAACCGTTCGTGAATTTGCATGAAACTTAAGACCACATGGTCATGAAGGGCCGTCATCATATCTAAGTCTCGCTCGGTCAAAAGGACATGAGCGGCTTTCCGGCTGGTCAATGTAGCATTCGCGCGCGGGGCGGGAACTCCGGCCCCGACGTCTTTTTTCAAATCATCCGTCAATAGCTACCTCCTTATTAACGGTGAACGCGCGCGGTTCAAGCGATGGCATAGGATGGGCGTCTCATTGGCTTTCGCCTCCTTGCCCGTGGGTGTAAGGAGGACTCTATCCAATGAAAATGCCCGATTCCGAAATGCTTACGCTTGAATTTTCCGTGCGCCTATCTGTTAAGGATTGGAAGGCTAAACTTGGCGTCAGAAAGGCATGGATTGTCGCCCTGGTCGTCGCGCTGTTACGCCTTGCCATTCACTTTTGGCTCAATGGTTCCTAGATCAACGGCCCCTCGGCTTGTACTCAAGTCGAGGGGTAAACTGTCACCTGCTGGCGCGGGTTACCCGACCGGCGTCGTCAGATCAAGGTGCTTTCGCACCATTTCCAAAAGATCCGGCCTCGTCACCTTCATGCGCTCGATAAAATCAAAGATGTCCTCTTTCTTGATCCGTCCGCCGTCTTTCGGCATGGTGCGAAGGTACTCCTCGCGAAAATCGATGGCATACGCCCGCGCCACGCCTTCGTCGTGATCCGTGAAGTGCAAGAGGATGTTGAACGCGAAGTCCGTAGGCCCACAGCCGCTATAGCCCCATTCATATCCCATCGCCTCGTCCATATTATCACCCATGAACCAAGGAACATTGGTAAACTTGATTATCGAATCAAGTGGGTGCCGAATGGCGATCACGTCCGCGTACTCTCCCTTTCGCAGGAGCGGCGGAACCTCAATCACGATCACTTTTGGTTTTTCAATTTGTCGGCGTTTACTGCCAAAAAAAAATCTTGCAATGATTCTATCACTTGCATATTACTTCCTTTGTGTTGTTGGTTAAATCCCGTCTTGCCAATAACCTGATGCCTCTCGCGGCTCTTGATTTTCCGCGCCTCTCACAGGCGCGGGCATCCTGGTCGCTGTTCTCGATTCGTCCCGCATTGTGTATCGATCCTTCATCGCTTGTAACGTGTCTTGCACCTCCTCGTTGGTTAGATAATCGCTTGCCACCTCCTGTTTCACTCGCACCACCGCCGATTTTGAGCTTGGGTATTTTTGCACCATGACGCATTCGCCGACGTTCAACGACCGAATGACGTTCGGATGAATCACGAACTCGTCCACCTCCTTGATCGACTTCATGCCGGTTTTGCGCTCGCCAAAAAGCCAATCCGTCTCAGCTTGCTCCGTCACCTCGCGGGTCTTGCGCGTACCAGCTACGCCCGCGATCAACTCCGACGAGTCCGGCAATTTCTGCAAAAACGCGAACAGCGTTGAGGTTGAATTCATCAACCGCCGAGCGAACTCTGGACTTATGCGCGAAAGGTCCGCGATCTCCTGGTGTGCAACTACGACGCCGATCTTGGAACTGCGTGCGCGATCCAGAAATCCAACAAAGTCCTCCGTCGCCATGTCCGCGAACTCGTCAATGATCACCGCGAAGGATTTGCGCTCCGCTCTCGGTATCTCGTTATCCACTCGCGCGGACGCCGCTTTCAAATCCTGAAGAATGATCTTGCCGAGAGCGCGGCTTGATTCGCCGTAGGTCCGCGAATCGAGCAATAGGTAAACGATTTTCTGCTGCTGAATGGCCTCGAATAAATCAATGCCGCCGTCATGCGCTCGGAGTAGATGCCCGAAGTCGGAAAGTAACAGCGATTCCAGTTGCGATTTCAGACCTTGCAGCGCCTTCAGATTTTCGGGCTTTGCTAAGTGGCGGTGAAGTCCCTCAAGTTCTTCCCGCACTTGCGTTTCCGTCCGCGGTAATTCGTCAATGATCCGCGTGATTTGATTTCGGTCCGCGATGCAGTTCAAAATCGTCCTGAGATCAAACGGCTCTCTTAACCGATCCCGCAGGAGTGTTAGCCCCCGCAGAATTTTCAGCAAGAAACTCGCGGCCTCATGCTTGTAAAATTCCTCGCTCCAGATGAGCGCCTCCATGATGCGATCCCTGAGCTGATTCGCGGTGCCGCATTTAATCGCATTATACGGGTGAGAGATTTCAGGATTCCCGCAGGAGAAAATCCTTAAATCATTTTCTCGACCCGCGCCCTTGACCGTTGAAGCCACCTGGCGGATCGTTTCAAAATCAGCTTTCAAATCGACGAACAAAACCCCGCCGCCGGAATGAATCCGATTCTTGATGACATGCGAGACCAAAACGCTTTTCCCAAAACCGCTTGCGCCGACGATATGCACATGGTGATTGAGCTGGTCGTCGGTAAGTTGAATCCGCTTGTTGGGCTTTCCTTTCTCGGAGCCGATCAACACCGGATTATTTTGCGGCCGCCACTCCTCGCGCGCGGCCGGTTGCGCGCGACCGACGTTGAAGCCGACCGTCATCGCGTGGTAGAGCATCATAAGCCCAAGCGTGATCCCTGCGCCCATCTTGAACCATGCCGGAAGCGTCACCAAGAGGTTTAAAGTCCCGATCCCAATTACCAATACCGCAAGCCATTGCCAGCGGCTCGCCACCAGTCGCACTGGCGCGAAAATCGCCCGGGCTCCTTGGTAGAGAAGCACGCCGCGCCCGGCGCCCTTGAAGTGCAGCCAAACCAGAGTCGCCACCGCCATCAGAAAAATACTCCAGCCGTAGAGTCGCACAGTCCTGAATGAGACCGAGTGGATTTGATGACCTCTCGGCATCCACTCGTTGACCATCACGAGTACCGCCGTGATCTGCTTTCCGGTCCATGCGTGAAAGTCCGTGAACAGCACGCCTTGAAAAAATCTTTCCCACGGCGGCATGATGCCCAGGCCGTAAACGAACAGCGCGAGCGTCGTTACTATCGGCCAAAAAAGGTTTTCTCCATTCGGCTCACCATCCTCCATGTAAGCCCCGTACCAAATCAGTCCTATCAAAAATCCGCCGATCAAAACCGGCGAGACGGCGAGCACTACGAGCGCGATGACACCCACCATGCCCATCAGTAAAAGCCGACCAGCCATTTCGTTGTCGGAGTCCGAGACTCCAGATGATTTTTGTTTATTTGAACTCACTCAAATCCTTTCCGGCGCGGTCAGCGCCGAGTTGATTAGCGATAAAATCCGTGACCATCTTCACCCCCAAAGTCGCTGCTATTTGGTTCTCAAATTCCTTGATCCTTTCCGTGTAAGAACTTCATGCCTGTCTGGATTCCTCACGCTTTGCTCACGGAGTGGAATCCACTTTTTCAGCACTTGTCTTTGATACTGGAGACCGCAGGGTGGGCCACTTGGCACCAAAACGCGCTCAAGCCCCTAAAACCCTTGGGAAATAAATTTTTTATTGGTTCAAATGTTTGGTGCAAGTTTTGCTTGAGATAGGCAGAGGCGCGGAAATGGCTGAAATCGAAACCGACATTGAATTTGAGGACCCAGCGGAGGTCGCTGACGGCGAGGAGGAACTTGATCCCGTCGTCCTAGCCTACCGCGTGGGCGATCACCGCCGCTATGTGCGCTTAAAGCGCTCAGAGGTGCGCGCCGACCCTGGCCTAGTCGAAGTCAGCAAAACCGCCCAGTCGTTCGACTATGACCCAATTGAAAGCCTAAACCGCGAGCCTGAACAGGTGCGGCCTGCCGATTCCTACATCCAGCGCAAAATCCAATTCAAGCTCATGGCAAAAGAGATTCGTAAGCGGATTGATGCCAAGAATCTTTCGCTCAAATCGTTCCCGGAAATCCATGACCTCAAATCTATGAACGACTCGGTCGTGCATTACATCCTGCGCCTGGTAACAGACCAACTTATCGCCGAGGGACTGTGGCGCGACGAGGACAAAGACCTTACCATGACCGAGGCGTTTCCGCTGAGCCAAGCCGCGAACGAGTCGCGAATCAAGCTCACGGGTTTTGATGATATTCATGAGTCCGCGATCTGGCAGGATTCGGAATTAACAGCGGAGGAAATCAACGAAGGCGGCGCGGCTGCGCCCGCGACAGCACCAATGCACCTTCCGACTTACGCGACTCCGATCCTGAACAACATCATGCGAGCAAGCCCCAAGGACCTCTATCACCAGATCGCCCGGCGCATGATCGAAACTCATTATTTCCAAGATCACCCGGAGCTGATGGAGCTTTATCGCGCTTGTTATTTCGCCTCAAAAGGCGTTGAAGACGAGTCGCATTTTTTGGCGTTGATTGAGGCGGGCCTTGAAACGGCGTTTCCGCATTACACGTTCGCGCAGTTTCGCGTTGAGCGCGTGAATTTGCGAAAACACCTCCGTGTTTTGATCGGAAATTATTTTGAGCATGTACCGGCGGTCCAACGCCGGCTAGAGATTGTGAGGGAAACTTCGCCTCCTGAGGCTTTGAACGTCTGGGCGCGATTTTACAAAGTGTGGAACGGCCTCACCGCCAAGCAACGGGAAGCTCTTGAGTGCGTGTACATGAACCAAGACCGCCTTTCCAAGAAAGCGGCGGCAGAAAAATTTGGCATCACGATCAATTCCCTCGTCAGCCGTCTGCGCGTCGCTGTTCTTAGGTTCAAAGCGGAATTCCAAGAGTTCGAGTGGATGTCTCCGAGGAGGATTCCGCGCAAATACCTTCGCGGGAGTGTCGCGCTCAACGGCCTTTGGCGCTATCAATCCGCCGCCTGGAAAAGCACGCTTTCTGCCGTGGACCCGGGGACGGGGTTCAAGCGGGAAATCGAGTGGAGGAAGATCCCTAAGTCGAAAAATCTCGACTGGAAAACGGTTGCTTACATCAAAGCGCAGATCATCGAGAATTGTCCGGTGCCGCATTTTCTTGAGACCGAGTATTTCGACGGTATGAAACCCACGATCATGTCGCTCGGTCGCAGGCCGGAAACAGCGCGCGACGATGACGGCGGCGAGCCCGATCTGGATGCGGGCTTTCGGGATATTGATTGAATCATCAGCCCTTTACGTTGCCTCATCGTTTACCTTGTCCTCAGCATTCCCCCGGTTCTGCTCACGCGCACGCTCGGCGGCTCTTTTTTCTCGGAGCAAAACTCGGTACTGCTCCAGATTTCTAAAAGGGAGCTTGGTCAGTCGGATATAGACCCAAAGTTCACTTCTAAACAAAAATAGTGATATATGCAGATACGACCAGTAATCGCGGTCCGGTGCCTTGATGGTAACGAAAGGGCGCTCTTGGTAAACGCTCCATTTAAGGGCGAACCCATACATGGCTTCCTCGGGGGCTGTTCGGTAAAAATGGAAATCGAGTAGTTTCATAGTCATGGATATTACCATGGATTTTATCACTGGTAACCCACTGAAATCACTAGCAAACATCCTTGCAGCCTTTTATATTTAAGGGGTGATAAGAGAATCGGGAACGAAAATTTGCTTTTGACCTTTGGCTTCCGTAACAGCGGCTTCCGCCAGCTCCATGTCGGCGGTGAGCAACGCCGGAATTTTTGAGCAAAGAAATATGTTGAGGATCATCGCATCGGCGGAGCCCATGCCGTAGTCACCAATCAATTCGACGACACGTTCCCACTGTGGAAGTTCGGCGAGCAATGGCGACCGATCCTCGGAGCGAGTCGAAATAAAACTCAGAGATAGCTCACGCTCCACATTCGACCATTCAGAAGAAATTTGCGGCTTCAGATATTCCTGGCAGAGCAGTTGCCAGCCGTTTCTCTTCCCGAGCGAATAGCCGCTGAGGAGAGAGCGAAAAACCTTGATTTGATTGACATCGAGACGCGTATTTTTTCCCTCGTCGGACTTTTGCTTATGGGATTTTTTATGTGACTGAAGTTTAAGAAGAAGTGGGCCGTCCAAATAGGCTTGTGCGTCGTCGAGAAAATCCACCAGACAGTCGGCTATGCCCACTCGGCGATGATTCTCCAAAAATTCGGCGCGCACATTCACGCTGACAAAAACCGGAACATTTGCCCGTGTCAGTTCGGTGAATGCGATCTCGGATTCCTCGTTGAAGCGGTCAGGGGTATAGGTTGCCGAAAAGAGGATCGTCGTGTCTGCGAACACGCCGATGAATTTTTCTTGAGCAAGCCATTGCCCGATCCGCGAAAATCCAGAAAGACTCAAGGTGACTCCAGATCACGGTCGCCGCGAGCAATTTTTTTCGGCACAGGCTTGGGCTCTTTGCGCTTAAACATTTCTTTGATTTCTTCAAGAACTTCGGGCGACCGTTTTTGTTCGCGCTTCTCTTTATAGAGTTCGCGCAATCTTGCAACGGCTCCTTTTTTGGGTGCTTTGTATTCGCTCATTTGTAACCTCACTTTCCATATACAATATAGCATGGCTTTTAAGTCAAGGAAGATATTGATTTTACAGGGGAAATTCATATCGTGCCGATGCCGAAGAAAATGATTATTGGCACGACGGCTGTCCGGTTTCTGTCCGAAAATAGACGAAAACGGAGGAAAATCGAGATTAGCAGGAGACACTCTTCGCACAAGGTCTTCGGTTTAAAAAAGTTTGTTAAGGCGTCGAGGTCATTTGTTTTTCGATCAATCTCAACGACTTAAAAAACTTTTTCGGTTTACAGGCAAAATCGCCTCGTTCCTAACGTCGGCATTGGGACGACTAGTCCTTCAACCGCACTTCAGGTCAATGGAACGGCGACAGTGACAGCTCTTGCAGGTGCCTTTGATCAATCTGCCAGTGGTTATACTCGCTTAGGGAACCTACAAATTGCGTGGGGAACGGCCTCAGCTTTGACACATAATTCAGTGTCTGGTTCGTCTTATTATGGCATTGGAGGTGTCGTGACATTTCCTGCATCTTTTAAGTCAGGAACAGTTCCAACTGTTACGATCAGCGCTGACTACAACTCAGATGGCGTATTTGGCTGTCAACCAATTACTCCGTCTAACACTGGGCTTGGAGGATTTATTTGTTTTGCTACGACTACCGGAACAACGGGTACGATTCGCTATACAGCTATTGGACCTTGGCAGTAATTTTTAAACGTCGGCATTGGGACTGCCAATCCGCAGTACGGGTTGGACGCTCGCAATACGACTTTCGCCGCAGGCCCCATTGCGCAGGCCTATCCAAGTGCCAGTACAACAGTACCCAACGGCACTTTCACGAAGATTCCCTTGAATGCGGTTGAATACGATACCGATTCATCCATCGATACGGCTAACGGACGTTTCAAGCCGAACAAAGCGGGTTACTACCGGATTTCAAGCAGCATCGCCTTCCCAATGACCGGGCCCGGAGGCATGACGCTTTCCTTGCATCTCGCCAAAAATGGCGGGACGATTAAAACACATGCCGAACTTATCAACTACAATTCAAGTTTCAACCAAACGATCACGATCAACACCATCGTGCACATGAACGGCACAACCGATCACTTGGAAATTTACGCCACTCAGAACTCCGGATCTAGCGCGAATGTCGCCGGTGGCTCTTCGAGTTCGTGGTTCTCGGCCGAATATTTGCGCAACTAAGATCGCCTCATCTTAAAATCTTCATTCGACAATTAGTGTTTCTGATCATTTTTTCGTTCGTTAAAGTATAGTAGTTTATTAAAATTTTCGAAATCAAAGACATCTCGTGACAGTATGATGCTCTCTTCAACCAAGGAGAGGTTATGCGCCCATCTGCTCCTTCGAAGGAACTCGAGAGGCTTTGCTGAAGGGCGATCGACGTTGTCATCAATGGCAAAATGAGCGCGGAATCGTTCGCCCGGCGGCATCAAGTTCGATTGAGAACCTTGTATCGATGGCTGGCAGCGTATCGAAAGAGTCCTCTCTGGCGGGACTCAAAGAGCCCCACCCGACAGCCCGCTCAGGCAGCTCCTGAAACCGTTAGACATCAGCTTCCCTTCGAGCCCTTGAAAACATAGACACCCGAGAACTCCGCGCAGGTTCGGCCTTTGCAAATCACCGTGGCCTTTAACTTCATCCGAGCTTTTCCGTATCTTTGCAGGGCTTCGATGAACTTCTCGCCGCCTTTTTCTTCGGCCATCTCGGCTCGGACCGTGAAATCAGCATCAACGGGTGCCAGGTATCGAATGCCGCCCTCTTGAATCACCAACTCGTCACTGAGTCCGCCCGCCTCCCGGGACAAGGCCTGAAAAAGCGCGTAACAAGACAAGGCCGCCGCCGCATACAAAGAGCCACCGAAGACCGTTTGCACATGATTGATGTTCGGAGCCAGGGGAACCGCCACGACGGCGTGTTTCGAGGACACCTCCGTCACCCGCAAGCCCATTTCCCGACTGATCGGAATTTTCAGGTGAAAATGGCGAGTGATCTCTTCGGGGGTCATTTCAAACTGCCCAAACCGCGAAGGCCGCTCGAAAGAACCCGCGGCTTTCCGAAACGGCAGGACTCGAGAACGAAGCCCACCGCTGCGGCACCGACGCCGTCTCCGTCGACCACGAGAATTTCGTGCTGGGCGGTGACGCCCTCTTTGGAAAGCTCTCCAACGGCCTGAGTGCAGGAACCCCGGCCGTACTCGTCATAGAACTTCCTCCAAGAGGAGCGAACCACTTTCCAGGCGGGTTTCAGGTCTTCGATGGATTTCACTTCCCGTTCGTTCGGATGACTCACGTCGAGGATCAGGCGAAGCGGAGGCATCGACAAATGAGCGGCTCCTTGCAGGGCCTGTCTTCGCGCCTTGCTGGGAGGGGTCCAGCCTTGGAACGCCAAACGTTTGAATTCGTCCGGCTTGATTTCAAGTTCGTTTTTGGTTTCCGGTTTCCAAACGGGCTTGTTGGCGGGTCGGGTCTCCCCGTCTCGAGGATTCCGTGGAGTGAAGAGTCGGATCGAAGCCGTTTCCACCTTTGAAACGCCGAGAACCTTGAGGGCCCATCCCACCCGGCCTTCTTCGCCCCGTCCCTCGGGTCCATGCCCCAAAATCAAAACCGTCGTCCGAGGGTCCACACCCCACAAGGCGAACCGACGAGCCAAGGCGAATCGATCGGGCTCGAGAAATCCCTTTTCCTTCGAAGAGACGGCGTTCAAATCTTCCCAGCGCACGTTCACTGATCCCGGAACATGGCTCATTCCGAAGTCGATGTCGGACCGCACATCCAAAACGACAGGTTTTTCAGCGAGCAAACGCGCCGCATAGGTCGCGGGGTCTTCGACCGGAGTCGTCGTTTCACGAATGACGGTGGGCTTCGGCGTTTGGCAGCCGAACAGGAAAAAAGCGATCACCGCTCCCAAAAACCAACGCTTCGTCATCACAACCCCCATCAGGTCCCTTCGCTTTAGCGGAACTTCATTGTTGGGAAGAGGATGATGTCTCGGATGCTCGGACGATCCGTCACGAGCATCACGAGGCGCTCGACCCCGATCCCCACTCCTCCGGTCGGAGGCATTCCCATGTCGATCGCCGTCAGGAAGTCCTCATCCATGGGATGGGCTTCTTCGTCGGTTCCGCGTTTCGCTTCTTGTTCTTTGAGGCGGGCGCGCTGATCCTCGGGATCGTTCAATTCAGAGTACGAGTTCCCGATTTCCATGCAGGCAGCGAAAGGCTCAAACCGCTCCACCAATCGGGAGTCCTTGCGATGGATTTTCGTCAGCGGAGAAATCTCGACCGGATGATCCATCACGAAAGTCGGCTGCCACAGATGCTCTTCGACGGTGAGCTCAAAAAGCTCCATGAACATCTCGCCTTTGGACGCGGGGCCATCCAATTTGGAGCCGTGTTTTTTGCACAGGTCGTAAAGCTCGATCGGAGACACCTTGTCCGGATCGATCTTCGCGTATTCACGAAGTCCGTCCATGACGGTCAAACGTCTCCACGGCGGAGTGAAGTCGATCTCTTTCCCCTGGAAGGAAACTTTGTAGGAGCCCGTGAGCTCCTTCATCATTCCGGAGACGACCTCTTCGAATTGCTTCATCTGGTGATTGTAGTCCGTGTAAGCCTCGTACCACTCCACCATCGTGAATTCGGGATTGTGGGTGCGGTCGATGCCTTCGTTCCGGAACATCTTGCCGATGTCGTAGACTTTGTCGAAACCGCCGACGATCAGACGTTTCAAATAAAGTTCCGGGGAGATCCGCATATAAAGCTTCATATCCAAGGCCCGATGATGGGTCGTGAACGGATGAGCGGCGGCGCCTCCGTAAATCGGCTGCAGGATCGGAGTTTCCACCTCGAGAAATCCGCGATCGTCCAGGAAACGGCGGATGAACTTGATCACCTTTGAGCGAGTCTCGAACACCTTCCGGGATTCCGCATCGGTGATCAGATCCAGGTGGCGATGGCGATATTTGATTTCGACGTCCTGGATGCCGTGGAACTTTTCGGGCAAGGGCTCCAAACTTTTCGTCAGCATCGTGAAGGACTTCGCCCACAAGGACAGCTCGCCCTTTTGCGTGCGGAAGGGGAAACCCTCCACCCCGACGATGTCGCCCAGGTCGACCAAATCGAAGGCGGCCTTGTCCTGCTCCGACAGTTCTTCGAGACGAACATAGACCTGAATCGGCCCGCTCATATCCTGAACGTTGAAGAACACGGCCTTTCCCATCGAGCGAAGGGTCATCACTCGTCCCGCCATCCGGAAGGTCGTTCCTTCGCCTTTTTCACCCGGCTTCAAAGCCTCGAATTGGGTTTTCAGCGGAGCCGCCTCGATCGTGCGGTCGAAGGAATACGGATAGGGATTGATTCCCTTCTCGCGAAGCGCGTGGAGCTTTTTACGTTTCTCGGCTGTGATCGGATTGTCCTGATAGTCTGACATCGAGGGATTTCCTTATTTTCTGGCTTCGGCCAGGGCTTTTGGCAGATTGCGGCCGGCGAAGATCTCCATCACCTGATGGAGGATATCTACGGCTTGCGCTTTCGGGCGTTGGAAGGCGTTACGACCCATGATCGAACCGAAGGCGCCGCCGTCGGCGAGGC
>JAHBUU010000055.1 GCA_019637895.1 Pseudobdellovibrionaceae bacterium | reverse complement strand
AACCAGTTGGCTTTGGGATACACCGGCGCTTTGGATATTCCCAAAGATCGGGGTTCCGTCGAGATTCAGCCAGCGGTGATTTACCATCAGGTTCTGGCGACGGATCTGATTTATCGTGGGAAGCGTTGGCGGGCCGGGGCGTCTGCCATTCATGATCGCCCTTCTCAAGAAAATCCGTTCACGTCTGAATGGACCCGTCCCGTTTACAGTTCCGCGACCCTGGGAACCGTTTTCGTGGATGTTCTTTTGGCGTCTTCATGGATGGCCACCATTCAGCATATGGGCGTGAGTGGCGGAGAGATCCGCGAAGAGGGAAAGTGGGCCAGCGACGACCGGGCTTCCATCACCTCCCGTTATCCTTATCAAGAAGCGACGGAAGTGGGGCTTGAGTGGAATCGGCCGACGACTCGCAGTCGCAAACTCAAAGTCAAAACCTCCTATATGTGGAGTGATAAAAATGCCTTCCAGCTGTGGCGCTTGGAGGGTCGTTTGGACCTGAATACCGATTGGAGTCTGCAGTCGGAATTGCATATGGTCGAAGCCCGTCCTTTGGATTCAGCCAACCGGAATGACATCGCCGAGTTCCGCAACAATGATCGTCTCGCCGTCGGAGTGGGTTATGCGTTTTAATAGAAACCTTCTCTTGATCGGTCTGGCTTCTGTGGTTGGGTTTTCCGGCTGTTCGCGCTTTTTGAACGAAGATCGCCGGAAAGATCAAGTCATCGAGCTTTCCGACGAAAAATTTCGTTGCCTCGAAGACTGGCCAGCGGTGATCCGCGACTTCACCGAAGGGAATGCGGCCGAACGACAGATTCGCCCCGCTTTCCGTTGCCTGAGCAATGCCCTCACTTATTTCCAAGAAAACACCAAGGGCTCGATGCCCGAAGCTTATACCGAAAAAGACCTGCGTGATTTTTTCGGTCGTTATTTCCTGAAACAGACGAATATCCCACCGGCCTTGGCACAAGGATTCCTGCGTTTGAAGCAGGTTCTGTTCGGAGGGTCGGATCAGTTCGTGACCAAGTCCGAGCTGATCCGGGTCGTTGGCTTTTTGCAGCCATTGGAAGACC
This sequence comes from Pseudobdellovibrionaceae bacterium, assembly GCA_019637895.1. Classification (GTDB taxonomy): domain Bacteria; phylum Bdellovibrionota; class Bdellovibrionia; order Bdellovibrionales; family Bdellovibrionaceae; genus JAHBUV01. The sequence goes on along the minus strand of JAHBUU010000055.1, from coordinate 15,251 downwards.
AGGCCGTTCTGCTCGCGCCTTATGTGCGAGTTTACACGACGCAAGAAATGACGGCGGTGGATGCTCAGCGGATCGATGTGGCGATTCATCAGTTGCGCTCTTCGCTGCAGAACCTGATGCACCAAGTGGAGCTGGTTCGCAGCGACTACAACTTCGATGAAGCTCAGGATTTCCTGTCCTTGTTGGCGGATTTCGTGCGCGGGGCTTCGGCGCCCGTTGATACCTTTGATTTGATTTCGGAATGGTTGCCGGTGATTCAGTCCGTGAAGCAGGTCTTCTTTGGGGACCGCGCTTCTCTGCGTGGGACTCGCGAGTGGACCGAGGCGCTGAACACGGTGATCGATCTTTATGACTTGGGCCTTCGTTACCACTACATCATGAGTGCCGGTCTGTTCGATACACCTGAGCGGATGACGACGGCGCTGAAGTCCGGCGACAAGCTCCTTTCCTTGTTGGAAAATTCTCATCAGATGCGTTCCACGGGACGTCTGCCGTTCCGTTACCTGGATGAGGTGATTGATCAAGTTCTGGTTCGCAAGCTGATCAACCAGCCGCTTTCGGCGAATACGATCAAAGGTCTTTATCGAAAAGTCGTCATCGGCATGATGGATCCGGTTCGTCGGGGTGACACTCGTGGTGCCGATGCCATCGAACAGGTGCATCTGGTTTCCATCCGTCGCGAATTCAATATCTTCCGCTTGAACCAAGTTTTCTTCGACAGTTTGGGTGAGCGTCCGGTTGGTCACCGAACTCTTCAGGTCGAGGCCCGACGGTTCGACGCCAAGGCAGCGATTCGCAAATTGGTGAAAGACCCCATCGAAGAAGAAGCTCTGTTGGCCGCATGGACCAAGTTCCGCTCTCTGGTGACGAAAGATCGCCCGGCCGTTTTCGATACGGGTGGACGGGTTCAAGTCCAAGGCGATGTTTCGACTTTAACTTGGGTGTGGAAGGCTCGTGCTCGCTTCAACGTCATGCACTTGCTGACCCGGGGATTTATGCTGGGCTATGGTGACAGCGGGGATCCGTCTACGGCTCACTGTAATGAGCAGAGCTTGATTCGCTGGTACGCGGACTTCACTGACTTCGGGGCCGAACTCAAAGCCTTCGATCCTCGGGCCGAGAACTCGGGTGCGCGCAGTTTCCGTGAGGCGAGCTTCTTCACCTTCTCTGGCGATGGCAATGATCGCGTGAATATGGACGAGATGTTCGAGTTCATCAGTTTGTTGTTCTCGGCCGGTCTGGAAAATGCGAACACTCTCCGAGAGCATATGGATGATCCGACGACGGATGCCTACAGCTTGGGGTACAGCGGCGTGGTTTGCAAAACCGACCGTCCGGACGTCTTTGGATTGCCCATGTTGAACGAGGTCTGTTTCAAAAATGAACTTCGTCGCACGTTCGGCAAAGCCTTTGTGAACTTGCCGGGTCTGGTGACCTATGTGAAAGGTCTGAATGATGCCCAGTGGGACGAGTTCTACCTGCATCTGATGGCGGCCGCGAAGTCGAGCTATTCTTTGGCGGACTTGGTGGACACTTCGGATCTGCGAACGGCCGTGATGATTTTGCATTATATGGAAGTGTTGTTCACGACCTACGATGCGAACGTCGATGCGATTCTCAGTCGTGAAGAACTTTTGGCGGCGGCACCTCGGTTTATTCCATTCCTCCGTGAGTTGAGCCCTGTGAAGAGCGACAAGTTCGTCACGGAAGCCTTCTTGGACCTCGTTTACAAAGGTGAACGTCCGGGGGCCTGGAGTATGACCCAGCACGGAGCAGGACGTCTGTGGGGTTGGGTTTCCGGTTCTTCTGGAAGCACGGCGGATCGTCTGAATATCCTCCGCGTTTTCGGAAACCTCAAAGCCGAGCTGGAAGCGGGAACCGTTTCCACCCCATGAGTCTCAAAGAACCCCTTTGTTTTGTCTCGACCCCTCTTGGATTCGAAAGTGAAGCCGAGAGGGAGATCAAAGAAGCTTGGCCCGAGCTTCTGGATGCCTCCGGCCGTCCTCATTCAGCCATGCTGCCCGAAGGCGAGTGGACAAAGGGGGGAATCGAATATCCCCTCGACCCCTTCACGGCTGTTCAATTGAATTTCTTCTTGAAGACGGCGAATCGAATTCTGATTCGCCTGGACCGATTCAAAGTCCGTGATTTTCCGAAACTGCACGAGCGCCTGCGGAAAATTGATTTGAAATCCTGGATCGGCTCGGCGCCGATTCGTTTCGAGGTCAGCGCCGCGAAATCCCGCTTGGGGCACGAAGGTCGTATTCGGGAAACGGCGGCCAAGGCGTGGGGGATTCCCCAGTCGGACACCGGCGTTCGGGTTTTCATCCGAATCCAGGACGACCTGTGCGATGTGAGTCTCGACAGCAGCGGAGAGCATCTGCACAAGCGGGGCGTTCATACTCTGCGCGGCGAAGCACCTCTCCGGGAAAACATTGCGGCCTTCTGTTTGCGCCGGTTGATCGGGGACTCGGCTCCCGGAGAGCTTTCAAAAATCACTTTGCTTGATCCGATGTGTGGTTCCGGAACCTTTCTGTCCGAGGCCGCGACCTTGTGGAGTCCCTTGTTCAAACGGCATTTCGCCTTTCAGGATTTCGGACGGCTGCCAAAACTGTTCAAGCAACCTCAGTTCGCGACCAACTATCGAATGACACCGGCCATTCCATTTCGTCGCTTCATCGGTTTTGATCTGGAAGCAAAAATGGCAGAGGTCTCGCGAAAAAATTTGAGCGAGGTCAGTCTGCATCCCTCATCGGCGGCAAAGCCTTCTTTTGAGGTCCATCAAGGAGATCTCTTTTCCGAAGGGACTGAAAAAATCGAGGGCAAGCTGTGGGTGATTTCCAATCCGCCTTACGGTGAGCGCATCGAAGGGCCACCTTTGGATCAGGTGCTCAAGCAGATTCTGCGAAAATGGAATCCGGACCGAGTGGCCTTGCTGGTGCCGGCCAAGGTTTCATCGCTTCTCAAAGCCGCAACTCCCGCGCGATTGATTGAGGAAAAACCGGTTTTGAATGGCGGGATCGACTGTCGGCTGATGATTTGGGAAACGGCGGTTCTGGCTTAGGCTTCGTCTGGGCGGAACTGGTTCAACCAAGGCTTCCAGTCGATGGGAGCTTCGACTCTGAGAACATGGGCGGGTTCTGTTTCGATCGCAAGCATTCGCGCCCGCAGAGCAATGACTTCGCCTTCGCGCAGACGTCGAGCCCCATACATCACATCGTTCAAGACCGGATGACCGAGCAGCTTCATCTGCGCTCGAATCTGATGAGTGCGTCCGGTGAGCAGGCGGATTCTCAAACGAGTGACATCGCCAAGCCGTTCGGATTCTAAAATCTCCAGATCACAGCGCTGAGTCTCCGCTCTTTCGTCGGCATAGACTTCACGTGGAGCCCATTGGTCTTTCTTCATCCAGTGGGTCACCAGTCCTTTGAGCGTGAGATGCCCTTCAACCAGAGCTTCGTACTCTTTTTGAACCAGGTCGTTCATCTGCAGCTTATTGAATTTCCGCACTGACTCGGGCGTCTTTCCTAAAACCAGGCAGCCCGAGGTTGGCACATCCAGGCGGTGAGTGATGTGAAAGTGGGTGTTCAGATCTGCTGAGAGCCAGGCGATCAGATTCTCGATCCCGTTGTCGACCGTGGCATGACAGGAAATTCCCGAAGGTTTGTCGACGATCCACCAGTCTGCTGTTTCCTTAAGCAGACAGTCCTTGAGCTTCTCAGGCTTCTGATAGCGGCGGGGATCCGAGTGGATGCGCAGGTAATCTCCGGCTTGCAGGCGGGTCTCAGGGTCGTAGATTCGTTCTTTGTTCAGATACAAGGCACCCAGGTTGAAGAGTTCTCGGCTTCTGTCCTCAGAGAGCCCGACCTGGGATTTCAGGACCTCGAGAACCGAATCTGGACCCTGACTGATCAAATGAAGGATTTTATTGCTGTGCATGCCTCGATCTCTGGCTTATCACGGGGCGAAACCGCTGTTCAAGGCGGATGGGATGCAGGAAAATAATTCGATGGAGTTCACTCACGACGGTATCTTCCAATGGTTGGCTCAATTCGCCTACCAGCCGATGACGGTCTATGGCCTGTTGGTCGCCATGATGGTCATGTCTTCGTTTGGTCTGCCGATCCCTGAGGAAGTGACGCTCCTGAGTGTCGGACTCCTCGCCTATATGGGAGCAAACCCGGATCAGTACCCACCTCCGTATGAGGGGGCACCGGTGGTGAATCCGATTTTCCTGGCGGCCTTGGCCACGGTGGTCGTCTTTTCCACGGACTTTTTGATTTATTGCATAGGACGCTTTTGGGGGCGAAAGCTGATCACACATCCTTACATGGCTCGGATGTTTTCTCCGGCCCTCCTTGAGCGGGCCGAATCCTTTACTCGCAAATACGGAATGCTGGCCACGGGGATCTTTCGGTTCACGCCGGGCATTCGTTTTCCAGGGCACCTCTTGTGCGGAATGCTCAAGTTCTCGCCTTGGAAATTCGGCATGATCGATGGCCTGGCCGTCATGATCAGCGTTCCGACTCAGGTTTTGTTGTTGGCCTTCTATGGTGAGCACATCATGGGGGCTCTCAAGCAATTCAAGACGGCAGTGTTAGCCGTATTGGGTGTTGCTTTGATCGCTTTTATCGCGGTGAAGTTGCGGGACAAATACCGCAATCGGAACCAGCGGGCAGAGGAAATCGCGGTTGAGGCCATTGCGGCCGAGGCCCAGCATCCGAATCCTCCGGTTCCTCCTCGTCCTTGACCCTTTCCCCAACATTCGTTTTCGCTCCGCCAGAGCGGGCTTAGGCAGGCCTGAAGGCCATTGCCTTTTCCGAGGACCCGCTCGTCCTTGAGCTATGACCGGGATTTTCATTCTGGGATCGCCTGGCGGCGCTCCCAGAATGAAAAACGCGTCACGCTTCCCGGATGTCCTCGGAAAAGGCAATGGCCTTCCGGCCCGCCTCGGGGCCCGCTCTGGCGGAGCGAAAACGAGTGGTTGGGGATTTGTTGAGTTGCTTGGGGGCGGTCGGATTTTTTTTGCTTATGAGTTCAGAGGCGCCGAGTTTTGTTTGCTCGGCGCGTTTTGTTTGGGTGGGTTGGCTTGATTACTTGAAGTAAACTCTGAGGTCGACTCGGCGGTTGCGTTGGCGGCCTGCGGATGTGGAGTTGGTGGCCACGGGGCGGTCTTCGCCGTAACCGATGGCTTCGACGGCGGACGGGGACAGGTTCAAGCGTCGGATGAAGATCTGACGGATGGTTTCTGCTCGTCTTTCGCTGAGGTCTTGGTTGTAATCGTTGTTTCCGATGGAATCGGTGTGGCCTTCGACGATGATGCGTTTGACGTTCAGGCTGCGCATCGTGCGGATGGCTTCTTCGAGTTCTCGGTTCGAGGCTCCGGCCAGCTCTTTGCTGCTGTTGAATTTGAACTTCATGTTTCCGAGGCGGATCACGCGGTCGGCTTTTGGCGGAGCCTTGACGATGATGGTGGCTTCGCGTTTTTGTCCCAGGTCATCTGTGACATCGATCACGGTTTTTCCTGGGCTGGTTGGAGCGCGGAAAATCCCTTCGTTGTCGATACGGCCGCGGCCTTCGACGATGCGGTAACGATAAGGCTCGGTTCCGCCGGATGTTTTGAAGACCAGTCGCGAGCCTTCATAGACTTCGGCAAACTGCGGGGACAGTTTCAGGTCGCCCACCGCTGGAGTGGCAGAAAGGCCATCATCGACGGCGATGAAGTCCTCATCCCGTTGCAAGGGGACGTCTTCGACCGGCAGGATCGGAACGTCTTTCATTGGTTCCGATTTCTGTGCAGGTTTTGGTCCCCAGTAGTAGACGAGACCGGTAAAGACGCGCCAATCCGGGGCCAGGGACTTGACGCCCGGTTCGATGGTCACACCCCAGTCGAAGTTCAGGTTCGTGACCCAGCGGTGTTTCATCCCGAATAGCAAGTCGGCCGAGGCCGCATCCATGGCGTCCATATAGTCGCCCTTGTTGATCGGATAGCTGAAGATCGCCTCAGTCACCCAACGGGCTGTTTTCGAAAAGGCACCGGACAGACCACCCGAGAAAATCAGTTGATCGTGCAACGGGTACATTCGGGCGTTGGCGGGCAGGTCGCCAGGCTTACGAATGCGGTATCCGACGTTGATCGACTTGGCGATCTTGCCGGTTCTCCAGGTTCCTGCGATCTCGGCATTGATGATCGGCGAGGCATCGTTCCCGGTGTACGGGTTGTCGATGACGTTCAGGAAGTCGCTGGAAAGGATGAAGGCCCAATAGCGCTCCTCTTCTTGGGAAAAGGTCCACTTGAAGCCAGGTCTCCAGCTATGAGCCCCTTTGGTCACCGAGATTTTCGGGTTCATGTCACCGTCGGCATGCTGGCTCATCAGGATCGGAGCGGCGAGGAAGAGCTGCAAGCTGTCGCTGATGCCGTAAGCCACGTCCAAGTCGAACTCGGTGAGTTCGTCTTTGTAGTTTTGCATCTCTTGGGTCGCCATATTGTCGTAAACCAGGAGATAGTTTTTCGCGTAATTGAAGTAACCGCTGAAGGCCCAGAATCCCTTTTTCAGGGGACGTGCCGAGTGGACGGTGATGAAGTCCTGTCCGTCCGTGCTGGGGGCAAAGGTTTGCATGTCCCCGAGGACGTTGGCGTGAGAGGTGAAAGACCAAACGAAAAGGGCTATGAAAAGAATAAATGTCTTCATAGCCCTTATGGTGGGGGACAAGCCCCCGGCTGTCAAAGACCCTCTGCGCTGAGAGAGCCAATAAAACTACTTCGTTGCAACGAGCTTGAGGGTCAGATCAATGTCGTTCGCGATCACTTTATCGCCGAGTCCTTTGAAGAACTTGTCGGAAGCGTAACGAACGTCCCACAGGGTGCGATCGATTTTGAGGTTCGCAAGCGCTTCGGTCACGCCCTCTTTCGAGGTGACTTGGGCTGGGAAGGTGATGGCGTTCGTTTTGTCTTTGAGGGTCAGATCACCCGTGACTTCATGGGTTGGTTGACCAGCAGCAGGGTTTGGCAGCGGCTTCACCGAAGTGATTTTGAAGGTGGCGGTCGGATACTTGGCAACGTCAAAGAAGTCGGCGTTTTTCAAGTGGCCTTCGAGATCGGCTTTTTTCGGTTTTCCTTCCATGTCCGTGCTGTTGATCGTGGTCATGTCGATCACGAACTGACCGGCGGTGAGCTGGCCTTTGTCGAAAGTGACTTCGCCGGATTTCAGCTTGAGGTTCCCCATGTGTTTGGAGTCCACGAGGACTTTCTTGCCGACCCAGTCGATCTGGCTTTTTGCCGTGTCGAGCTTCAGAGCGGTCGAAACCGGAGCGGCCGCTTTTTTAGTTTCTTTTTTTGCGTGGGCGGGAAGAGCCAAGCCCAGAGTGACGAGAGCGCAGACGAGCAAGTGGTTCATGATGATTCTCCTCAAAGGTAAAGGTTTTGGAACAAAACCATGACCGATAGGAGACACGAAGCAAAGACGTTTGAAAACAAAGAAAACCAGTTGAGATGGAGCTTCAAAACAAAAGCCCCGTTCGGGGCCTGTTTATGGGAAAAGTCTGGTTCCAGAACGGGACTGTTTTTTAAGCCGCGTCGACGCCGGAGTGCAGATCTTTATCGCTAATCGCGAAAGACAGGGACAGGTTGAAAGCCTTTTTTGCAGCCCGTGGGTGCATATCGTACCAGAAGATCTTTTCGTAGCCGTTTTGCAGGCCGTAGAGTTCTTCACGGATGCGGAACAACAGACCCGCTTCGCTTCCGAGCAGCCAGTCCATCTGAACCAGATAGAGGGCTTCTTCGAGATCCGCAGGACCCATCTTTTTCAGGAAACTTTCCGGCAAATGATCGATCAAGTGGCAGGCGTTGTGTGAGGTCGTGCGGAAAGCCTGATACAAAGGTTCGATCAAAAGCTTTTCCACCTTCACGTCGGATTGGCGTCCGGCAACGAAGGGGTGGCTGAGCTTTTTGAACTGCCAGTACAAAAGGGCATCGTTCACGACGTAATCCGCTTTCGGCAGATAGTCGGTGATCGAGTCGACCTTGACGGCTTCGTGGCTGGGATCGTCAACATGAGCATTCCAGTCCACGGCGACGACCGAGCGCAGGTGGAACAAGAAAGAATAAAGCGAGTGCAGGCGATCAATGAACGCCGGAGAGAATTTCAGACCGAAGTTGTAAAGCAGAGGCGAGTCCTTGCGGGTCTCGAGATCGTTGATGGCATCGACGAGTTCGGCAAGGGCATGCAGCTTCACGCCATCGGCGGTGAAGGCCGAGTGCAGAGTGTCGGTGAACCATTTTTCAAAGTTGGCGGCGTCCTTGGCGTCGAACTTCCGCGCATCCCTGGACAGCGCTTGAACGCGATCAGAGGCGCGATTCCAAAGTTCCCAATGAGGATCCAGGGACTTCCAGGCTTCGTCGCAGAAGTCGGCCGAGTGATCGGGGTTTGAAACCGGGCATTGCAGATTCGGATTCAGACGAATCATCGACAGTCCGCACAGGGCATCCGCCATGTATTTGAAAGGAGGAGGCGAGGCTTGAGCCTGAGGCTTTTTCTCCTGGACTCGAACCGCAACGGGGCGAGGAGTGGAGGCTTTTTCCATCACGATTTCAAAGCCGAACTTGAGAGAGCGTTTCATCCTGCTTCCTTTCAAAATAAACACTCCGGGACGCACCCGGACCTGGTTCTTGTCGGCCCGAAATCGTCTTTGAATGAGTCGTGTTTTTATGCCAGAGTCGCCTTTTTCTTCCCCGACGAAAGGAAAGCCCGTGGGTCCGTGGGTCGATGCGCATAGCCACTTGGCCGATCCCCGTTGGGATCAAGGTCGGGACGCGGCCATTCAGGAGGCGATGTCGAAGGGCATCGGCTTTTTCCTGCAGGGCGGGATCGGTCCCGAGGACTGGGCGGCTCAAATCGCCCTTCAGAAACGCTACCCCGCCCAGATCGGGCTTTGTTTTGGTTTGCATCCCTACTGGGTGGCCGCCCATGACGAAGACCTTTGCGAGATCGCCTTGGACGGACTGGCGATCCAGCTTCCTCAGGCCATGGCTTTAGGAGAGACCGGTCTCGATTTCCGCCCCCATGTCATGAAGGACTCTCGAGAGCGGCAAATCACCCTCTTTGAGCAACAACTGGAGCTGGCCGAAGCCGCCGAGCTGCCCGTGGTCTTGCACCTGGTGCAGGCCCATGACGAGGCCCTGCAGATTTTTGATCTGTGGGGCGTTCCCAAGCGCCAGGGCATCGTGCATTCCTTCAATGCCTCATGGCCCAAAGCGCAGGACTTTTTGCGCCGGGGATTGAGTCTGTCCGTAGGGGGGCCGGTGGCCCGCCCGGACAACACCAAACTTCATCAGGCGGTCAAGGAAATGCCCCTGGAATTTTTACTGATCGAAACCGACAGCCCAGATCAGCCCCCAGCCCGCTTCAAAGGGGAAAGGAACCCGCCGGGCAGCCTTTGGGATGTGGCCGAGTCGATTGCGCGCCTCAGAAAGATGACTCCGGTGGAAATCCTTGATATCACCACCGCGAACTTTCACCGACTTTTTGGAGCCCATGGAACAGCTGACAGCGACCACGACAGAACTCGTCCAGCCACCTGAAACCGAATACGTTTTGCATCGTCGTTTCGACCGCATGGGTCGTCTCGTCGGCGACCAAGCCATGACCAAACTTTTCCGCACCCATGTGATGGTGTTGGGATTGGGTGGGGTGGGTTCATGGGCTGCGGAATCCCTGGTTCGTTCCGGCGTGGGCAAAATCACCATCGTCGACTTCGATGAAGTCTGCATCACCAACGCCAATCGCCAGCTCCATGCCTTGCAAGGCGTGGTCGGCAAGAAAAAGGCCGAAGTGATGGCCGAGCGTCTGCGCAAGATCAATCCGCAAGCGACCGTGGTCGCCTTGCCGGTGTTTTATAATCGCGAAAATTCGGAAGAGATCCTCTCGGGTCATCGTCCCGACTACATCGTGGATGCCATCGACAATATGACCGCGAAATGTCATTTGCTGGCGACCTGCCGTCGTGAAGGCATCAAGGTCATCACCAGCGGGGGCTCGGCCGCCAAGCTTGATCCGTCGCGGATTCGCATCGTCGATCTGGCAGACACCAAGGTCGATCCGATGTCGGCGCAGGTTCGGAAGATCCTTCGCCAGCAGCACGAATTCCCTGAGGCAGGGAAGCCGTTCGGCATCCCTTGCGTGTTTTCCGAAGAACCGCCTCGTGATCCGCTCCCGTTGTTCTATGACAAGGGGATGGGATTCAAGTGCGTTTGCCCAGGGAAGAACGATCAACACTCTTGCGAACACCGCAACGTCATTCATGGCACGGCCAGTTTCGTGACCGGTTCTTTTGGACTGCAGGCGGCGGGTTGGGTCGTTCGCGACATTCTCGGAGAAAACTGAAATGGCCGTCGTGATTTATTTTTCCATCATCATCGCGGCCTCTTTGATGGGCTTCGTGATTTTGGGACTGACTTTTTGGAATTGGAATCGTTTGCGGACACTGAACAAGGGGAAAAAGATGTTTCAAGGGCCTGTCACCAACACCATGAAAGTTCGCAACGAAGCGCTCTTGAACTGGGTTCAGGAGGTCGCAGCCCTCACTCAGCCAGATGCGATTCACTGGTGTGACGGTTCCGAAGCCGAAAATCAACGCCTCGTCGAGATGATGCTGGCAAGCGGGACCTTGAAAAAACTGAACCCCGAGAAACGGCCGAACTCTTATCTGGCCTGCTCGGACCCCTCGGACGTTGCTCGCGTCGAGGATCGCACTTTCATCTGTTCGGAAAAACAAGAGGACGCGGGTCCGACCAATAACTGGATCGAGCCATCGGAAATGCGAGGCACTTTGAATGGACTGTTCGAAGGTTGCATGAAGGGCCGTACGATGTACGTGATCCCTTTCTGTATGGGACCTTTGGCTTCGCCGATTTCTCAGTTCGGTGTCGAGATCTCGGATTCTCCTTACGTCGTCATCAATATGCGTATGATGACCCGGATGGGAAAAGAGGCCTTGCAGGCCATGGGCGAAAAAGAATTCGTCAAAGCGGTTCACTCGGTCGGGATGCCTCTGGCTGCGGATCAAGCGGACGTGGCTTGGCCTTGCAACGCCGATCAAAAATACATCGTTCATTTCCCCGAAGAGCGTTCTATCTGGTCCTTCGGTTCGGGCTATGGCGGCAATGCCTTGCTCGGAAAAAAATGTTTTGCTTTGCGGATCGCCTCGGCCATGGGCCGCGACGAAGGCTGGCTGGCTGAACACATGCTCATCCTGGGCGTTGAAAACCCTCAGGGCGAAAAGAAGTACATGGCCGCGGCTTTCCCTAGCGCTTGTGGGAAAACCAATTTTGCGATGTTGATTCCTCCGCAAGGACTCGACGGTTGGAAAGTCACGACGGTTGGTGATGATATCGCTTGGATCAAAGCCGATCAGAACGGCGTCTTGCACGCGATCAATCCGGAAGCAGGTTATTTCGGCGTGGCTCCGGGCACGTCGGAAAAAACCAATCCGAACGCGTTGAAAACCATCTCTCACAATACGATCTTCACCAACGTGGCTCTGACCGAAGACGGCGATGTCTGGTGGGAAGGCCTGACCGACACGCCTCCGGCGAAGCTCACGGACTGGCAGGGGAAAGAATGGACCCCAGGTTGCGGTCGTCCTGCGGCCCATCCGAATGCGCGCTTCACCGTGCCTGCTTCGCAGTGCCCATCGAAAGATGCCAAGATGGAACATCCATCCGGCGTGAAGATCTCCGGTTTTATCTTCGGTGGTCGCAGAGCCGATACGATTCCTCTCGTGTTTCAGCCTGAGTCCTGGGAAAAGGGCGTTTACTTCGCGGCGACGATCGGTTCCGAAACGACGGCTGCCGCCACGGGGCAGGTGGGCGTCGTTCGTCGTGACCCGATGGCGATGATTCCTTTCTGCGGCTATCACATGGGCGATTACTTCCGTCACTGGCTCAAGATGGAAAATCGCACCTCGGTTCTGCCGTCGATCTTCGTGGTGAACTGGTTCCGCAAAGACGAAAACGGAAAATTCGCATGGCCTGGTTACGGTCAGAATATGCGCGTTCTCAAGTGGATGTTCGAACGGGTGGACGGCAAAGCGGCGGGCGTTGAAACGGCGCTCGGAACGATGCCTCGTTACGAAGATCTCGATTGGGCGGGTGCCTCTTTCTCGAAAGAGCAATTCGAGACCGTGACTTCGCTTGATTCCAAAGCCTGGGATCGCGAGATCGACTCTCATAAAGAGTTTTTCTTGAAACTCGGGACCAAGATGCCGGTGGAGTTCATGAACATCCAAGAGACCTTGTCAATCCGGATGAAGGACGCCGCTTCCCAGCAAGCGTCTCTTTAAAAAGTGTTCCTTTGGCTGTTTGTGCGGGCTTTGCCTTCGCAAGCAGCAATTCCGGCGGGATTTATGATTCCCGTCATAGGGTGTCGAAAGCGGTCTCGCGGTATTTCGTTTTCAACTCGTGCCAGAGCTTGCCTCCAGAAACATTTGTCATAGGCTGAAAGCAATCGGAGGGAACCGGTATGCAGACAGACCTTATTGTTCCAAGGAACAATCCATCACAAAATCAAAAGAACCTTTCTCCTCGGGCGGATCTGCCGCCGAAGGCTCAGGAAACGGCGCCGGCGCCCCAGAAGCGCAACACCGTTTTCGTTGATGATTTTTCCAAAGAGGTCTTCGAGACGACTTATAAATATGTCTCCGACAAGGACATCAACGATCGCCATTATGCGATTGCTCAGGATTTGGCCGCTGTTGAAAAGCCTGAAGTCCGTGCTCTGTGGTTCGAGAACTTCTTGGATTTGATGGAGGGCTTTAAGTTCCTGCCGGGTGGACGGATCACTTCCAATGCGGGAACGGGCCTCAAGGGGACAACCTATATCAACTGTTTCGTCAGTGGCTTCCGTGGTGAAAACCAGGATTCCATGGAATCCATCATGGATGAGCTTCGTCGTCAGGCTTTGATTCTGAAATCCGAGGGGGGCTATGGTTTCTGCGCGGATGTCATGCGTCCTCGTGGCGCCTTCGTTTCCGGAATCGGCGGAGACTCGCCGGGTGCTGTTCGTCTGCTGGATATGTGGGACACACAAAGTGCTGTCATCACATCGGGAAGCGGGCTGAAAAAGGTCGAAAACAAAGGGAAGCAGAAAATCCGCAAGGGCGCACAGATGGTGACCATGTCGGTTTACCATCCCGACATCGAGGAGTTCATCACGGCGAAACAGACTCCGGGCCGTCTGACGAAATTCAATATGTCGGTGCTCGTCACCGACGACTTCATGGAAGCCGTCGAACAGAAACAGCCTTGGAATCTGGAGTTCCCTGATATCGATAACGCCAAAGCCGAGTATGACAAATACTGGGATGGGAATCTGAAATCTTGGAAAGCTCGCGGACTTCCTGTTCGCATCTACAAGACCTATCAGGATGCGGGCGAACTGTGGGAAACCATCACTCGTTCCACTTACAATCGAAACGAACCAGGGGTTTTGTTCCAGGATACGATCAATCGCCTGAACAACCTTTATTATGTCGAGCACATCAATGCGACCAATCCTTGTGGTGAGCAGGTTCTGCCGGTCGGAGGCAGTTGCCTGTTGGGGTCTTTGAATCTGACCCAATTCGTCGATACCGAGAATCAGACTTGGGACTACGAAAAACTGCGCAAATATGTGCCGATCGCCGTGCGCTTCCTCGACAACGTGAACGACCGCACAAAGGTTCCTCTCACCGAGCAGGAAACCAATCTCAAGGACAAACGTCGGATCGGTCTCGGGTTCCTGGGTTATGGCTCGGCCCTGATGATGTTGAAAGTTCGCTATGGTTCGGACGAAGCTCTGAAGCTCAGCTCCGAGCTGACCGAGTTCATCATGAACGAAGCCTACAAGGCCTCGGCCACGATCGCGGGCGAGAAGGGTCCTTTCCGTCTGTTCGATGCTGAAAAATATCTGGCCGGTGAATTCGTCAAGCGTCTGTCCCGGGAAACACGGGATCTGATTCGCAAGAACGGTTTGCGCAACAGCCATTTGCTGTCGATTCAGCCAACGGGCAATAGCTCGGTCTTGGCCAATAACGTGTCGGGCGGGCTAGAGCCTCTGTTTATGACCGAGTATGTGCGAACCGCCGTTCAGCCTTATGCTCCGGATGGTTTGTTCGTGCCGAAGAACATCAACTGGGAGGAAAAAACCTTCGCGATCGATGGCGCCACCGAATGGAATTGGATCAAAGAAGGCGACGAAACCATGCTGGCCACCGTCTTTGAAGACAAGGTTTACAAATTCGACCGCTCTCGCGGACTTTTGCGCGAATCTCATGTTCGTGATTATGCTGTTCGATACCATCAGCAGAACGGAACCTGGGATCCAAGCGCGGACTGGGCGGCGACGGCTTACAGCCTGAACATCGACGATCATATCCGCACGATGGAAGTCCTTTCGCGGAATATCGATTCGGCGATGTCAAAGACCGTGAACATCCCGAACGATTATCCGTTCGAGGACTTCAAGCGTCTTTATACGAATGTTTACAAGACCGGAACGATCAAAGGTTGCACCTCTTATCGTGATGGAACCATGGCCACCGTCTTGTCGACCTCGAGTTCGGCTCCGGTCGCAGCGACTCCGTCCAAGGGCATCCCACGCACCAAGGCCATCGATCGACCAAAAGTTCTGAACTGCGACATCCATCAGATCATGTCGCAAGGACAGAAGTGGGTGGTCATCGTCGGTCTCGTGGATGAGGACCCTTACGAGGTCTTCGCGATGAAGCAGAACAGCCTGCATCTGCCTCCGCATTTGACCAAAGGCACTTTGGTGAAAGTTTCGTCGGGACATTACAACCTGCAGACGCCAGACGGCTGGCTCTTGTCGGACATCAGCAAGCTGTTCGAATCCGACGAGCAGGAGTCCCTGACCCGCATGATCTCGACGGCGCTTCGTCACGGAGCAGACATCGAGTTCATCGTCACGCAACTCACCAAGGCCGAAGGAAATATCACCTCCTTCGCCAAGGCGATTGCCCGCACTCTCAAGAGCTACATCACCGAAATTAAAACGATGAAGTGCTCCGATTGCGGTAGCGGTAAACTCAAGATGCAAGAAGGCTGTTTCGTCTGCGCTGACTGCGGCTCGAGCAAGTGTCAGTGAGCGGGGCTTCCTAAAATTTCCCCGGTTGCGGATTCTCACCCGGTTTTCGGGTGGGGTCTGCCAGCGGAGGCTCGGGCAAACTGGCTGTCTCAGACACTTGTCTTGTCACTC
>JAHBUU010000054.1 GCA_019637895.1 Pseudobdellovibrionaceae bacterium | reverse complement strand
GACAATTCGTCTTTGCCAAAGACGCAGAGATTTCCGACTTCGATACCGCTCAATACTACGGCTCTCCGGCGAATCTGCAGGACTGGAAGCTGGGGACCTTCAATCGGAACGGCCGGATCTTGAATTTTCATGAATATGTCCGAGCCAGTTTGGCGACGGAAAAAATCAGTCCGGTCGTCGAGTTCCAATCTGCCCTCGAAGATCTGTGCAATAACTTCAAGGAAAGAACGGCTTCAGTGGATGCGGGTCTGAAAAACGGCATTCACTTGCAGGCGCACCCTTCGACCCTGCCCGCAAATATCTTCGGTGCCGAAGGCGATTGGGAAAACTACTCCACCCCGGGCCGGGACGCCCGCTTGCGAGCGACCTTCCTGCAGCTCAAAAAGAACATGGAAGATCGCTACAAGCAGTGGCTGGCAAACGACTTTTCCGACATGAAGTACACGGGGACGGATCTCAAGAAAGATCTCCTCAGAACCTTTCACTCGGTCAATCTCGAGTGTCCTGTGTCGTACACCAACTCGAGCAACAAGAAAGTCAATCTTGGCTTCGAGCTGGCCATTCGCCGACTCTTTCTGCTGTCCTTTGATCCTTATCACTGCCCAGAAAGACGCTGGGGCGCCACTCACCCCCAAGAGCTCAATTCCTGCGCCGACGACTCGGCAAAGACACGTTGGTACGACGCTCAACAAAACATTCGAAACGAGCTTCAACGGGACTGGGCCTCGGATCGTCCGATCACTTTGGATGATTTGAATGCAGGCCGCTTTGGTTCCGCGGAAACGCCCGTGATCGATCTTCGGGGGTTCCTGGAAAATCTGCCGCGAAAGGACAAAAGTAAATGAGACGGGGGTTTTTGTTCGCTCTTTTCCTGATCGTATCCAGTCCGGCGTTTTCAAGCACCATCGTCTCGCTGCCAGGTCGCAAGGCCTCCCTCGGGGCTGCGGGTGATCTGCCCGTCCTGATTGATCTGTCGGCTGAATTGCAAAAAAAGAAACTCGATCTGCCTCTGGACAAATCCCGACTGATCCAAGTCGACGTCATCGCAAAGGCAGGACCGACCGGCGCCATCTATGCCTTGATGCTGAGCGGGGCCGCTGTCGATTCTTCAACGATCAGCGATGACAAGGAATCCACGATTTCACTCGTGCCTGACGGAGAAACCACCCCGGCGCCATGGGTTCTCGGAGTTCGTGGCGATGTCGACATCAAGGAAATCCGTATCACTCTGGAGTCCTCGAATGCACCGGTGACTCCGCCAACAACCCCGCCGGTCACACCACCGGTAACGACGACACCGCCCCCAGCCGTTGAAATCCCTCCCGTGATCGAAGAGCCGGTTCTGCCGGAACCTCAAACACCACCCGTGTCTTCCGATGACGAGTTGATCGGTCGCAAGGTCATCGTCGTCAGTCGAACCTCGGGCCGGATCGATTATGTCACGGTCGTCAGAAAAGATGCGGACGGAACTTATACGGTGTCCTTCCAGGGACTTGATTATGATGGCTTCGAGAGAGGCCAGATCGCTTTGACCGAAGGTTGTACGGGAAAAATCTGCGTCGGCAATTCGGTTCAGTCCAAAGGACGCAAAGCCAAAGTCCTCGGGCGCCTGCCTGATGGAACATTCGTCGTCGAGGACAGCCAAGGGGAACGCTTCGTTTTCCGAGCAGCCAAAACGTCGGAAGGACCGAAGGAAAAAACTCCAGCCACTCCGAAAACGCCACCGGCCTCGTCGGCCTTCGCGCACTTCACCCCTGGGTTCGTCGTCTTAGTCGTTCAAGAGAACAGCGACGTCTTCCCGGCGCAGGTGCTGCGCACGAATGCATCCGCAGTGTGGGTCCAGTCCTATGGCAGAACGGCTCGTGAAATCAAGATCACCGATCCTGATCAGGTCGCCGTCCTTTCAGGTTGTTTGAACGGTTTTTGCGTCGGAGATCCGGCTGTCGCCATCGACGATCAAGGCCGACAGCACCATGCCGAAATTCTGGGAATTCAGGGAAACTCACGATTCGTTCTTCGCTTGTTCCCCGATGGTTGGGAAGTCGGTAACTGGCCTGTCAACGCCGTCAGACGATGACGGCTACATCAGGGTCGTTGCCGGCTCAGGCTCTGAAAATGGAAAGTCTTTGCGAACTTTGACCAAAACGTTTCCAAACTCGGCGATCATCGCCTCACAGATTCCTCGATCTTCGCGATGGGCCGCGCTTTCAAGGTCTTCCGCAATTTTTCCGAGCACTTCGAAACCAAAGGGCTGACAGACGCCTTTGATCCGATGGCCTAAGCGAAAAAGCTCAGGAAAGTCGCCTTTTCGAATCGCGGCCTGCAGTGCCGCCAGATCCTTTTCTCTGTTCCCGAGGAACTCCGGAATGTACTCCATCAGATCAGCTGGTGGGTCGATCTCATACGTTCCATGACGAGTCGTAACTTGTGTCAGCATGCACCCTCCTATTTTGTAGCTTCTTGCCGGACCATGAAGTTGACGTGTTCACCTTTATCATGTCAACGGACCGCCTCCCTCGAAACGTGATATGGAGAAATCGTCATACCGGGACGCCAAAGAACGCCCAGATCACGAATAGATTGCAGATGACGATCGTGCAGTGACACGTGTTTTCATCTTTTCATCAAATATCGAATCGAATACGGCAGCGGTGAAAGCCGTCGACAGCCTCACTCTCGAAGCCCCAGTGATACCGGCGACAAACCGCTTCCACCAGGGCCAGGCCAAGACCACTCGACGAGGACTCGGAACCGCGGTCGCTGCCCCGATTGAAGGGAGTTCCGAGATGCGCTTTGACCTTGGCAGGAATCCCCTCACCCTCGTCACGAACGATCAGTTCCTCTTTGCTCAAAGAGATCAGAACAGACCGCTCCGATGGAGAATACTTGAGCGCGTTTTCCGCGAGATTGCGAATGAGAATATCGACATGTTCGGGCAGCGCCTGCACCTCTCGATCCTCACGGACCTCGAGGTGAAGTCTCCCCTGTGAAACCTTTTGCAGTTGCTCGAGAATGGATTCGCACATTCGGGCGCCGGACACCAGCGGCAAAGGTGTGCTCGAAGGCTCGCTGCCCGTTTCGGCCCAGTTCAAGAAATCAAAAATCATCTTCGACATACGGTCAATCGGCTCTAGGAAAATCTTTTTCTCGAGAGGATCCTTGAGCACCTCGTCGGCTTCCAACCGCAAGATGGTCATCGGCGTCTTGAGTTCGTGAGCCAGCCGCGCAGACCATAATTTCGTCATCGCGCTCACCTCGTTGATCCGCAAAATCAGATGATTCAGAACTTTCAAAAGCTGCCCGAACTCGTCGCCCTTTCGGCGGACGGCGAATTTAAACGCCTGTTCAGGAATGGCTGGCAATGCATGAAAGCGGCTCAGTTCTTTCGAGACATTTTCCAGATGCCCTCGCAAATGCCGGAAGGGTCTCATCACCAAAGACGACAGAAAGAAAGCCGCCGTCACGATCACCGTCAACACCGCAACGGCATAAGCGAAGGTTCGCCAGCTGGCCTGATCCCAGTTCAAGAGGCTGGTATCCAGGACCATTCCCAGCTGCAGCGTGCGATTTGGAATCTTCGAGAGTTTGAGGTTGAGAACGCGGATAAACCGGTCCTCGTCCTTAATCGTCAACCACTGCGGCTCACGTGGAAGTTCACGCTCCAAGGTCAGGGCACCCTGACTCTGGAAAATGATTTCCTCTTGGGCGTTTCTAAGGACGAAAATTTTCCCGATCCGACGCGGACCGAGTTCGTCCGAGATGATTCCCTCGGCATCCGACATCTCATTCCGTCGCAAATCCGCAAAGTCGGAGTTGATCAGATCCGTCGCCGACTCCCGCAGTTGTTCGTCGATCATATTCAGACGAACGGATCGGACATAGGACATGTTCAAAGCCGTCACCAGGATGGCCGAGATCACACCGACGATCAGGCTGATACTAAAGATTCGAAGTCTCAATCCAATATCCCGAATGGCGCATGTTTTTGATTTCGACTCCGACGCCCGATTCTTCGATTCGACGTCTTAAGGCGGTGATCGTGGTTTCCACAGCATTCGAATCAACATCCGAACGCACGTCCCAGACCTCTTCCAGCAGACGCTGCTTACTGACGACACGACCGGGCACCACCGCCAAAGTCCTAAAGACGGCGAACTCTTTGTTCGTCAGATGGGTCTTTCGACCGTTCACGACCAGACAGCGTCCCTCATGATCCAGAATTCCCTGACCGATTTTCTCATAGGTCGCTCGATCCGGCCCCTGCATCCGACGTTGCAGGGCTTTCACCCGGGCCATCAGTTCGGTCATCGAAAACGGTTTTGACAGATAGTCGTCCGCACCGGCTTCGAGTGCTTTTGCTTTTTCAAGAGGGGAATCGATGGCCGACAAAACAAGGATCCCGCTGACGACGCGTTCTTGTTTTAGCTTGGGAATCATGGCCAGTGAATCGGTTCGTCCCAAGAGGCGATCCAAGACGAGAATATCCGGAGCGATCCGTCGGACCGCATCGATCGTGAAATCCGCCGCATCGGAAATGGAATCACTTTGAAAGCCTTCGCGCCGAAGCTGTTCCACGATCTTTTCGCAAATTTTCGTCTCATCCTCGACCACGAGTATCAGGCCCATGATCAGAAAGCCTACTGCTGGACCTTCCACCGTCAACTCAAAAACGTCCCGGTCCGGATCGAACAAAGATAAGGTTTTTCTTAAGTTCAGCTCAGATTGGCCTGAAGGCCTTGTGACAACATGAATGGACAACCCGATTCGACGAAAGGTCTTTCATGAAAAAATCGAACCGTTTCCTCACCGCCTTGATCATTGGCTCGGCCCTGATGCTCGGTGCCTGCTCTCACAAAGAAAAACAGGATGAACAGCCCCTCAATCAAGAGTCGACCCTCGAGACAGCGACCGAACCTGCCGTCGCTGCGGAAGTTGAAAAGCCCGCTCCCGTCAAAAAAGCAAAAAAGAAGTCCTCTCGCAAAGCGAGCAAGGGCACAAAAAAAGTTAGTCAATAAGGAGATCCCATGAAGAAAGCTTTGATGTCGCTCGCCCTGATCATGACCGTATCCGCACCGGCCTTTGCAAAAGCCCCTCGTGAGGCCAAGCGAGCAGCCCAGAAGTTCTGCAAAGAGCAGGGCTTCAGCGGCGCTGAGTTTCGGACTTGCGTGAAAGAACAGATGAAATCGAAAAAGAAGAAATAACGCCCTTGCCCCACCAAGGTTGTTGGCGGGTCCTCCTCCGGGGGGACCCGTTTTTTTGTGGTTGAGAGATGTGGCTTAGTTCGAATCGTTCAAGCGGCTCGAAATGTCCGCACCGGTTCGCCAAGAGGGAGCCGGACGGACGGATCTGGGTTTTTCGTACCAATCCGGCGGAGTGCTTTCTTTGCGCTCCACCGCCGCCATGATTCGGTCATGTAAGCGTTGATAATAAGCCGGGTCCATCGGAAGCTCGATATCCTGCTCGGATTCGAGTGCTTGTAAAACTTCTGACATCGGTCGAGTCATCCTTCAGCCTCCACGTAGTTAGACATTTCACTCCAGAATCCTCCGACCTCGCCCGTCCACGATTTCAGCTCCTGACGCTGATCCAGCGTCTCGCGAAGCTTCAACAGCGCGTGGCGATAATTCGCCTTGGCGGTGTCGTAAGGGCACTCCATGATTTCCGCGATCTCATGAAAACTGAGATCCTCGTAAACTCGGAGCACCAAGGCTGTCCGTTGCCTGAAAGGTAACTTCTCCACTTCCGTCTGAAGAAGATCTGCGACCGCGCCGTGAACGAGTGAAGTCTCGGCCACGGCATCAACCGCAAGATGCACGTTTTCGATGTCGGTCATCTCGTGACGAGACTCCCGAATCTTGTTTCTCGCCGTATTCACGGCAATTTGGCACAACCAACTCTTGAAGGCGCTACGTCCCTCGAAAGTTGACAGTTTTTCGTAGGCTTTGATGAAGCTCTCCTGCACCACATCCTCAGCCGCACCCAAATCCTTCATGAACCTTAAACTCAACCGCAGCAATCCTCTTTGATGTCGCTTCACGAGTTCGGAAAATGCCAATCGGTTTCCTCGTTTCGCACTCTCCACTAGTTCAAGATCCGTCTTCATTTCGTGACCTTGTTCCATTCGTATGACTCGTTTCTGTCGAATTTCGGTTAATCCCTGAACTTTTTTCTGAGTCAGCGACATCGCCCCCTCCACACAAAGTTTTGAAAAGCCGTCCTGGTTTCAACACCTTGCCGATTGGAAAGTCCCCTCTAGAAAACCAATCGTTCGTACTTGAAATAAGGAAGGAGCAAGAACAAGGCCAAAATCCCGAGGACAAAATGACACTAAATATATGAATTTACTTATGATTATTAAATTTTAGAGGGGCACCCATAAGCATCTCTTATGCCCCCAGGACCAAAGCCCAGACACCCAAACACCAGGCCCTCTTTCCTTTTACTTGGCCTCTTTGCAGGAAGCTTTCGTTCCGTCGCATGGGCGGGTGGCTGGCTACGCTGGCGCTTGGGCCTTGGGTTTTTCGAGGGGCCTCCCGGAAGCGTGACGCGTTTTTCGATTTCAAATGCAACGCCACCCCTCCCCAAAGTCACCCCAAAACCAACACCGCATTTGAAATCGAAAATCCGGGTAGAGCTCAAGGACGAGCGTGCCCCTCGAAAAACCCAAGGCCAAGCGCCAGCGTAGCCAGCCACCCGCCCATGCGACGGAGCGAAAGCCCCACAAAGCGATCAAATAAAAGGAAAAGGCTCAGTGCCCGCGACGACGTCGATGAATCAAAGGCGTGCCCACAGCAAGAATGAGAAGCCCCATGGCCGAAGTCCCCGCCACAATCCCCACCACCGGAGCCAAGCTACGAATCTCAAAGATCCCCACCATCATGGAAGCAATCGCCCCACAGCTCATCTGCAGAAATCCCATCATGGCCGAAGCCCGTCCCGCACTTTTCGGAAAAGGTGCAAGCACCATGGCCGTCGCGTTTGGATTCACAAAGCCAAAGCAGGACAAATAAAGGAAGAACATTCCCACCGTTGAATACAGTCCGAACCAACCCGACAAAGAGCCCAGCAAAAAGATCAGACCGATCACCACCTGTGCGCTCAACCCGGCCCACAGCACACGCTGATTGCTGAATCGTTTCAAAATCACGACGTTCAACTGACTCGAGAGAATGAAGCCCGAGGCGACGATGGCAAAGATCCAACCGTAAGTGGTTCCATCGACTCCGTAAAAACCCAAAAAGATGGATGGCGATCCCGCCAGATAAACGAAGAGACCAGAGAACGCGATCGACATCGTAAAGGAGTAAGTGAAGAACTGTGGATGCTTCAGAATTTCGAGGAAGCTCTTGGCGATAGGGCCGGGCTTCAGGGACACGCTCAAATCCGGCTCATGAGTTTCCGGCAAAAAGAAGCGCACGGCCAGCAGCAAGAACAGTCCCATGGCGGCCAAGACCACGAACAAAGAATGCCAGCCAAAAGCCACCGCCAGATAACCACCGATGGTTGGAGCCAACAAGGGAGAGGCCCCCAGGATCAAGATCAACAAAGAAAAAATCTTGGCGCTTTCTTTCGGATCAAAGAGATCCCTAACCATGGCCATCGAGGCCACACCGGCGGCACAACCGCCAAGAGCCTGAACCAAGCGCCACACGATCAAAGCATCTGCCGACCCCGCAGCCACACATCCCAAAGAGGCAAAAATATAAATCAGAAAACCGACGTACAAAGGCTTCTTGCGACCGAAACGATCCAGCAAGGGACCATACACCAACTGCCCCAAGGCAATCCCGACGAAGTAACTCGAAAGTGACAGTGAAATCTGAGCAACTGTCGTATCGAGTTCTTTTGCCATCTGCGAGAACGCCGGCAAATACATGTCGATCGAGAACGGACTCACGGCCGTCATCAAACCCAGGATCAATATAAGGAAGGACTTGCTCCTAGGAACGGCTGTCGTCTGAATCATGAGTTATTTCCGCGATCGAGATTAGGGAGCGACGGTCAGCCGATTGCGACCGTTCTGCTTCGACTGATACAGCGCTTTATCGGCACGGTCAAAGATTTGCTCCCATTCTGTTTCGTTCGGTTGGCGAACGGCCAAGCCGACGGAAACAGTGACGGGGATCTTACGGCCTTCAAAGTTGAATTCCGTGTTCTGAATGGTGGTGCGAACCCGCTCGCCGATCTCGGTGGCCGTTTTGACCGGAGTCGCGGACAAGATCAAAACGAACTCCTCGCCGCCGTAACGAGCAAAGAAATCACTGCCACGGATCAGATTCGAACCGACGATCCGACCTAACTCGCGAAGGACATAGTCCCCGCCAGGGTGGCCGACGCTGTCGTTGATCTTTTTGAAATGGTCGATGTCGAAAACGATCACGCTCAGAGCTTCACCCGTGGATTCCGCCCGTTTCACGGCCTCGGGGGCCTTTTCCAGCAAAGCACCTTTCGAGTAGGCTCCGGTCAAAGCATCGCGATTGGCCTTTTCGAAAAGCTGCTGATTGGTCAGAGCTTCGATACTGCCACGCTCGAGGAACTTGAAGATGATGTTCCCGGTTTTGATCTGATCGTTGTTTTTTAGAGCACAAGGCGCCATCGAGGGCAGGATCTGCCCGTTCACGACGGTTTTGTTGGTCGAGCCGAGATCGACGACCGAAACCTCACTACCCTTGATGTCCAACCGGGCATGAGACCGAGACAAGCTGCGATCGTCGATATAAATTTTCGATTCATGGGCACGGCCGATGACGACGCCATCCTGCAATGGAAACTGTTTACCTTGATAAGCCGTCGGCCCCAAAAGAACGACCAGAACCGGAGGGGCCCCGTCGCTCATGTTCTTCTTCAGAGTGTCGCCACTGGCAACGACCGTCTTATCTTCTAAGTTGCTTTCATCTTGGTTGGCCATGTTCGTCCATTATAGGCGGTGTCGACGACCCGAGACAATCACGCCTTTTTCAAAAGCTCTTTCGCGAGTCTTTTGCCCAGTTCCACTCCGGGCTGATCGAAAGGATCGACGTCCAAAGCGGCCCCGAGTCCCGCCACAACCATTTGCATCAACATGATGAGTTCTCCGAGTCCTTTTTCGTCCAGGACTTCGGTCTTGAGAGTCATCGTGGAAATGCCTTCGCCGTGCAAAGACTGCTCGTTGGCAATCGCATGCACTTGCAACAAGCCCCCCATCGACTGCCCCTTCAGAACGGCACAATCGGGAAAGTCCGGGCTCGACAAGGTCGGCCCTTTCGTTTCAGCGGCCTCACTGCGAAGGAAAACAACGAATTTATCGCGAGGACCTTCGATCACCTGCTGAAGAACAGAGTGCTGATCGACGGTTCCGAGCCCCGCCATCGGCGTGCTGGCCCGAGGAGCCGGGGCACCCTGGCGGTTCTTCTTTTTCCCCAGGGACTCAGCCCACAACTGCTGCAACCACAGGCCGGCGATTCGCGCCAAAGGATCGTAAAACCAGAAAAAGGTGATCCACTCTTGTCGCTGGAAGCTTTTCAAAAACTGGGCAATCAATTCGGCCGCGAACTCCTGGCGATCCATAGCCAGGGCCGCACCTTCACGAAAAGCCGTGATGTCATAGCCATCAAAACAAGCCGGGATCATTCCAACGTGCGAAAGAACTGAATAGCGTCCGCCGATTTCCGAGGAGATTTTGGTCAAAGCCACCTTTTTATCGTTCGCCCATTTCCCAAGCGCACTGCTTTCGCTTTCCGTGAGGACATGGCAGCGGTCGTAGAAGGTCACCCCGGCACGGGCATAAACTTCTTTCAGATAATCTGTCCCGGCCAAGGTTTCGCCGGTGCCACCGGATTTGGAAACGATCAGCACTCCGGTTCGCGACAAATCCAGACCATGCACCACCCGCTCGGCGGCCTCACCATCGACATTCTCCAAGAAACGGAGACGAGTCCCTGGTCGCATGTGTGCGATGACCTGAGTCCCGAGCGAGCTCCCCCCAGTTCCGATGACGATCAAGTGCTCAAAGCGACGGCGCAAGGAATCGGCGACCTGCTTTGATTCGACCCAGATGGAATCCCAATGAGGAATCTTGGGAAATCCAGATTCACCGCCTTCCAGAATCCTTTTCAAGGAGGTCAGGCTGTTTTGTTTTTCAGAGGCAGAGACGGAAAATCGGGGCAGATGAAGCTCTATCATGAAACGGCGACGTCCTCTTCGATCCGATGATATCCCTTCCACTCTTTCAGTCGTCCGCGAGGCCGGCTGCCGTCTTCAGGATACTCGATCAGAACATAGGTCAGTTTAGTGATCTTACCGAGCGAGACAATATCAAGAGAGGTGATCTCCGTCCAGGTCCCAGAATTGAAGTATTCTTTATCCGAGGACCACTGCCGGTACTGATAGACGTGGGAGTGGCCAAAAATGACCGTATGCACCCGCTCGTCCTGAAGCACCTTGCGGGCCGACTCGCTGAGATCGGGAAAGATCGCGCTCTCCAGGATCACCTGAATGATCCGGCGGAAAGGCCAAGCCTTGCGAGGATCCGAGATGAAAGCCGATTTAATGAAATACCAGATTGTCATGAAAAAGATCTCGATCATCGAGCCCGTCTCGTTCAATAAAGCCCAACGCACCATCTTCGAGAAGGGTCGGATCTTGTCGATATGGGGATGCTTCTGTTTGACCTTGAGCACGTGCTCAACAAAAAAATAGGATCCAAACGGAAAGTTCAGGATGGGCTCAGGCAGATCTTTTTTCAGGAAGAACTTTTTGGGATCCATTCGATTAGCCGCCTCATGCATGTGGCCGTGCTCGATATGAACCCCATCGAAAAAGTAAACGATGTTTTTGTACTTCACCGATGCGCCCAGGACTTGGTTCAGATAATTGCGGCAGCCCGGCCACAGCATCGCTTGATCGTGGTTTCCGACGATGTAGGTGATGGTCTTTCCCGGTCGTGAAGCGAAATCAGCGAAAGCCTTGAAGACTTTCTCATGGCCTCGGATGATCGACTTGAGAACCTCGAGTGCGACCCCTTCGGTCACGACGGTGAGGAAGTGTCCTCTGTAGTCGACCTGCAGGAAGTTGAAGAAGTCGCCGTTGACGATGAGCTCAACTTCGTCATCGCGATAAAGTCCGGTCGAATAGTAATGCAGGAACTCGATCAGTTTCTCGTCGTAATAGAATTCCTCGAGCGAATTCAGGCCGCCATTTTCCAAGACGCGGCCTTTGCCGATGTGCAAATCGCTGATCACCACTTTGATCTTTTTTTTTGCAGGACCGGCGTCGGCTTTCGTTTGCTCGCCGACGTCGGTTGTGGAATCCGCCATGAACTCATTCCGCTTTCTTCAGAGGAACAATATTTTCGTCCTTGGCTTCCAGGTTCGCAAGGGCCAATCGCAGCGCTCGAACGGTGCGCTTGAATTGCTCCTGCTGCGAACCCAGGGTCCGGTTGAGCTCAAGGAACTTCTCGCGGTAATTATCAATCTCCGACTGGAGTTGATCAATCTTGCGTTTGAGTTCCAGGATGTTTTCGTCTTTGGCGCGGATCAGTGCGGCTTTTTCGGCACGGGCCAGTTCCAAGCGGTTCTCGAGTTCGCGCTCTTTCACCCGGATTTTTTTGAAATCGTTCTTGAGACGGGTTTCCAGCTCGTCGATTCTCAGACGCGCCTTGGCAACCTCGGACTCCTTGAACTGAAGGTTCCCCTTCAGAATCATGATCTCGTTCTGCGCAGCTTCCTGAACGTCGGTCTTTTCACGCTCCAAAGAGGTGATCCTTGCCGTCAGTTCTTCCAAACGACTGCGGATAATGTCCGCGGCCGAGGAAACCTCGTCGTTTTCCTGACGAAGGCGGTCGTTCTCTTTTTCGAGATCCAGAATTTTTTGCTGAGCCAGCTTGAGATTTTCGGCCTGAGCCAGGCTGGCGTCCATGGTTGTCAGGACGTTTCCGCCCCGAGACCCCCGCAAAGCTCCGATCACCACTTTTTCCTGAGGCTCTTGCCGCAAAGTTTTGCGATGAGCAAAACCATCTGCGGCCACGGTCGCTTCCGAGTTCAGAGTCGCAGTGCCCTGTCCACCACCGCCACCCGCTTCGGTTCGTTCATTCGAGGAGTCCGCAGAACCCATGGCTCTGGTGGCTTCGTTCTCATGCCCTTCGGCCGACTCAAAGGGACCGTCGATGCGATCCGCTAATTCATCAAAGGATTGGTATCCTCCATCAGCGCTCGGACCTTGATAAGGAAGGTCCTCACCAGAGGCTTTCGGCGCAAATGGAAAATTCAAGGCATCATCATCGCCGCCCTCGATATGGGCGACGTCAAAAACTGGTGGCGAGTAGGAGTCGGACTGCGAGGAATGGGGAACGGCATCGAGATCCAGAGCCGGCGGAGCTCCACCGAAGATCTCCGTCGCACGATTCTCATCCGGAGAGAGACCGATCGGAGCATCTCCACTGTTCGTGGCTTCCGGACCTGAAGGCGAGTCGAAAAAAGCATCTCCGTCCAGAGGAAGATCATCCAATGAACCATCCGCAGCGATGTCGTTCACATCGCCGAGGAGCTGATCGATCAGATCGTCTTTAGGTTGAGTCTTCTTTTTCTTTGCCATGTCCTAAGGCTTTATCGGCCAAAGAACCGGCCGCCTTAACGAGTCAGGACCTCAGTCGAGGAAACCCACCCCGATTCTCATTCCGAGACATCATCGTCGCCTGGGGACGACGAGCCTGAAGAAATATACATGACGCCCGTCTTCCTCGAAAAGTCATGCAGGACGGCTTCACCCTCGGCCTTAGAGAGATAGCGCCAGGAAACACTGAAAGTTCGAGAGGAGGGCCGAGAATCAATCAAGACCGCCGCATTTCCACCGGCGACAAAAGGCACTTCAACCAAAAGCCTTCGACCTAAATTCTCGGAGGACCCTCGCTCAAGATCAAAATCGATAAGGAGTCCTGAGTTCTGAAACAGATGCAGCTCTGTGACTTGGCAAGTCCCCAAAAGATTATACCACCCATCACGACCGGTCTGCAGAATCAAACGAATGCTTTGACAGATGAAATGCCCGCCCTCTGACGACGGCCCAAGCTCCATCACAACCGTGGCATTGACCATTTCACCGTCGACATCGTACCGGAATTCCCCGGTCATTGTCCGGCCCCGACTGAAGGCTTTGAGATACTTCTCTTTCAAATGACTGCGCCAAGCCCAGACGGTTTGCTCATTCTCAATATTCCCGATCTTTTTGGGGAACAGTCGCGTGAGCTGCCGCAGGGATTGGAAACGACGCTCCTCTGCCTCCTCCCGGAGCAAATAACTAGGAATCTGCGCCATGACCAACCGCGCTTTCGTGAGCGGAATTTCAGGAACGACGTCTTCATCCTCGTCCTCTGCATCATTTTCAACGAAAGAGTTGCCTTGATCGCTCTCAGTACTGGCTGGTGACCGAGTCGACTCTTCGATCACCGATAGCCGATCTAAAGGGGCATTCGGGTTTCCCGAAGTGAAATGTCGGCCAAGATAAAGTCCTGCAGAAAAAAGAAGAAGCCCAAGAAGAATTCGAATCACCGTCTCTCCTTTGCTGGAGAGACAGGATCCCATGTCTTATTTCAGAACAAAAGATGTCAAATTTTTGGAATCCCGGAATGAGACAGGCCCATACCGGGAAGCAATTAAGAGCCGATCTCTTTGAACATTTCAAAGATTTCATCGGCGGCCTTCACGGCCGACTCGGTTCCGTCCGGAGCCAGGGTCAACGAATTGAGTTCCGACAAGAAACGCACCCACTGCTTCCCCATTTCGCTTTGGTAGGAGCGGAAATAACGAGTCCCCTTGCCTTCGCTCAAGCCCAAAGAGGCGGTGACATGCCCGTGCAGCACTTGTCCACCCATCGTGGAACCTTCGATCACGTAGATCGCGGCCCACAGTTGAGCTTCGCTGCGAATCTTTTCGTTCAAACGTTGGAAGTTCTCTTGAATCCGTTCGGCACTTGGCAAGGCGTCGGCGCCCAAGGATTGCAGATCCTCGGTGAGCCATTGCATTTTCCGGCGATCTTTGAAGTAAAACTCGACGGCGGAGGGCCAGTCTTTGCGGTGAACATTCAAAAACTCTTCAAAGGCCGCATGAAATTCGAAGAAGCCGCGCAGGAGATGACGGTAACGAGCCACATCCAGGTGCGGACTCATCAGGTCCATCGCCTTTTCCGTTTCCAGATGCGCCTGGCGTGTCCGTTCTTTCAAAACATCGCGAAGACCCGGATTTCCAGTTTCGACCGTAAAGCTCATAGTATCCCCCCACCTCTGAAGTTAACGATCTTCACAGGCTAACAGGGGATCCATTCAAGGCCAGAGAACTTATCTTGATGAAAACGAATCGGTTTCCAGGCGCCGCCCTTTTCAAAAAGGGACGGCGAAACTGGAAACCCAATGAGAAAGATTAACGCCCGATGACTTTCAGATAGTCTCGGGAACGCAGACGAACATCATCCAAAGTCACTTTGGACAGGGACTTCACCGAGAAATCCTGGATCGTGAAGCTTGCAAGCAAGGTTCCGGCAACACAGGCGTCGCGCATGTCGGCCGCCGAGGGGACCTTGTCGAGTCTTGCCAGATGTCCAAAGAAACCGCCCGCAAAAGTATCGCCAGCACCGGTCGGATCGATCACTTCCGGAATCGGCATCGCTGGCAGGATATGGAATCCTTCGTCTTTGGTGTACAAAGCAAAACCGTATTCGCCACGCTTGATGACAACCGCTCGAGGTCCCATCTCGGTGATCTTCGGAGCCGCGGAAATCGCGTTCGAAGCGCCGGTCAACATCTGAGCTTCTTTTTCGTTGATCAGAACCACATCCACTCGGGACAGGATCTTCAGCAAGGATTCTTTTTTCGAAGAAATCCAGAAGTTCATCGTATCCATGCCAACGAACTTTGGTTGCTTCACCTGCTCCAAGACCTGCAATTGCAGTTCGGGCGCGATGTTCGCAAGGAAGACGAAATTCGAATCGCGGAATTTTTCCGGGAGCTTTGGATTGAAGCTTTCAAAAACGTTCAGCTCGGTGGTCAAAGTGATGGCTTCGTTCAGATCGCCTTCGTATTTGCCCTTCCAGAAAAAGGTCTTTCCGGCAACACGCTCAAGACCCGACAAATCCACATTGCGGGATTTCAGCAGGTTTTCGTCTTCGACAGCATAGTCTTCGCCGACAACGCCGACGACACGAACACCCGCAAAAAGGCTGGCGGCCAAAGAGAAGTAATTCGCCGATCCTCCGAGGGCACGGTCAACCTTGCCCGCCGGAGTTTCAACACCATCATACGCGAGGCTGCCCACCACTAGAATTTCGGACACGCTTTCCTCCCAGAATCGAATTAGAGATATCCATTGTTTGATCTTGGCGAAGTTTCGCATCGGTCAACTGACCGCAAGCTGCGAAGATATCCCGCCCCATCGTTCGACGGAGCAGAACATGGGCTCCCAGGTTCATCAATTCACGGTGGAAGGCTTCCACTTGTGAATCATCTGGACGCTCAAAGCCTGAGCCCGGGTGTTCGTTGAATGGGATGATATTGATCTTGCAAGGAACGCTGCGAGTGAGTTTCACCAGCTCACGCGCTTGTTCAATAGAGTCCGTGACTCCCTTCAACAAAACGTACTCGAAAGTGACCTTGTCACCTGTTTCACGGCAGTAAGACCGGCAAGCTTCAAAGAGCTTTTCGATATTCCACTTTTTGTTGATCGGCATGACATGGTCACGGATTTCATCATTGGATGCATTCAGGGAAACTGCCAAACGAACGCCAGCGGCCCCGATACGCCACATCTCAGGAACGATCCCTGACGTGGACACCGTGATTTTCTTACGGCTCAGGTTCATGCCCCAATCATTTGTCAAAACCTGGATCGACTTGAAAACCGCTTCGCAGTTATCCAGCGGCTCGCCCATTCCCATGAAAACGATATTGCTGATGCGCTGACCGTCTTTCAGACGATCGCTCGCTTGCATGAACTGACCAACGATTTCTTCGGCCGTCAGACGACGCTTCAGTTTTTGTTTTCCGGTGAAGCAGAATTTGCAGGCCATGTTACAACCGACTTCAGAAGAGATACACAAAGTCAGTCGATCATCCGAAGGGATCAGAACGGCTTCGACACTCATATTGTTCCCCATATCAAAGAGGAATTTCTGGGTGCCATCCACCGAGATCAAATGCTGGATCACCGGGGGCAATTCAAAGGTCAAAAATTTCGGAAGTTCTTCGCGGAAAGACTTGGACAGATTCGTCATCTGATTCACGTCTGTCACACGTTGCTCATAAACCCATTTATACACCTGCTGCGAGCGGAACTGCTCTTTGCCAAGGGATTTGAAATACGCTTTCAGATCCTCGAGGGTCAGGGAATAAAAATTAACAGGTTTTTTTTCCGCGGAGACCGCGGGCGTGGCTTCTTGCATGGATCCTCCCGTCATGTGGAAGACGTTGGCGGCTTGTCACAGCCGACCCCGAAGGGTTGTTCATTGCTTATTGGAGAAGAGGGTGTAACACAGATTCCGAGACCCTCACAAGAGAGGGGAATGCTTTCCTGATAACCATGTAGATTTTCGTTTTCGGGCTCGCTCATGAACGGAATATAGAATCCAGTATGTGACAGTTTACGTAACATACTGGACCAATTGACCGAAATTTCTTGCGAAGAACCAACAAAACAGCCCAGTATGTTACATGAGATGTCACATTCCAGCCCATTCTTGGTGATCCATGGATGCTTTACTTAAAAACCTGAAACGACTTCAGCCAGAGGTGGACTATCAAGCCCTCATGGCCGAAATGAAGCACATTTCTCATCCCCGGCGAAAGCTCAAAGAGCTCCAAAACAAAGGCTACCTGACTCGAGTCAAAAAAGGATTCTATGTTTTTTCGAACGATTTTATCGAACGCCCCTATTCCCCAGAGATCGTGGCAAACCTGATCTATGGGCCGTCGTACCTGTCCCTGGAGTATGCTTTGTCCTTTTACGGGCTCATTCCAGAACGAGTCAGCGTTTATACGAGCGTGACCAGCCAGAAGAACAAAAAATTCCAGACTCCGATCGGCGCATTCTCGTATTCCCATTTGCACTCCGATCTGTATCCGTACGGGGTCGGTTTCAAGCACCAATTCTCCATGGAAAATGGGCGCCCTTTCCTGATCGCCAGCCCAGAAAAGGCAGTCCTCGATCTTTTTACTTTACGAATGAAAAGCTCGGCAAAACCCTCGATGGGTGACCTTCAGGTCGCGTTGGAAGACGATTGGCGGATCGACGTCAAGTCTCTGCGGCAAATGGTCCGCAGAGACCTTCTGGAAAATATGAAATCCGCCTATCGCAACCGCCCCTGGTGCAAGCTCCTGATCGACTTTCTTTTGGAGGATCAATGAATCCCGCCGTCACGGAAATGCTTTCAAGGTATGAAATCACAACGACAGGCGAGGCTGAAAACGCCCTGAAAGAGATCATTCAAGAAATCGCTTTGTTGGGCCTCCATCGGGCG
>JAHBUU010000053.1 GCA_019637895.1 Pseudobdellovibrionaceae bacterium | reverse complement strand
ATGAGCGCGGGCATTGTTTTGGTGAATCTGATCGTCGATGCGCTTTATGCCTGGGTAAACCCAAGAATGAGGAAGGCCCGATGATCGTCGCCGCCCAAAAAAGCACCTTCTTGTTTTTCAAAGAGACTCTGCGTGACTATCGCGGTGGGGCCTTGGGCTTGTTGATCGTCGGATTCTTTGCGCTGCTGGCTTTGTCATCCCCGTGGCTTGCTCCTCATCCTGCCGATCAGATTTTCCCTGAGGCGATCAAGCTGCCTCCGATGTGGCAAGATGGTGGTCTGTCCGCTTTTCCATTTGGCACCGATGACATCGGTCGCGATGTTCTTTCCCGCTTGATGCACGGTGCTCCGGTTTCCTTGGGGATCGGATTTTTTGTCGTGATTCTTTCCGTTGTGGTTGGCACTTCCCTGGGATTGCTTGCGGGTTCTGTTGGTGGTGCTGTCGATCAAGCGCTTTCCCGGTTTATGGACATCGTGATGGCCCTTCCGAGCATGCTGATGGCTATCGTCATCGTTGCGATCCTCGGGCCCTCTCTGACGAATACGATCATCGCGGTGTCCTTGGTTTCTGTGCCTTCAGTTTTTCGCTTGGTGCGGGGAGCGGTGCTCGCCGAGATGAGCAAAGAGTATGTGACGGCCGTTCGGGCTTTCGGCGCTGGCTGGTGGCGAATTGCTGTGAAAAACGTTTTGCCGAATTGCATGGCGCCTTTGATCGTTCAAGCGACCTTGGGTTTCAGTGATGGGATTTTGAATGCGGCAGCCTTGGGCTTTTTGGGGCTCGGTGCGCAGCCGCCCACGCCTGAATGGGGAACGATGCTGTCGGATGCCCGTGCTTCGATCGAGTCGTCGCCGTGGCTGGTAACCTTGCCTGGTTTGTGCATTCTGCTTGTCGTCATCGGTTTCAATCTCTTGGGGGATGCTTTGCGGGATGCGCTGGATCCCAAGCTCAGGAAGTAAGATATGAAGACCAAAATCATCAGAACGTCGCGCGCTCCTTGGGATTCGAACTGGAAAGCGGATTCGCTGCTGATCTATGACCGTTACCTCTTAAAAGTTCCTGGATTTCGTGGCTGGCTTAAACGTTTTCCCGCCTCTTATGGTGTGAAAGCTGGCGAAGAGTTGAAAGACATCAGTGCCTTCCCGGGACATCTGTCGCGGATATCGCGACTGACCTCTGAAATGGCCTCTCGTCGAATGACGATTCTGGTGGCGGGTGGCGGCAGTGTTGGTGACTTCGGCGGCTTTGTGGCTTCGATCTACAAACGGGGCGTGAGATTGGTCCATCTGCCGACGACCTGGCTTGCGGCCATTGATTCTTCGCACGGAGGAAAAACCGCCCTGAATGTCGAAGGTGCTAAGAATCAAATCGGAACCTTTTATCCGGCCAGCGAAGTTTATCTCGTGAAACCTTTCTTGATGGCTCAGCCTCCCGAGAGAGCGGTGGAAGCCACCGGTGAAGCTCTCAAGATGATGATTCTGAAGGGCTCGGCTTTTTTCCCGCCGCGGATTTTCACCAAAGATCCTTCGGAGGCGCTATGGACAGCGTTGCCGAAATTGATTCAGGGAAAGATGTCCATCGTTGAGAAGGACCCGACCGAGACCTCCGGGTTTCGCCATCTGTTGAACTTGGGTCATACGATGGGTCATGTGTTCGAGGCCGAATTGAAAATGCCTCATGGGCTTTCCGTGACCTATGGGTTGATCTTTGCGCTGATTTATTCGCGCTCTCGTCGAGACTGCTCGGAAAAGGATCTGGCTGCGATCTTTTCCCATCCGGCTTGGCGGATGTTTTTGCCGTCGGCTTTGCATCTGCGTTCGCTTTCGATTCCCCCGTCCAGGATCCGCACACTTTTGTTGAAAGATAAAAAACGAACATCCCGTCAGCTTTTGCGTTTCATCTTTGTGCGAAAGATGGGAAAGCCCTTCATTCGCGAGATCGGTGTGGACGAGATTCTGGACGAAGTCGCCAGACAAAAGCGTCTTTTGAAGGTCGTCTATGGGTGACTTTCATTTCAGAGGTCAAATTCCGGCTTCGAAATCCCTTTTGAACCGGGCCTTGATTCTGAAAAGCCATGCCCGTCGGCGACTGATGATTCACGGCGAAAGCGATGCCGACGACGTGGCTTATTTGCGAAAAGCCTTGGGGAAAATCGAGGACGGTCGCGATTTCTATCTGGGTGACGGCGGGACCACGCTTCGGTTTTTCGCACTCAGAGTGTCCAGGGAAAAGGGCAACTTCGGCCTGAAGATGACCGAACGTCTTTTCAAAAGACCACAAGGCGCGCTCAAGGAAATCCTGACTCCTCTCGGAGTCGAAATCGAACCGGGGACAGGGACCTCCTCTTTCATTTTGAAATCCTCGGGTTGGCAAAAGCCAGCAGGTGCTTTGAAGGTTCCCACCGCCGACTCCAGTCAGTTCGCATCGGCCTTGGTGCTGAACGCTTGGAATCTGGATTTCCCACTCGAGATCGAGTTTTCCGGCGGCATCACCTCGGAGTCTTATTTCCGGATGACCTTGGATCTTTGTCGTCAGGCGGGTATGGAGATCCAAGAGACCGACAAGGGGCTTTTGATTCCGCCGCACCAAACGCTCAAGGTGACGGATCTTATCATCGAGCCTGATTTGAGTTCGATGTTTTCAGTAGCCGCTTTGGCCGCATTGAACGGCGAAGCGCGGATCGAAAATTTTCCCGAGCAGGCTTTGCAACCGGACGGTCGGTTTTCCGAAATTCTGTCTGACATGGGAGTTACCGTTCAACAAGACGGTGGCTGCCTGATCGTTCGAAAGGGCCAACATCTAAAGGCCATCAACGTCGATCTGGCTCTGTGCCCGGACCTGGTTCCGGTCCTGTCGGTTCTGTGTGCGTTTGCCGAGGGGAAATCGATTCTGCACGGGGCGCCTCATCTTCGGCACAAAGAATCGGACCGCATTCGCTCGACGGCCCATCTGCTGAATCTGATGGGTGTGACCGTCACTGAACGTGATGACGGGCTCGAGATCGAGGGAAATCCCGATCTGACACCCAAAGAATTCACCTTTGATCCGGATCATGATCATCGACTGGCGATGGCTGCGGGCCTTTTGATGGCGCGTGGCTGGCCGATTCGAGTTTCCGATCCCGACGTCGTGACCAAAAGTTTTCCCGAGTACTGGTCCTTGCTGAGAAGCGGACCCCATCTGCTGATCGGTCATCGAGGTGCCGGCAAAACCACCTTGCTCGAAAGACGAACCGGTGGCCGTCGTTATGATCTGGATACGGAAATCGAAAAAAGAACGGGACAAGCCATTTTCGATTTTTTCCGCGACCGAGGCGAAGAGGTCTTCCGGCAAACCGAGATCTCGGTTTTGAACGAGCTTCTGCAGATCGCTTCGTCGCAGGACTGGATTTCTTTGGGCGCGGGTGTGCGCCTGGAGCAAGTGCCTCCGGTCGGCGAGAAAATTTGGATTCGCAGGGATACGGATCACGATGGTCGGGTTTTCCTGGATCGACCCCGCCTTGATCCGAACAGTGATCCCTTGTCCGAGTTCCGAGAAAGAGCAAGGCTGCGGGAAAAGCACTACGAGCGGTTCGCGGACCGGGTTTACACCTTGCCTGAGGGCCTGCAGGTCTCCGACGAAATCGAAGAGAAAATCCTCTCTGGAAATTTCTTTGATACCGGAGGCGCTGTCACTCTTTTGCCGATTCATCGCAAGACCATTCCTCAGTTGGGGGCGAACTATTACGAGCTCAGGGACGACCTTCTGGATCCCGATGAGATCCGGTCATTCTTTGGAAAGCTGAATCCATCGCAGGTGATTTATTCCGTCAGGAAACATCGCCATATTCCCGAAGAGATTCTGAACTCTTCCTGCCTGATCGACTGGGCCCTGGATGTTTTTTATCCGGAAAAGGATTTCGTTCGGGAGCATGCCTCGAGACTGATCCTGTCTTCGCATGGAACGCTCAACGACGCCTTGTTGGATTTTCGAATTTATGCCCAGTTGCCGGTGTATCTGAAACTCTGTCCTGCGGTCGAATCCTTTGAGGAACTCAAGACCGGTCATGCTTGGTGGAATGCGGACCCTGCAAAGCGCAGCTTTCTACCCCGGTCAGCGCAGGGGCGTTGGGGCTGGTATCGTCTGTGGATGAAAGATCGCATGAAGGTCAATTACTGGCGTGAAGGAGTGGGGACTTCTTTGGATCAGCCGACCTTGTCGGCCTGGATCGCGACCCCATCACGACCGGATTGTTTTGCTGCTGTTCTGGGAAATCCGGTTCATCACAGTTGGACACCGGCCGAGCATCGACGGTTTTTCGCCGAGATCAATGCCCCTGTTTGGGCGATCGAGGTTCGTGAAGAAGAGTGGGCCCAAGCTTTTCCTTTCCTGACGGATCTGGGAATGCGTTTCGCCGCAGTGACTTCTCCATTGAAGGGCCTTGCCGCCCGCAGCTCGAAACCCAGCGAGACAGCACTCAGCTTGTCCAGCGTGAACACCCTTTCGTTCGATGGCTCTTCGGGGTTTTGGCGAGGGGAAAACACCGATTTGCACGGGCTTGAAAAAGCGGTGCAATCCCTGCCACAGGGACCGGTTGCCCTGTGGGGTGGTGGTGGAACTCTGGGAGTTCTGGGTCGAGTCCTTCCCGAGGCTTCGGCCTTTTCAGCGACGGGCGGGCATCTTCGTCAGGGTTCAAAACCACTTGCGGGTTCGCCTCGGGTGGTGGTTTGGGCGGCTCCTCGGGGAAGCGAATTGAAAATGCCTCCGGATGACTGGAAACCCGAGGTCGTCTTGGATCTGAACTACAAAGAAGATTCTCCGGGGCGTGAGTACGCCCTTCGTTGCAAAGCCCGCTATCAATCCGGCGAGATCATGTTCCGTGCTCAAGCCGAAGCGCAAAGAGAGTTCTGGAAAAACGATGTCACGGCCCGTGGGGGAGACCAATGAGCGCGAACATTTTCGGTGAACGTTTTCAACTGATGACCTTTGGTGAATCCCACGGTCCCGCTTTGGGTGCCGTGATCGACGGCTGTCCCGCCGGCGTTTTCTTCGATACGGAGCTTTTGAAAAAGAATCTGGATCGTCGTCGTCCGGGCCAAAGCGGTTTGACGACCTCTCGGAGCGAGCTGGATCAGGCCGAGGTTTTAAGCGGAATCTTCGAGGGAAAAACTCTGGGGACACCGATTGCCGTCATCGTCAGAAATCAGGACGCGCGCTCACAAGATTACGCCGCCATCAAGACGGCTCCCAGAGCCGGTCATGCCGATGATGTGTGGAAAGAAAAATTCGGCCACTCCGATCCCAGAGGCGGAGGACGTTCTTCGGGTCGCGAGACCTTGTCCCGAGTGATCGGTGGGTCTTTCGCTGAAATGTATTTGTCACAAAAACATCCGTCCTTGCAGGTGGTCGGATGGACGGCGCAAGTGGGTTCCATCGAGCTGTCCTCGGCGGATCGAGATCAGATCCAGGGTTTCGATCGGGACAAGATTGATTCCTATGCAGCACGTTTCCCTTCGGAAAAATCCGCGCTCGCGGAAAAGGCCATCCTTGCAGCGAAAGAAGCCGGCAACAGCCTTGGTGGTGTTGCGGAAATCCGAGTGACCGGAGTTCCGGCAGGACTGGGTCAACCCGTGTTCCGCAAACTCAAAGCCGATCTGGCGGCCGCGATGATGAGTGTCGGTGCGACCAGTGCCGTTGAAATCGGCGCGGGCATCGAAGTTTCATCGCGAACTGGGCAGGATTTCCACGGAGGACCTGCGAATGTTTACGGCGGCATTCGAGGCGGGATTTCGACCGGAGAAGATGTCTTTTTGAGAGTGCATTTTAAGCCAACGTCTTCGATCTTGGACGTCGCAAAAAAAGGGCGCCACGATCCCTTCATCGTGACCAGAGCCATTCCCGTTTTGGAGGCGATGGCTTGGTTGGTTCTGGCGGATCACAGCCTATGGAAGCTCTCGGACAAAGTTTGAAAGATTCGAGCAGAGCTTTTCGGAAAATGCGGCCAGCGAGGATTCTAAAACCCAGAGATTGTGGGGCGCCTATTTCGCAAATGCGTTTATTAAACCTATGAACGAAACAGAAAGAACATGCCCCAATGGCGAAAGATCATATTTATCTTTCTCTAACTTCTCTACCATCTTACTAGAAAGGAGATCTTTGATATGATGATAGAATTGTCCTTGGGAGATATCAGTTTCATTCAAGATCTCTTTTTGTCCCAATGGACCAGCATTAATTAGTGATTTGATAATAAAAAGTTTCTCGGGAGATGAGAAATTAGCTGAGAACTGAGAAACTAATTCAGCATTTGCATTTCGAATAAACTGATCAAACTCCCTTTCATTTTTAAAACCGCCACAACCACTCCATCTAACTAGTCTTCTGGGGTTTTTAGAAGGTATTGCCAAGCCTGAAAACATTAAGCCCTTGGCGAAAAGACCACTATGCTTCTTCATAAGCTTATCTAAATCGTCCGCAAGCTCTCGTTCTGACGTCGCGGGGCTGGGTTTTGCGGGAGAACTGCCCATCACCGCTTCAAGCTTACTGATTCTCTTCTCAAGCTCTTCCATTTTCGACTTTGCCATAAGAACTCCAATTATGTATTTTCGTAATTACGTAATATCATAATTGGCTACTGCGGCAAGTTTATTTGCTAAGAGATCTCCTTATGCAGTTTTAGGCTGAATAAATTCTAACCCTTTGAGCCCAGAGACCGTTCAAATTCGCATCGGCCTTTGAAGCAAAGCCGATCGGCTTGAAGCCCCCTCAACTCGAGTGGGTCTCCCTTCAAAACCGCCCCCAAATGGCTTGAAAAAACAGCATTTCACTCTCTCAAAAGCCATATATCGCGGCTGGGGGTCCGGCCTCTCGTTTTGCCCATTTTTAGGGCAAAACGGCATCTTTTGCTTTGCCTTATGCCGCCTCAGGGCGTAAACCTTCCTGCTCGGGATTCACCAAGAATCCCGTGTTTTTAGGACTCATAGGAGAAACAGATGAAGGCCATTAAGAAAAAGCGCACGGCGTTCAAAATCCAACGCCGTTTGATGACGGAACTCCCAGGACTCGGCAAAGCCGGAGCCCTCGAGCGTCGTCCTTATCCTCCTGGTGAGCACGGTAACAAACGCCGCAAGTACTCGAACTACGGCTTGCAGTTGGAAGAGAAACAAAAAGTTCTTTTCCACTACGGGATCCGCGAGAAACAAATGCAGCGCTTCGTGCTCCGGGCGAAACGTTCTTCCCAGTCGAACTGGGTAAGCACACTCATTCGATTGCTTGAGCTCCGTGCGGACAATATCGTGTTCCGCCTCGGTTTTGCTCCAAGCATCCCTGCTGCTCGTCAGTTGGTTGCCCACGGGAAAGTTCTCGTGAACGGCAAAAAACTCGACATCGCATCGGCGATCTTGAAAGAAGGCGACGAAATCCGTTTGAAGGATTCCGCGTACTCCAATCAAGTTTACCTGCAGTCGAAACAAGCTCCACGTCTTCCTTTGGCCGACTACCTGGTCAAAGAAGAAAAAGGCGGTTTCGAAACAGGCCGTATCCAAAGTCTGCCAGACATTGGACACATCCCTTTCCAATTCGACGAAGGTCAGCTGACTTCGTACTACTCTCTCAAGGGTGGAAAATAAGCGGAAAGAGGATTCATATCCTGCTGCTTTCAAAAAAGCCGGTTCTCAGGAACCGGCTTTTTCTTTTTGGTGCCAGGCCCTGTTTACGTAAGCAGTGCGTCCGTAAACAGGGCCTGGCACCTTTTGGCACCTTTTGGCACCTTTTGTCGACTGCCAATTGTCGTCAAGATGCCCAGGCCCTGATCATAGAGGCCCTTGCAGATGCTCAGGAACCTTCCTTTTTAGATCCATAGACAAAGCAATGATTCCAGGCTGTTAGGCCCCTTTGTGGCCTGTTCAGGGCCAATGGACATTTCTCGTGGATCTGGGAAAGTCTGGTCCCGATCTTGCGATAAGGATCCCTGTCAGTTCCGTTTAATCTCTTGATGAGGAGAAGATCCGATGAATTTTCAGCGATTCATGAAACGCTCGATTCTGTTGTGTGGAGTTCTGTGCATGGGCCCTGTTGTTCATGCTTCCTTGGATTCCCAGATCGAAAAAGAAGAGTTCGGAATTGAGCTTCCGGAACCAGAGCCGGCCTCTTTGGGGGCGCCGATGTCTTCTCGTGAACAGATCAGTCTTCAGTTCGGAGCTCTTGAAAACTTTGAAACTCCCGAAGACGACAGTGATGTTCGTGACATGGGTTCATGGACCGATGATCAGATCGAAAGCTTCTACGAAGATCAGATGAACACCACTCGTGAATGGTTGGACCGGGTCACTGGGCGTCCTGAGGCTGCAAGTCTTTTGAACGAGTACAAAGTCGCTGCCGCTAAAGGCGCGGGTAAAAAAGCGGGCATGACGGCTCTGAGCTGTATGGCCGTTGCGATCCATGGCGAGGCCGCTGGTGAACCCTACGCCGGAAAAGTGGCTGTCGGCGAGACCATCATGGCCCGTGCTGGTGGCAAGTCGAGCCGCATTTGTGCGGTGATCTTTGCCAAAGCTCAGTTTGAAAGCATGGCGAAAGGCCGTTTGCCGAAAGCGAATGCAGAGAGCATCAAGGCCGCAAAGGCCACGCTCGCAAAAGGCGGTCGCTGTGGTTACGACCATTTCATCAACAAGAAGTTGCAGGTTCGTATGGGTCGTAAGATCCCTAAATGGGTTCACAACTTTGAAAAGTGGAAGTGCGCGACCAAGAACGTCGGCCAGCACACTTTCTACAGCTCTTGCAATTGTAAGCGTAAATAAAACCGGTCCGCTGAAGACCAAAAAAAACCCGCTCTCTCGAGCGGGTTTTTTTATTTCACGATGCCTTTGTAAATGTAGGCGATCCCGCCGGTGAGCGGAACGTACTGGCAGGTTTCGAACTGGCCGGTTGATTCCATCATGCGAATGAAGTCCTCGCGGCAAGGAAAGGCCGCTGACGACTTTTGCAGGTATTCGTAAGCGTCTTTCTGGCCGGTGATCCAGCCTCCGACCATCGGGAGAACCTTTTCCGAATACCAATTATACAGAGGTCCCAAGACCGGGGCCTTGACTTGGCCGAACTCCAGAATCATGACGGCCCCGCCCGAGCGGGTGACGCGTGCCATTTCCGAAAGAGCTTTCACCGGGTCACCGACGTTGCGGATCCCGAAGGAAATGCTCGAGACATCGAAGGCTTTCGATTCATACGGCAGATTGGTGACGTCGGCTTGTTCGAAGGTGATCGTGAGGCCTTTGGATTGGGCTTTGGCGGGTGCCGGTTCCAGCATTTCTTTGCAGAAATCCGTTCCGGTCACATGCCCGTGTTTACCGACGGTTTTTTTGAATTCGATGGCGAGATCGCCTGTGCCCGTCGCGCAGTCCAGAATCCGCTGTCCCGCTTTCGCTCCGGACCAGCTGACCAGTTTTTTTCTCCAGAGGTGGTGGATGCCTGCAGACAGAACGTTGTTGGCGCGATCATAACCCGAAGCCACTTTGCCGAACATCTGGCGAATGGTTTCCGGGTGAGGGCGATGCTGTTGTTCGGACGTCGTTTTCATCGAGATCACGCTTTCTGAAGGGGACGATCCATCGCCGAGAGGACTCGGCCCAGACGGTTCATCATTTCGTCAAAGTCGGAGAAGGTGAGGGCCTGTTGTCCATCGGACAGCGCTTCGGCCGGGCGAGGATGAACCTCGACGATGATGCCGTCAGCTCCGGCGGCGGCTGCGGCCAAAGACAGACTTGGCACAAGCTCGCGGATTCCAACGGCATGCGAAGGATCGACGATGACCGGCAAAGAGCTGTGTCGTTTCGCATAGACGACGGCATTGAGATCCAGCGTATTGCGTGTCGCCGTTTCGAAAGTCCGAATCCCACGCTCACAAAGAATCACAT
Organism: Pseudobdellovibrionaceae bacterium; assembly: GCA_019637895.1. GTDB lineage: Bacteria > Bdellovibrionota > Bdellovibrionia > Bdellovibrionales > Bdellovibrionaceae > JAHBUV01. The sequence continues at coordinate 7,836 of JAHBUU010000053.1, read as the reverse complement.
TTGGATTTCCACCGTTGGTGACGTACTCGGCCGCTTTGATCCATTCATCGATCAGAGCCGCAAATCCGCGTTTCAGCAGGACGGGCTTTTTCGTGCGACCCAGTTCTTTCAGCAGAGCGTAGTTGTGCATGTTGCGCGAGCCGACCTGGAACATATCCACGAAGTCGTGGACTTCCTCGATCTGGCGGGGATCGGTGACCTCGGTGGTCAAACCCAGATTCACTTCTTTCAAAACCGTGCGGACGAGTTCAAAACCCTCGGCGCCAAGGCCCTGAAAGGACTTTGCGGAGGTCCGCATCTTCCAAATCCCACCCCTGAGAAGGCTGGCCCCGTGCTGTTTCACGAAACGAGCGGTCTCGAGGAACTGATCGTAGGATTCAATCGAGCATGGGCCAGCGATCACCGTGAAGGCCGGTCCGCCGATCTCGATGTTTCCCACCTTGACGGTTTGGGTTGAGGGACGTGTTTGATTCGGGGTCAATTCCATACTAAATTTTGACCGCGACATGAAACTCAGGAATTGGGCTCGATCGCGGGGTTTTCTTGGCTCAGGAAGATAGCATAACGCATTTAGACTTCACAAACCTTTTGGCCTCGGGAGCCCTGCTTCGTGAGGTCTCCGGCGAAGGCTCTGAACAGCCTCCTCGCGTGCTTCTGTTATGGGGCCCCTTTCGGCCCTCTTCCGAGGATAAAAAACAAGAGATATCAGTCTCTTGCCCTCTTTTCTATGAATCCGACCATTTGCAGTTTTTGGTGCCGTCCAAACATCAATGGATCGGGGCTTCTGATTTAGCCCGGATTTGCCTTCGCTATATTGAGGATTTTTCAGAGCCGCCTCCCGCTTTCGCCTGGCAAGAGCCGGTCAGAGACGAGTACGAGTCTGCTTTTGCGCGGATCCAGAATCTGATTCAGCAAGGGCAAATCGACAAGGCTGTCCCCGTGGTTTTTGCCCGGGCTCAAGCCAAGGTGACAGCGGTTGTAAAAGCTCGATGGATTTTGGAGCTTTTGCAGGCGCCGCTGAGTCTGCATGTTCACGGTATTTGGAATCAGGATGAAGGCCTTCTCGGGGTGACTCCGGAAATCCTTTTCGACTTTCGAGGTCGCGAGCTGACGACGATGGCGTTAGCGGGGACCCTGGCCAAAGAAGACGGTTCGGCGAATGATCTTCTGCGCTCGTCAAAGGATCAGCAGGAACATCGTTATGTGGTCGAAGATTTGCGAAACGAATTGAGTCGGTTGGGTCATGTGCGTGTCGGTCCGACCGAGATCAAAGAGCTGCCGTCCCTGTGGCATCTGCACACCAAGATCACGGCTCAACTGCGAGACGAGCCGGATGTCGCTGACCTGATCAATCGTCTTCATCCGACAGCGGCCTTGGGCGTTTTCCCTCGGCAGTTTGGTTGGCGCTGGATGGCCGAGCTTCCGGGCCAGCAGGGGCGAGGATCTTTCGGGGCTCCGTTCACAGTTCGTATGGGATCGGACCGAGTGCGATCCTTGGTCGCGATTCGCAATCTTCAGTGGCAAGGCGAAAATATCTTGTTGGGTTCCGGCGGCGGCGTCGTGAAAGACAGCCGAATCGAACCCGAGTGGATCGAGCTTCAACGTAAACGCCAATCGGTGTTGCGTCTTTTCGGGATGGCAAAATGACAAATATGGAGTTGGCGGAAAGGACGATTCGAAGCTTGCTAGCCGCAGGCGTGAGAGAATTCTGTCTGTGCGCAGGCGCCCGAAACAGCCCGTTCGTGTACTTGATCCAGGAAAATCCCTTCATCAAGACCTATCATTTCTTTGAAGAGCGCTCGGCCGCCTTTTTTGCATTGGGGCGAATCGTGGCGACCCGGCACCCGGTGGCGATCATCACCACATCGGGAACGGCTGTTTCCGAATGTCTCTCGGCGGTCATCGAGGGAACTTATTCTTCTTTGCCTTTGATTGTGGTGACAGCGGATCGTCCAAAAAAATTCCGTGGGAGCGGGGCTCCTCAATCGATCGAGCAGGTGGGAATTTTCTCTTACTATATCGAAGCCAGTTTTGATCTTGATTCCGACAATACGCATTTGAGCTTGAGCGGACTCAGTTGGAAAAAACCGATCCACATCAACGTCTGTTTCAGCGAACCCTTGATCGACGGCGCGGCTCCCAAGATGGAACCTCCCCGGGAAGAGGTGCGTTCGCGTTTTCCCGAGGCCATTCCGATTCAGATGGTCGGTGAGCTGCAAGAGTTCTTAGAGCGGCATCGGCCCGTCGTGATCCTGAGCACTTTGCCGGAAAAGATTCGCGAGAGCGCCATCAGTTTCCTGGAGCGCCTGCAGGCTCCGATCTATGCCGAAGCGATTTCAAACTTACGAGGGCATCCAAGGCTTGCGGATTTCGAGATCCGCTCTGGTGAGCGCATGCTGCCGCGTTTGATCGACGACAACATCTGCGACTCGGTTCTGCGATTGGGAGGCGTGCCGACCATTCGGTTCTGGCGCGATCTCGAAGACAAGCGGGCTGAGCTACCGGTTTTCTCTTTGGGCTACAACCATTACACCGGACTCAGTCGGCATATTTCCCACTACGATAACCTCGAAGACCTTTCTCGCATCGATGTTCATCGATCGAAACCTTTGCCGGAGTCGATCAAAGCGTTCGATCAGGCAAAGGCACAACTGGCTCGTCAGCTTTTCGAAAAGTACCCGAGTGCAGAGCCCAGCCTGATTTACCATCTTTCCAAACGCCTGAAAGATCAGAGCGTCTTTCTTGGCAACAGCTTGCCGATCCGAGAGTGGGATCTGGCTGCGGATCATGATTTCAAGCCGGCTCGGGTGGCTGCGAGCCGCGGGGTGAACGGCATTGATGGCCAGGTGTCGACCTTCCTGGGATGGAGTCGGCCCGAGAATGAAAACTGGTGCGTGATTGGTGACCTGACCGCGCTCTATGATCTGCCGGGTCCTTGGATCGCGCCTCAGATGGCGGCGAAACAAACCCGCATCGTTGTGCTCAATAACGGCGGTGGAATGATCTTCAAGAAAATGTTCGGACAAGACATCTTTTTGAATCGTCATCAGCTTGATTTTGAACCTTGGGCGGCGCTGTGGAAATGGCCCTATCAGAAGTGGACGTCCATTCCCGAGAAAATGGAACTCGCTGATCGGCAAATCATCGAAATCTCGGTTTCCGAGACGCAGACGGAAGAGTTCTGGAAAGAATGGGATCGGGCGTGGATCTAGTCTTCTTGCACGGATTCCTCGGTGAGGGTTCGGACTGGGAGCAGGTTACACGAGCGTTTTCGAAAACGGAGCATCGGTTTCACCTTCTTGATTACGTCAAAGATCCGCTGCTTGGTCCATCCGTTGCTCCGCTTGATCGCTGGGGACGGGCTTTCGGGCGCTGGGCTCAAGAAAAACATCTCGCTCCACAGGAAACTCTGCTTGTCGGATATTCTCAAGGAGGACGGCTGGCCTTGCAGGCACTGGAGTCCTCGGGGTTGCCCTTGCGTGGAGCGATCCTGATTTCCACGAATCCCGGTCTTCGTGATGACGACCACGAGGCTCGCTCTCAACGAACCAAGAATGACGAGGCCTGGGCCGAGCGCTTTCAAAATGAATCTTGGGAATCGGTGCTTCAGGCCTGGAATCAGCAAGGTGTGTTCAGTGGTGCTTTGAATGAGCCAATCCGGCAATACTCTGCAGAGGCCCCGCTTCGTGCGGCCGCTTCTTTGCGGAATTGGAGCTTGGCCCGACAACAGAATTTCAAACATTTCTTGCGACTAAATCCTCGCAAGACCTACTGGCTGATGGGTGAGCGGGATCACAAGTTCGTGCAAATCCTGAATGAACTGCGAGCGGATGTCCCCAGTCTTCGAGGCGAAGTCGTCCCCGATGCCGGACACCGAGTCCTCTTTGATCAGCCACGCTTTTTGGCCGAGAGGCTGTCGTCAATTTCTGAAATGAAGTTCTAAGATCGCCTGTTGAATCCAGGTCAGGTAGGACGTGGTTTCCACGTACAGGGACAGGCCTTTGCAGCTATCGAAGTCGATCGGAGAGCGATCGACCATTTTGTCGTAATAAACTCCCGAGGCGACTCCGAGAACCAAGGGTGTTCCGTCTTCGGTCCACGCCAGGGCGGGGCCTCCTGAGTCGCCGACGCAAACACCTTTGCCATTTGACTGGTCGGCATTGAATTCGACGTCTTTGATCCGCCAGGACTTCACGGTCATATCGACTTTTCTGAGCACACCGAGCCCGTCATCAGGATTCGTTTTTCTGAGCATGCCGTCCGTGCGGCCGTAACCGATTCCGATGAAGGCCTCTCCGGTTTGAATCTTTTCGTTTTCCCGAGGAAGTCGGGCGATCACCGCATGAGCCGGGGCGACTCCTTTGAAGCGGAAGACGGCGAGATCGGATCGCAGTTGCGACGAAGGATCGCGGTGCAGTTCGTGTTTTTTTACCGCGATGACTTCACGGCTTGAGGCTTTCTGAGGCTTGCCATACGGATCGACGCCAAAGGTGACCTTCAAGGAAGAGATGTCGCTTCCCACGCAGTGAGCGGCCGTGAGGATGAGGTTCTTAGCGATGAGGGTTCCCGTGCAGATAAAGCCGTCCGAGTCGCTTTCGATCATGACCAGGGTGCGGGCTTCCGGGGAGTCCGCCTTGACGGGTTCTCCTCCCATGACGCCCGAGCCGGACATCAAGAAATCGTTCATGGACTCTTTCGACCCCGAACAGGCCGCGAGAGTCAGAAGGATCGAAGCGCAAAAAAGGAAAGAGACGGGCTTTTTCATCGCAGACCAGTCTAACGGAAGAAGGCCGAAATTCCTAGACTGCAAAAAACGTCATAAACCGCAAAAAACCATTAAAAATCAATATGTTGAAAGTTTATACAGGTGACAAAAAACGAAAGGCCAAGAGTTCTCTTGGCCTTTCCCCACCCCAGTTTTTTTGGACCTGTTTTACAGTCCGGAGAACGTGTTGTTGCGACCACCGTTTGCTTGGCGGCGAAGTTTGCCAGCGGCTTCTTCGATCCAAGGTCTGTAAGCGGTCGTGCTCGTGTAAACACCTTTTTGATTGCAGAACTCATCGCCTCGGCTGGTGACAGCGAGGATGTGCGCTTGTTCGCCCACCATGATGATGACAGGGCCGCCGGAATCACCCGAGCAAGTTCCCTTGCCGAGGCTCTCATCAAGCAGGATTTCGGTCGGACCGTACTGAGCGTCTTCGATACGGGCGCTGGTCATACGGAGCACGCCAGATCCTGTTTTGTTGATTGCATCCGAAAGGCCGTATCCCAGCATCATGACCAGAGTCCCTTTGCGCAGAACGCGGGCGTATTGTTCGGTCAGGATCGGAAGCGGACGGAAAAAGTCAGGCGTTGTTCCTTCGAAGGAAACCAAAGCGATATCGCCTTGGTCACGTCGGGCGTGACGGTTGTAGCCTGGAAAAGCGATGGCGCCGGTGACTTTCGCCATCGGTGCGGTCTTTTGAACCTTGTTTCCAAAGATGACCAGCATTTTGGAAACATCCTGAGGAATACAGTGAGCAGCCGTGATGACGAGATTCTTGTCGATCAGTGTGCCTGTGCAAAGGAAGCCACCAGCCGTGTCGTAGAGGGCGACGATCGAGCGGAGAGAGTCGTGACGATCGTGGACTTCGGTCCCGCCAATGATTCCATTGGTGGTCGCCGTTGGCTGATTCGTGTTTTCGGTTTGGGACTGAGGCGAGCAGGCCGTCAGACCCAGAAGCAGTGCTGTTGCGATGATCGAAAGTGTTTTCATGGAACCCCCGAAGGGCCTTAAACACCAAATTGGAACCACCCTGCAACAACTTCCTTTTTTGGGGACTCATAAAAAAAACTTATGAATCCCGTCCAAACAGGAAATTTCAAAAATCAGAGTGATTTCGCGGCTTCGGTGGCTTCGATCAGCGCCGAGCGGATTCCCGGCTCGGAGGCCGCATGCCCAGCATCCGCGACAATTGTAAATTTTGCCTGCGGCCAAGCCCGGTGGAGATCCCAGGCTGAACGGGCCGGGCAGACCACGTCATAACGTCCTTGCACGATCCAGCCTGGAATCTGGCGAATGCGATGGACGTTTTCGAGAAGCCAGTTTTCGGTCTCGAAAAAGGCGTTGTTCATGAAGTAGTGGCATTCGATTCGCGCGAAAGACAGGGCGTAGTCGGGCTCTTCGAACTCTTCGACGGCCTTGCTGTCATAATACAGACGTGAGGTCGCAGCCTCCCACTGACTCCAGGCTTTTGCTGCCTGCAGGCGCACGGCGGGATCATCGGATGTCAGTCTTTTGTGATAGGCGCTGACGAAGTCTTTTCGTTCGGCGGGTGGGATGATGGCTTCGTATTTTTCCCAAACATCAGGGAACAGGTGCGAGGCGCCTTCTTGATAGAACCATTTGATCTCGGAAGGGCGGCACAAAAAGATTCCGCGCAAGAGAAGGGCGCTCACTCGCTCGGGATGTTTGATGGCATAGGACAGGGCCAGGGTCGAACCCCAACTGCCACCGAAGACATGCCACTTCTGGATGTTGAAATGCTCGCGGATTTTTTCGATGTCCGAGACCAGATCCCAGGTCGTGTTGTTCGTGAGATCCGCGATCGGCGTGCTTTGTCCCGACCCGCGTTGGTCGAATAGAATGATGCGGTAATGATTCGGATCGAAATAGCGTCGGTGATCGGGGCTGATTCCACCGCCAGGGCCTCCGTGCAAAAAGACGACGGGCTGGCCTTGTGGGTTTCCGACTTCCTCGACGTAAAGCTCATGCCGGTCGTCGACCTTCAGGCGGAGGGTTTGTCGAGGTTCGATCGCGGGAAAGAAATCTTTCAGGGATTGCATCACATGCCTTTCGATGGAGAAGCCCACACTTTGCGGATTTCAGCGGCCGGAATAAAGCTGGCGCGGACGGCCTCTTCGTTCATGGCTGCGAACTCGTGAGGTGTGAACCGGTGAACGCGTTGGAGGATTTCATAGTCGTCTGTCAGGGTGCTTGCGAAAAGACCCGGATCATCCGAGTTGACCGTGATGATGATCCCGGCCTCGTGGAGTTTTCGCACAGGGTGAGCGGCATGATCGGGAAAAGCCTGGGTCAGCCAGTTGCTGTGCGGGCAAACCTCCAGCGGGATTTTGCGATCTCGGATGAAGGCCATGACTTCGGGGCTTTGGATGATCTGAATACCGTGTCCGATTCGTTCCGCGCCCAGAATTTCGACCGAGGCTTTGACCCACTTCGGTGACTGCGGATGGGGGATTTCTCCGGAGTGAACGGTGATGCGAAGTCCGGCCTTTTTCGCCTTCATGAAGAGTGGCGCAAAGGGCAGGGGGTCGAAGCCGTCTTCGTTGTCTGCCAAATCCAATCCGATGAAAGAGTCCTTGTGGTCGATGACGAAGTCGACGACTCGTTCCGCCTCGGCGAGAGGTTTGATCCGTTGAACGATCCCGATCAGGCCAGCGGCGATGGGGAAACGGCTTTTCGCCCGCTCGATTCCGCGATGAAGAGCCTGATGAACACTTTCGAAGTTCAGGGAGGGATGGCCATCGGTGATGAAGGTGGGTGCATACCGCATCTCCATCACGATCACGCCGTCGTTGTAGGCGTCTTCGCAAGCCTCGAAAGCCAGGCGTTCTAGAATCTCGGTCGAGGCGAGGACTCTTTGAGCGCGGAGGAACTTTTTCAGCACGCTTTCAAGATCCTTCATCTGGGTTGTGATGAGGAATTCTTCCCTTTGGCGTTTTGGATCGGACGGGAGCTCGATTCCGACTTGGGGCGCCAACTCGATCAGCGTGCTCCAGCGCATAGAGCAATCCAAGTGGCGGTGGAGATCGACTTTAGGAAGGGACCGGAGGGCC
>JAHBUU010000052.1 GCA_019637895.1 Pseudobdellovibrionaceae bacterium | reverse complement strand
GTTGATCTGCCGATCGAAAAGGTGGCCGATCTGCAAAAAAACAAGCGCGTGATGTTCCAGCATCGTTACTACGTTCCCATTGCCATTGTGATGGGTTTCTTGGTGCCGATGTTGGTGGGTGCGGCCTTTGGGTCCGCGTTGACAGGTTTGATCGTGGCGGGCTCTTTCCGGATTTTCATGAATCAGCAAAGCACGTTCTTTATCAATTCCCTGTGCCACATGATCGGGAAGCAAACCTACTCGAAAGAGATCTCGGCACGTGACAGTTTCCTGGTGGCGCTCCTCACGCACGGCGAGGGATATCACAATTTCCATCACACGTTTCAAATCGACTATCGCAATGGTGTCCGTTGGTACCATTGGGATCCAACCAAATGGACGATCATGAGTTTGAAGTGGATGGGACTGGCGAACAAATTGCGCACGATTTCCCCCTCCGAGATCATGAAGGCCCGCTTGCAGGCAGAAGGCATCCGTCTGAGCCACAGCGGATTCTCTCCGGAGCGGATCGAGCAGATGAAAGCGAAAGTGCTCGAAGCCCAGATCCGCTGGCGTAAGATGAAGGACGAATACGCTCTGATGAAAAAGCAGGCTCTCGATGCGGGTGAAGAGCGCATGCGACTTCTTCGTTACGAGATCGAGCTGGCCAAAGCTGAATTCCGCTGGGCGCTCAAGCAGTGGCGTGTGTCGATGAAAATGGAATTGGTTCCGGTTCGGAGATGAGCGTTCTGCCCCAGTTCCACCATCAGTTTTACGGTCCGGAGAACGGGCCTCGGTGGGTTTTCCTGCATGGACTGATGGGCTTCTTGAACAACTGGCGAAAAATTATCGCCGGCCTCGAAGAGACCGAACGTTGTTTGACCTACGATCAGCGCGGACATGGGCGCTCCATCAAGCCCGCTCACGGCTATGCTCCTGATGACTATGCAGATGACCTGAAATCGATCCTCGATGAATTGGGATGGGATCAAATCACCCTCGTCGGTCATTCGATGGGTGGACGAAATGCCCTGAATTTCTGTGTTCGTTATCCCGAGCGAGTGAGCCGCTTCGTGCTCGAAGACATCGGGCCCGAAGCTTCCGACGACAATCTGGCTTATTACGAAAAGCTTTTGGGACTGGTGCCCACGCCTTTTCCTGACCGGGCGGCCGCCAGGGCCTTTTTCTCTGGGGAATTCCTGGAGCGGGCGAAATCCCGCGACAATCCCAAAATGTTGGCCGAGTATTTTTACGCCAATATGGAGGAAAAGCCGGACAAAACGGTCTCTTGGCGCTTTTCGAAGGACGCGATCTTTGAGTCGGTCCGTGAAGGCCAGGCCCGGGCTCGTTGGGACGAGGTCGAAGCTTTGCAAGTGCCGACGTTGCTGATTCGGGGGGAGCGGTCCAAAGAGCTGTCCGTTCCCATGTTTGAAAAGATGCTGAAGACCAACCCTTTGATTCAAGGCGTCACCATCCCAAATGCGGGACACTGGGTGCACGCCGATCAACCTCAGGCTTTCATCAACGAGATTCGTGATTTCGCCTTCAAACCCTAGTGCGATTTTGACTTTTCTTTGTGGTGTCAGTAGTTACGGAGCTTATGAAATTCTCAGATCTGAATCTGGATGCAGCATTGCAGGCCAGTATCGACAAAACAGGCTTCACCGATTGTACCCCCATTCAAAGCGAAGCGATGCCTCACATCCTCGACGGCCGCGACGTAGCCGGGCTCGCACAGACCGGAACGGGCAAGACGGCCGCCTTTCTGATCCCTCTGATGGAGCGGATCCTTCGTTCGGTTCCTCCGCCTCCGGATATCTCTGATGAGACCCGGGCTTTGATCGAAAAACGGGCCTTCAAGGATTGGCGTCCACAGAACTTCATCCTGATCCTCGTTCCGACTCGTGAGTTGGCAGAGCAGGTCATGGAGAACATCTCGAAGTTTGGTGAAACCTCGGGCTTGCGCGGTGTCGCTGTTTACGGCGGAACCAGCTACGACAAGCAACGAGAAGCCTTCAAGAACGGTGTCGAGTTCGTCGCCGCGACTCCGGGCCGATTGATTGACCTGTACAAAGACAATCTTGTCGACCTCAAGCAGGTTCGCGCTGTTGTTTTCGACGAAGCCGATCGTATGTTCGATATGGGTTTCAAGGATGACATGAAGTACATCCTTCAGCGCATTCCGCGTGAACGTCAGTACCTGGTTTTCAGCGCGACCTTGAACTTCGATGTGTTGAACACAGCTTATCAGTTCGGCTCCGAGCCGACCGAAGTGAACATCAGCCGCGATCAGGCGAAAGCCGAAAACGTGAAAGACGAGATCTTCCACGTCGGCCAAGAGGACAAGCCTCAGCATTTGGTTTCGTTGATCAAACGGCACAACCCTAAGCAGGCCATTGTTTTCACGAACTTCAAATTGAACGTCGACCGCGTTGCAAAGTTCCTGACGGACAACGGCGTTCCCGCGATGGGAATTTCGAGTTTGCTGACGCAAGCTCAGCGCAACCGGGTCATGGAATCCTTCAAAGCCGACAACGATCAGAATGTTCTGGTCGCAACCGACGTGGCGGCTCGTGGCCTCGACATCAAAGGTGTCGACCTGGTCATGAACTATGAGCTTCCGAATGATCCTGAATCCTATGTGCATCGGATCGGACGAACTGGTCGTGCGGGTCACACGGGAACCGCTTTCAGTTTGGTGAGCGACCGTGATGTGGATGCGCTCATGCGGATCGAAGAATATCTCAAGCACAAACTCGAAGTGGGATACATCGAAGATCAAGATCTGATCAAAGAACTCAAGGCCTTCCCGAAAGGCGATATGAGCCCCGGACGTTTGTTGAACGATGCCTATAATGAAGGTCGACCTCCACGCCGTGACGGCCGTGGTGGTGGCCAGGGCGGCGGCCGAGGTCCTCGTCGTGAGGGCGGTGGCAATGGCGGGCGTCGTGGCGGTGGTGACAATCGTGGACCTCGTCGTGATGATCGTCGTCCTCGCGGAGAACCGCGTGAAGGCGGAGCTCCTCAGAATGCGGAAGGTCGCCCACAGGGAGGCGAACAGCGCTCTGCCGGTGGTGGCGGAGGTCAGCAGTCTCGTGGACCTCGTCGTGACCGAGATCAACGTCACTCTCGTGGCAACGGTTCGGATCAGCGTCGTCGTCAAGAAGGCGGTGGTTCGCAGAACCGATCTCGTTCCTCGCAGAACGATTCTCGTCGTCAGCAGGGACACTCGTCTCGTTCGACGGCAAAACCGGCACCAGCGGCCACTTTGGGCGGCAAGGTGAAGGGCTTCCTCAAGCGTTTGTTCAGTTGAGAATCTGAATCAGGGCGGAATCGGTTTTCGGATCGGCAAGATCCACAGCCTTCCGTCCCTTCTTGTTGCGGACTGCTTTGTCCGCGCCTTTTTTCAAAAGAATCTGAGCCGATTTTGATTGAGCCGAGCGGACCGCTTCAAAGAGAGCGGTTTCGCCCTCGGTATTCGCTCCTTGTGCCAGCTTGGGGGATTTTGTCAGAATTTTTTCGAGCACCTTGTTCTGACCCAAGCGAACGGCTTCGAAGACCACGGATTCTTTGCGCTCGCCGTAAGTTTTCTCGAGATCCGCACCTTTTTCGATGAGCAGCAGGGCCAGTTCCTCTTCTCCTCCGGAAACGGCATAGAGCAAAGCCGTGCCACCGGAAAGATCCGCTTCATTCACGTCGGCCCCGTTTCGAATCAACCATTTGGCCGTTTCCATTTGTCCCGCGCTGACGGCTTTGATGAGCAAGCTTTCGCCCGCTGAGTTCTTCTCTTTAAGGGCGCTCTTGTGATTCTTCAAAGTTGCGAGATCGCCGGATTCCGCTGCCGCGAAAAGATCCGGAACCGCCTTTTTCGCAAAGACGAGAGGGGAAAAACCAAGCATGAGGATCAGAAAAAGTTTTGTCATGGCAGGCTCTCAATGGGTGGTCGGGGGGAAGGTGTCGGGATGTCCGTGACATAATGATTCAAATCATCGGTTTCGATGGTCTCGCCTTCGAAAATAGACTGATCGTCGACGCTCATGAACTGAAGGGCGCTGTATTTCACCGGCTTTCCTCCGTTGTGATCGCGAATCAGCTCGGTGATTTTCTGCCGGATCAGGGCACGGGCGTTTCTCCAGTCGGCGCTCGTGCCTTTGGTTTCGATATTATACATGAAATAGACGTCGCCATCGAGAGTTCGGATCAACCCAGCCAGTGTGATCGCCGGATTCACCGTGCCGGTCTTGGCGATCAGTGATTTTTGAGTAACGTCGTTATTATAGATTTTTGAAACCGAACTGGGGTTGTCACCACCAGCAACAGCCAAAACGTTTTGCAGATCTTTTCCGGTGCTTTTGAGAACCGAACGCAATCGACGCAGGATTCTGAGAATCGTTCCGCAGCTGGCTTCGTTGTAGGCAGCGCCTGAATCCAAATCGACTCGATCACCAGAGCCGTTCAGCATATCGATTTGTCGACTGCCAAGACCCAGTGATCCTGCTGCGAAAGAACGAAAGTGGCCGGCTCCGCCAAAATGCTCGAAGATCTGATTGGCGGCGTGGTTGTTCGAGTTTCGGTTCATTTCTTTCAGCAGGCTCAGCAAAGGAGCTGACTTCATGACGAAGGAAACCGTTTCGGATGAGCTGACGGCCTCTGATTTCGGGACGAAGCGAATGTCTTCGACCGAGAAGCGGGCCTTTTCAACAAGGGGGGTGCCCGTGGCTTTTGCGACCTGCAAGGTTTTGCTCCAGCCGCTGGTCAGCGAGCCCATTGATTTCAACTGGGCCAGGACCGTTTGGGGAAGCGGCGAGGCCGTGGTGTAGTGGCTGGCGGCCGTATGGTCGGATGTCACCTGAACATAGAATTTGAAATTCTCGTCGAAGCTGAGAGTCCTGACTTTTTTGATTCCGCGTCGGTTCAGCTCGGAGATCGCGAAGTGCAGGGACTCGCGGCCAAAGAACGGATCCCTGGATCCCTCGATATGCAAATCAACTTGATCATTCTCGACGGGGGTGACTTGCAGAGTGGTTTTGAAACGATAGTCAGCGCCACCTTTTTCCAGACTCCACAGCGCGGTGACGACTTTGGAAACCGAAGCGATCGGCAGTCTTCGTTCGACGTTGGTTCCTTGCAGATCATTGGCTTCGGTCAAAGTGCAAAAGGCGCCCAGTCGCGCCGCCTGTGCGGCTGGCGCGCCAAGGAGGCAGATAAGAGCGGCCTGAAGAAAGCACTTGTGAAGAGGAATCATCTTGGCTTCTCCATCAGTGCTCGTGTCCTTCATGGGCGTCGCCGTGGATTTTCATCTCGACGCTCATCTGGACGGTTCCCACATCCTTGGCGGGATCGTAGGCGTTGAAGGGATCGTCCTCGAGATCAATGGCTGATTTCTTTTTGATCCAAAGAACGTAGTCGTCATCCAGATTCCATTGGATGAAATCCGATTTTTGTTCGGTGGCCTGGCCAAGGCGGAAGTTGTTTGTCGCGGCTTGAACCGCCTCTTGCATGGATCGAGGGCCTGGCTTGAATTCAAAAGACATATGTTGTGGGAAAACCTTTCCCTGCTCATCGGTAAAATATTGAGCGTGGAAATACCTGGTTCCCGGCAGCGGAGACTTTGTTCTGAGAATCGTCAATCGACCGGCGGCAGGATCTCCGGTCCTTGTAGTGAAAGGTTTTTGCCCCGTGGCCGCCAGCTCCTGAATGACTTGTTCCATTGTTGCATTGGGCGCAAAGGCCTTTGCCAAAAGGCGACTCATGGTCTCGAGAGATCGCTGAGCCCGGCGTTCTTTGGCGGTTGGATCCTGGGCGGCAGAGGAGTTCGGTGTTGGTGAATCAAAGGATGTCCGAGCTGATTCGACCATCGTGAGGGCTTGGACTTGTGTTGCTGCGGTCGTCGACTTTTTCCCCGAGACCACGGGCGATACGCCTTTCTTGCTGAAGAGCAGAGAGGCCCCGATCAGCAGCAAGAGAAACGCAAGGAGAAGAAGATGCTTCGATGAAATTTTCCTCACCGGTTAGTACCCACTTCCGAATTCCAGTTTTTCCCATTTGCGGAGATGGCTCGAGGGATCGATCAAATCCGTGCGACGTTGGAATTTGTTTCCCTTCCGGGACAAGGAACCTTTTTTGGTTCCTGAGTACAATTCAAAGTGAAGCATCGGTTTGCAACAACCCGAGTTTACGGTTCCGATGTGGCCGACGACCTGACCCAGTTTGACGTTTTTCCCGGCGCCCATATTGCTGACCTTTTTTCCGGTCAATTCGCCGTAGCGAGCGACGAAGCCGCCCGGATGCTGGATTTCCAAGGCGTAGGTGCCTTGATAGAACTTGTAAAGACCATTCACGACTTTTCCCGGTGCGACCGAGACGGCGGTTTCACCGTGGACACGATACAAGTCGCAAGCCGCGTGCAGGCGTCGGCCTTTGCTTCGGCCCGCCTTGAAGCGTCTCATGCCCGTCAGATAGGACTGATTGGGGCGTTTGACGGTCGGGAAGCCACAGCAAGAAGCGCTATTGATGTTCTTGATGACACCTTGTGGGATCACAGGGGTCGAGATCTGTTCCTCTTCTTTCTCGGCTTTGGGAACTGGGCACTGGCCCTCGAGGCGGACATACTCTTGTGCGAGCCAGCCGATATTTTTACCGTTCCGCTCAGGGAATTTGACCTTGATGAAAGTGTACTCGGTTTCATCGATGGTTTTTTTCTGAGCGTCTTTTTCATCCCAGCTTTGGACCGGGAGCACAGTTTCGTTCCTTTCGGCTCGGAAGAGAATTTCTTCGAGACTGTCATCCCGAACGGCCAGAGTGTCTTCGTTGATGCAAACGACGTATTCCATATCGCTGTCGATGGTTTCCTCGGCCTCTTCTTCGTCGACTTCTTCTCCGGAGTCAGACTCCGAATCTTCGATGATGGATTCGATGGTTTGCTCTTTGCCGGCCGCAACGGGCTTCGTCTCGACTTTCGCATCGGAAAGCTTGAGAGCCGGAACCTCCGGCGCTTCTTTCTTGGTCGGGAGATTCCGGATCGTTTCCAGAGGCGAGCTCACAGAGACGGTCGGGACTTTTCCACCAGCGACCAGGGATTGGCGATGATTTTCGGGTGGGTTCTCCATTCGGGAATCCAGAACCTGATCGGCTTCATCGACGGAATGGATCTGAACCTTTTCGAAAATGGAAATCTGTTTGGGGTCGATCCCAACTTGGGCGATCGGCTCTTGCTGATTGGCGGCGTACACATCGAAAAGGATCAAAGATTTAGCGGTTCCACCAGAAGAGCACAGCAGAGAAAGCGGGCGATCGTTCTCTAGACTCAGTTGCCAAAAGGTGCCGGTCATTCGGGAAGAGGTGAGCCATTTCCGTGTCTGTGGAGTTCCGGCTTTGATCTCAAGGACGTAGTTTCCGAGGTCTTGAAGGGCATTGGTGGCGAGATAGCCTTGGTTGCGGACCTTGGCGGTTGGGTGGTGATTCGGAGAGGCCGAAGTGGGGACTCCGACGATTTGGACCGCTTCGAGGCCTGGTTTCGACAGGGCTTTGTTCGTTTTGACGAGAGAACGATTTTCCACGACGAGAGAGGAGCGACCATCCGAGGAGATGAGGTTCGCAGCGAGGCCAGTCCCGACGGCTTCCATCACCTTGAAGGGGGCTTCCGACAAGGGCGCGATCCGGCAGCCTTCAAGCGGCACGAAACCCTTGGTGTCACTCCACGAATATCGCGGGGAGGACGCCTCCGAGACGGAAAGGGTGAGCAGAAAAGCCAATGAAAGGACGGTCGACAAACCAGACATCGCCAATACCTCGTTTCTGTAATATCTCGAGATATCCAAATGCCGTGCCGGAATGAGAGGGAAAAGAGGGTCCATGGACCGGAATGAGCCGTCGATTTTTTTGACAAGCGTTCGCTGAAAAAGTCGTTAGGCTCGCAATGAAAGGGCGGACGGGACGGGTTAGCGTCCTTCCGATGGCGTCGTGACCGAGGGGCCGATACTGCCACTGTCCGGGGTGGTGGTGTCGACGGTGGGGACGATGTTTTCAAGATTGATTGGAGTGACCGTGGTGGCAGGAGCCGTGATGTTCGTCGGAGTCGTGGCGAGTCCGCTTGACTGCAAAAGATTCGGAACCCCGTACATTTCCTGAATGGCTTTCTGCTGGCTTTTTGCTTGGAGGAAAGAGGTCAAGACGGGCAAGAACTGGACGGCCATCGATCCGATCATATTCATGTTGATCGTCGACCCAAAGGCGCTCTTGCCGGATCCCGAGCCTGATCCGGATTCATGGTCGGCCGTTTCTTGGGTATGAGCGGCTGTTTCCAGGTATCTCGATGTTTCTGCAAGGTCGGCTCGATTCTGCTGGCCGGGGTCATGGTCGCAGGTATCGCCGTGAACGTGTGGGCCCTGAGCGGACGCCATCATCAAGCCTTCGTCGGTGTCGTCTCCACCGCCGCCTTGGCAATCGCTTTCACGGCCTCCAAACATTTGTTTGCTAAAAAATTTGTAGGCGTCCTGGCAGGCATTGGAGCCATTTTTCAGATAGGAAGGATTCGTCAGAAAGATGCTAAAGGCTTCGGCGAATTCTTCGTTGCGAGCGCCGAAACCATGACTGGCCCGGCTGTAATCCGAAAAGTGGCAGGAACTGGGGACCGCTTTGTTGTATCGGCTGTACCATCCGCTCGAGTTCCCGACTTGATGTCCGAGTTCGTGAGCGACCAAGGCAATGTTCTTGTTGTTGCTGGTTTTGATGATCAGGCCCTGGCCGGTGTGCCGAGCGGAAATGTCCAAATCCGGAATGCTCCAGACCTGCAGTCCTTTCAATGGACCGAAGGCACCACCACCGCCCAGGCTCTCGACACGTTGGATGATCTTGGCGACGCTGTTCTCAAGATTCGCGTCACTTCCTGAGGAGGCGTTGACGGTTTTCCCTTGGCCTTTTGTGCCGCTGCGAACACGGATTTTGTATTTGCTGAGATAGCTCGAGGCGGATTTCGCCAGTGGCTGAAGGCAGGCACCTGTTGCGGCCGTGCGGTTATTGAAGGAGGCCGAGATCACGGGGTAGGCGCGCAAAGATCCTGGCGAGACCAGTGTCAGGATCAGAAAAATGATCGGTAAGCGTCGGGCAAACATGGCGCGGAAGACCCCCATTAACCTATCGGTTTAAGAGGGAAATCCTGCAGTTTTTTAGAGTGATTTCGAGGCGGGATCCTGGATCAAGGTCGGGCTTTTCTCGGAAACCCACTCGAAACCGCGTAGGAAATCGTTGCAGACGGCCAGGGTTTGTTGAAACAGGTCCTTGCGGTCGATGCAGGTGACAACGACGACGCGGTCCTCATTCTGCAGAATGGCCTGCCGAAGTTGGCGGTTCTTTTTATTCTGGGTGAGGTCGACAAGCAGGGCCTTGTCGCCGTTCAAGAGAACGCTCTTGGTGCCGAGGACCTCGAAGCCATAGCTGGAATACTCTTTCATCCACTTTCGAGCGTAGGTCTCCAAAGGGGAAACCTTCGACATGCGTTCGAGATGCAGAGAGATGGAAGCATCTTTGCCTTGGGTCTTGTGAAGGGACTCGAAGCGCAGGGATTCGAAAACGCTTTCGGAAAGGACCGGTGTTGGTGCCCAGTCGGCAGCGATGGCTTTGAGTTTGAATCCGAACCCGTGAAAGAAAACGCCTTTTGCCGGATCGGTCAGGAGCGATGAGCCGGTGGCCGGATGAGGGGCCGCTTGAGAAAGGCTTGTCATCATCAAAAGGGCGAGAGCGAGAAAGAACCTCATGGGTTCACTTTAGCGGGAACCCGATCTTCGGAGCAAGTGAAGCTGTCCGAAGCGACGCCTCTGAGAGTCAGTCGCTGGAGGTTCTTGTCCTGGACCGTCAAAAAGAGCTGCGCCGGCGAAAGCGAGGCATCTGCAAAGACGAGAACTTCTTGGCCCAATAAGACGGGCTTTTCGCAAGAGAAGTCGGCTTTCAAAAACCAGACGGAAGAGCCTGTCTTGTTCTCGTTGACCTCGGTCAGAAGCCAGCCGTCGCGAATGCTTCGGAGGGAGCGAAGATCTTTCGACAACCAGCGCTCAGGTGTCGCTCGTCCTTGAAGTCTGAGCGAGACCGTTTTTCCACCTTCATCCATTTCCAGCCAAGCAGCCTGTCGGCCAATCAAGGCCGGAGAGAATTTCGTCGAAGGAGTCAGAGGGGAAACCGGGCGAAAAGAGCCTTGCTGATCACGAATGAAAACAACCAAGCTCGATCCACGGCGCGAGACGAACAGGAGTCGGTTGTCGACTTTGGTGGCGGCGACATTGCCGTCTTCGCCCATGCGTTCGGTCCAGCGATCGATTTCGGTTCCATAGCGGTCGCTGACGTAGATCTCGGAGCCGATTTTATCCGGCGTTAGTCCAAAGAAAGGGGCTTCTTTGAGTTCATCCGTGTTTGAATCGTAAACCAGGCGATCGTCGTTCAGCCAATCGACAGACCCGATTTTTCCATCCTGCCAAGTCACCTGACGGAAAGACTTTTTATCAAAATCGAACTCGTAAATCTGAGGTGATTCTTTCTGGTCGGAGATCGTGCACAGGGCGGCGCCTCTTTTTCCATTGGGCGATAGAACACCTTGGGAGCAAGTGCCCGGCAACGAGAAAAGCTGTGCTCCTCCCGAAGTCACATCATCGCTCGCCACTTTTTTCGACGAGCAGCCTTGCAGAGCGAGGAGGGTGATCAGGGCAAAAATGAATTTCACGATTTCAGTTCCTCGGCGGCTTGCAGGATCTTTTGCAAAAGTTTAGATGGATTGACCTCGACGATTTTCTCGACATCAAACCACTTGAGATCGGGATTTTTCGGCGGTCTCGACGACAGCGAGACGTTCACATACAAGTCGTGATGGGTGATCCCGTGACGGGCATGGAACGAGGTGGGTTTTTGTTTCACCTTTTCGAAATTCCCAGGGAAAAGCCATTGCCCCCGAAGGATGGGGCCGTCGTGTCTTTGCAGGAGTGCGACTTGATTCCTTTTTCGGATCACAACCGGAGACCACGTCCAGAGCTCGATTTTTTTCCGCGGTTTGGGGCGTGGCAAGCTCAGCACGCGGTCTGCTTTTCTGGCTTCGCATCGCGAGGACCAAGGGCAAAGCAAACAGGCGGGCGAGTGAGGTGTGCAGACGGTCGCACCGAGTTCCATCAGGGCTTGGTTGATTTCGTCGGGATGTCCCAGTTGGGCAAAGATGTCGGCACGGGCCTGCAAATCTTTTTTGGCCGTCGTGGTCCACCAGTCGACGTCGAGACCGAATCGTCGGCAGAGAACGCGGATGACGTTTCCATCCAAGACACCGACGGGATCGCCAAAGGCAATGCTGGCAACGGCCGCTGATGTGTAGGGTCCGAAGCCAGGAAACTCGATGAGTTCGGCGGCGGTTTTCGGAAATCCATTTTCATTCAAGGCCTTTGCCGCCTTGTGGAGATTTCTTGCGCGTGAGTAGTAGCCCAAGCCAGCCCAGGCCTTGAGAACGGCGCTTTCCGGCGCCTGCGCAAGGTCTTGCACACGAGGGAAAAGAGTCAGGAATTTTTCGTAGTAAGGGATCACCGCCGCGACCGTCGTTTGCTGGAGCATCACTTCGGAAACCCAGATCTGATACGGGTCGCGATTTTTTCTCCAGGGCAGATCTCTGCGGTTGGCGCGATACCACGCCAGAAGCAGGGAATGATCTTTGGAAAAAACGGTGGATTTCATGGAGAGAATCTAGACGCCACGACTCATTTTAGCAAGTCTTTCGCAGTTTCCCGAGCCCGGCTGTGGGGGAGAAAACCCTTGTTTTAACAGGGTTTTTGAATGAACCTCGAAGCATGGAATTCAAGCCTCTCAGTGGACGTCAGTTTCCTCGTTTTTCCGCCATCAAAACCTTCTTCCGTATGCCGATTGCGGAGGTGACGGACGATTTCGACATCGCCATGTTCGGGGCGCCTTTTGACGGCGCGGTGTCTTATCGTCCGGGTGCGCGATTTGCCCCGACAGCGGTTCGTGAGGCGTCGAGTTTGGGCCGAGGTTTTCACTGGAGCCGTGGGCTTTCACTCTTTGAATCTAAGCGGATCGCGGATATCGGCGATTGCCCCGTTGTTCCGATTTCTATCGATCAAACTTATGCGCGTATCGAAGAGTTTGTGACTTCGATCGTGAAGAGCCAAAAAAAATTCGTCAGTTGCGGTGGCGATCACTCGACGACACTGCCGGTGCTGCGAGCGTTGAGAAAACATCACGGAAAGCCTTTGGCCTTCATCCATTTCGATGCGCATTTGGACACTTACCCGGCCGCCTGGGGTTGCGAATATCACCATGGTTCGTTTGCTCGACATGCGATCGAAGAGGGCTTGATCGATCCCAAGAAAACTCTTCAGATCGGCATTCGGGGTCCCCTTGCCGGTGGCGACGATTTGGATTTTGTGAAAAAACACGGTCTTCGAGTTTTGACAGTCGATGATATTCGCTCGAAACCTCTCGAAGAGATTCTGCATGATCTGCCGTCGTTTGACGACACTCCGACCTACCTGACTTACGACATCGATTGTTTGGATCCGGCCTATGCTCCCGGGACAGGGACTCCGGTTCCAGGTGGCCTCACGACGTATGAGACTCAACGGATTTTGCGGGCCTTGAAAGTTCCGAACCTCGTTGGTGGGGACATTGTCGAGATTTCTCCTCCTTTCGATCAGTCGCAGATCACGGCTTTGGCGGGCGTGGATGCGATGTTTGAGATTCTTTGTATGTTGGCCCGGTGACTTTTTCCTTTGCTTCCGTTTTGGGGGCAGAGGGGCCTTGGCTGTCTCTGCGGACACGCTCTTCCTTGAGCTATACCGGGATTTTCGATTTCAAATGGAATGATGGTTTGGTGGTGTTTGCGGGAGGCCTGCCTTTGTTGGGCCGTTTTTGGCTTTTCTTTGTGTTGTGCATTTGAAATCGAAAAACGCGTCACGCTTCCCGGATGTCTTTCGAGACAGCCAAGGCCCCTCTGCCCCCAAAACGGAAGCAAAGGAAAAAGTGACGAGGTTTTGAGTGGGAATCTTTTTTTGTGTGGGGGCGTAAAACAAGAAAGGCCCGGGTGGGCCTTTCTTGTTTTTCTTTTTAGGAGAAAATGGCGTCTTCTTCTTCGCCGGGGGGGCGGAGGCCCTTCTTTTTTATTTTTTCTACCAGAGTGGTTCGGTTGAGGCGGAGGAGGAGGGCGGCTTGGTTTCGGTTCCAGCCGGTTTTTTCCAGGGCTCTGAGGATCAGGGCGTTTTCGTAGGCGTCGACGGCAGAGTTAAAATCCATTCCGTTTTCAGGAATTTCGACGCTGCCGATGTCGGCCGCAGCTGATGCGGGGCCTGAGCGGTATTTGGGCGGGAGATCTGCCAGGTCGACGATGCCTTGGCCTTTGAGGATCGTCAGGCGCTCGACCAGGTTTTCAAGTTCACGGATATTGCCGGGCCATTGATAGGCGGACAGTCCATTCAGAGCTTCTGGCGAGAAGCCCAAGATGCCGCGGCCTTTGGCTTTCGTGAAATGGTCGGTGAAATGTTTCAAGAGCAGGGGAATGTCGGCTCGGCGTTCTCGCAAGGCAGGAATGGCGATCGGAATCACGTTCAGGCGATAGTACAGATCCTCGCGGAATCGTCCGGTCTCGACGGCTTTTTCCAGGTCCACATTGGTTGCTGCGATCACGCGGGCATTCACCTGAATCGTCTTTGTGGAGCCGACGGGTTCAAAGGATTTTTCCTGAAGTGCTCTCAGCAGTTTGACCTGCAGCGAAGGCTCAAGGTCGCCGATTTCATCCAAGAAGATCGTTCCACCATCGGCCAACTCAAAGCGGCCGATCCGGTTCGCGATGGCGCCGGTGAAGGCTCCCTTCATGTGTCCGAAGAGTTCGGATTCGAGGAGTTCACTTGGAATTGCACCACAGTTGATCGGAACGAAGGGGCCGTTGGCGCGAGGAGAGTTGTAATGAATGGCTCGGGCAATCAGCTCTTTCCCTGTTCCGCTTTCGCCGGTGACGAGAACCGTCGAGTCCGAATCCGCCACTCGTTCCACCAAACGCAGCACGGATTGGATCGAATCGCTGGTTCCGATGATTTGATCGAATTTGTATTTCTTGTTGAGCTCACTGCGAAGCTGCTGATTCTCGGCCTGAAGCTTCTTATGAGTCAGGGCTTTCTCGACAAGGCTCATCAGCTCTTCCAGATTGAAAGGCTTTGTCACGAAATGGAAGGCGCCTTTTTGTGTCGCACGAATTGCAGACTCGATGCTGCCATGACCGGTGAGGATGACCACTTCGCAAGAAGGATATTGGGATTTCAACCAGCCCATGAATTCGATGCCATCTCCGTCCGGGAGATTGAGATCGACGATTGCCAGGTCCAAGGGGGTGTCGCCTTGGCAGATGGTTCGGGCTTCTTCGATGCGGTTGGCGGTCAGGACGTTCAGTCCTTTTCGGTCGAGGACTCGAAAGAGAGCCGTTCGAAGGCTCGATTCGTCATCCAAAATCAGCACGCGGTTAGTGCGCATGAACCTTCCTTCCATGGTGGGTTCCTGTCCTTCTTTAAAGGTAAGGGAGCTTTGACGGGACTGTCAAAAAATCCGCGCCGGCTGGGCGTTTCAGGACTCTAAAACTGGACGAGAGAAGGAAATTTTTGCCCAGGAATCTGGACTGGACGGGGATGAAACTTCCAGGTCCCCGCCCTGATCGCGTAAAATTTGAGCAGCGATCTGAAGGGCCAATCCATGACGTCCTGCGGTCGTGCCTTCTCCGAGGCCATCATCCGAGATCTCTAAAACGAATTTTTCTCTTTTCCGAGCCTCATCCTGGACCCGCCGCAAATCCACGACCAGCCTGCCTTTGAAGGTGGCCTCTTTTTCTCGGCGGTTGAGCACCGAATCGATGGATCGTTCGAGCAGGTTTTTGAAGGCCTGTGACAGCAGGTTCAAGTGGCCAGGGATGATGCACGTTTCTGCGGGAAAGGAAAAGCGCACATCGATCCCCAGAGTTTTCGAACGCAGCTCAAGAATTTTGAGAGCTCGCGATGTCACGTCTCTGAGATCGATCTCGCGGATTTCATCCGAGCGTGGGGCTCGAGTGAAGCCGAGCAGATTTTCGACGATCTCTTTGCAGCGTCTGGCGCCGTTTTCGATCTCGCGAATATCCGCGTGAAAAGGATGTTCCGGTTGCAGGTCCATCAACATCAACTGGGCAAAGTTGAGGACACCGCCCAAGGGATTGTTGAGTTCATGGGCGATGCTGGAACCGATGGTGCCAAGCTCGGCCATCTTGGCCGATTCGAGAATGCGCTTTTCCATTCCTCGCTGTTCAGTCCGGTCGCTGTAGAGATTCACATAATAGCTCTGGCCGGAGCTATCGAGAGTGAGGAGCTGTGATTGCACTTCGATGAAGCGATCCTCTTCGGCGAGAGAGAAATTTTCTCCGCGCTTGCAGCCCACGCAGGGGGCCTCACGGTTGAAAAACTGCTCATAGCATTTTTTCCCCCGAGCGGCGGTATTGGATTGGATGATCTCGTAAGAAGAGTCGATGATCGCTACAGGATCTGCCATCGATGAAAAGGTGGTGTCCCATTGTTCCTTGAGATTCTCGGCTTCGCCGATTTTCGTCAGGCGATCCAGAGCCATGGCAACAGCTTCAGAAATTTTCGCCAGGAAATCCTGGTCGTCTTTTCGGAAGGGCCGGTCTTTGGGGCGCATGTAAAAGGCGGCTCCAATTTTTTCCTGATGCCGCCACAGGGGAACGGCCTTCCAGGCGAATCCGTCCATATGAGCGATCTGTCGCTCGAATTCAGAGTCCTGCGGGGCGGGCACGATCCGGATCCACGAGGTCTCGACGGTGGTGGCTAGGGACTCGTTCAAAACCCTTTCCATCTCGGACAGCGATGAGGCCTCTTGAACAACGAGCAAGGCCTTGCGAAGTCCCTCGAGTCGAAGGCTGCGCAGATGAAGGTTGTGCCTGGATTCAGCCAGAAGCCGGGTGCGTTTTTCAACCCGCGTTTCAAGATCCCCACGCAGGGTTTCGAGCCGCTTTTCTTGCTCTTGAAGCATGTTCGCGAGTTCCAGATCCTGGCGCAGTCGGTTCGCTTCTTCGAGAGCTTCGTACAGAGCCGGTTCGGCTTCGCGGAGTCCGGTCCCATCGAGAACTCGAAAGAAACCATCTTCGTTATGCCGTTGAATCAGAGTCTGGGCTGAAAATCCTTTTGGAAAAGATCCGACAAGTTGCACGCACGGATTCTTGCCTCGGAGTTCGGTCCAGAAGGGGGCGAATTTTTTTTCCAAAAAAACGGTGGCGGTGACACCGACGACTTCAAAGTCCGACGACAGAGGGCTTTCCGCCAGCGTGGGGGCGAGCAGCGCTCCAATTTCGGAGAGCGCGGGGTTCCAGGCGCCAATCAGTAAAAAACGTGGCGTCAGAGTCGACATGCCGACATGAACTCTTGCCAGGAGTGGATGGTGAAATCGGGGTGGTCCTCAGGAAAGAATTTTTGTTCCCCGGCGTGCTCGCCGTACTCGAAGTGGCAGGTCCATGCGCCCAGTTGTTTGGCGAGCCGAATTTCCTCGGCCAATCGATTGCCGACACTGAGAAGTTTTTCGGCCGGGATGTTTTCTTTCTGGAGAATTTCAAGGAAGGCCGTTTTTTTGTGGGCGTTTTTCATCTTGTCCACGACGAAGATGCCCTTGAAGCGTTTCTCGATTCCGGTCGATTTGATTTTTTCCCACTGAGTTTGTGGCGCCCCCGAAGTCACTAGATACAGAGAGTATTTTTTTTCCGTTTGCAAGAGGACGTCTGCAGCTCCGTCCATCAGCGGAAGATGGGCCGGGATAGGAGCATTGTAGAATGTTTGGACTCCGGCCTGACCGAGGGATTCGTGATCGGGCGAAGAGCTGCGTCTTGCGATTTCAGGAAAGACTTCCTTGTGGGAAAGATTGGCGGCGAGTTCGGCGCGCCAATCAAGACATTGCTGAACCGAGCAGGGCAGGCCTTTGGCGACCATGGTTTCACAGGCGTGCAGGGCCGCCGCTCCCAAGAGGAGGTGTGAAGTGTCCAGCAGGGTATCGTCCAGATCGAAGGCGATGGCTTGAATCATTTTCTTTTCTCCAGCAGCAAAGACGAGATGCCTCGACCGAATCGAGGCCAGAGCTCGTCAAGAACATCGCCTTCTTGGGCTTCGACGCAAATCACAGGAAGACCGAGGTCGAGTGAGCCATATTGGCCCAGACTTCCGGGAGTGGGATAGCCGATGTCCTCGCGAACTTCGTATCCGGTGCCCTGCGCGATGGTTTCGGCCCACAGTCGTCCGTCACCGGAATAAACAACGCAAGGTTCCCAAGAGTGAAAATGAACGATCACTTGAGGTCGCTCTTCTTGGATGAGTTTGACGAGGGCTTGGACCTCGGGCTCGGATCCAGGGTGCGGTCCGGGGAAATAACGAGGCCCTTTGGCTTCGGGAGACCAGTCCTTCGAGGGAAAATTGCGATTGAGATCGACACCCCGACCGTTCATGCGCTGCTTAAGCCGAGAGCCATCGGGATTGATGTCGGGAATCAGGATCCAGTCTTTGAGCGGCTTTTTGAGTTTGAGGGCGCCTTGAATCCACGACAGCAGATCTTCGGCAAGTCGAACGCCTTCAGGTTCGTCACCGTGAACGCCGCCGATAAAAAGCAACGAATGACCGATCGTAGTGTGGTCTTTTCGATACAGCGGGATCGGTGTGCCGAGGGCCGTCCGGGCCCATGAAGGAAGATGCAAAGTGCCGTCCTGAATGTCATGATGAGGCCT
>JAHBUU010000051.1 GCA_019637895.1 Pseudobdellovibrionaceae bacterium | reverse complement strand
AGAATCTCCTGCCTGGGGATGAAGCGCAGTCGAGAGGGTTCGAGCGCCACAGCCGAGGCATTATAAACCTCGTCGGCAAAAAGGGACCGATGGCCGAAAAACTGCCCTTCTTTACAAAAGCGAACAAGATGCTCTTTGCCAGAGTTTCCGATGATGCTGAGACCGATCAATCCCGAATCGACGATGAAGAGGCCTCGAGGATGATCGCCGGCCCTCCAGACGTTTTCTCCTCTTTTGTAGTCAATGAACTTTGAGACGGACTCCAGATATCGACGAATCTGGACGGGGATTTCCCTCCAGGCTCGATGTGAATTATTGGTTCGTTCCATCTCCATAGCCACCTGCAATAAAAAAGCCTCCCGAAGGAGGCCTTATCTATACCAAAACTTGGCGATTTGGAAAACGGATTGCTCCACAAAGCGGAGCAAAGGCCATTTACTTCACTTGGCCGAGGTATTTGTCGAAACGATCTTTGTTCATCGCGAATTTTTTCGCGAAATCTTTTGCGGATTTTTGTGCGTCCGCGAGATTTGTCGGTTTGCCGACTTGAATCACGCCGACCATCGCCATCATGACGTGAGTCGGGCACTCATAAAGATAAACGCCTTCTTCGGTCATAGTGACAGAGACGGCTTTGCTGAGAGCGCCTTTCCACGGCTTCGCGCCTTTTGGAATGGTGATGGACGCGACGTCGTGAGCAGGATCCGTCGGAACGAACTTCACGGTGTCACCTTTATTGACTTTGATGTAGCCGGGTTCAAACACCATGATCCCGTCTTTACCGTTGTTCAGCATTTTGACTTCGACGGTCGCTGCGGAAGCGACGCCCATGCACAAACTGGCGAAGAGGAAGGAAACCAAAGAAAGACGCTTCATAAAAACTCCAATTTCTATCGGTCGTTGAGTAAGGGGCGCCGATGGCCCGACTATCTCATATAATGCTCTTGAAAAATGATGTTCTAGGACACAATTCGGCAGGAGCAAGACTTTTCAGTCTGCGGCATCGGGGGTCGAGTTTCTTTCCCAGAAAACGCCATCTGAATAGCCCTGGATCTTGGGGCTTGTCTCGCAGAGCTCGAGTCGTTTTTGTGCCCAAGCGTGATACTCCGGGTTAATTTCGACACCGCAGAAACTCCGAGCGAGTTTTCTGGCCACGACGGCGGTCGTTCCGCTTCCCATGAACGGATCAAAGACCAGGTCTCCGGGCTTGGAACTGGCCAGAATCAGTTTGGCGAGCAGCTTCTCGGGTTTTTGTGTCGGGTGATCGGTGTTTTCGGGCATGGACCAAAACGGAATCGAAATATCGGTCCAAAGATTGGAGGGATGGGTGAGGCGAAAGTTCCCCGACTTTCCCGATGTCCAGTCCTTGGGCTGCCCATTTTCTTTATAGGGCGCGATGACCTTTCGTTTGAGTTTCACTTGATCCACGTTGAACGTGAAATCGGTCTCGGACTGGGTGGCATACCAAATGTCCTCTGAGCAGTTTTTCCAGTTGTTCAAAGAGCCTCGGCCCTTTTCCCGCTCCCAGGTGATCCGGTTTCTGATGACAAGAGATTCGGAGAGGACCTTTTGCACGACCACCGAGGTTTTCCAGTCGCAGCAAATGTAAACAGAGGCCGTGGGTTTGAGTTTGGCGATGAGCGGCTGGAACCAGCTTCGGAACCACGTCTCGTAATCTTGTTCGGAGCGACTTTGGAACTTCAGGGAACCGTAAGTCTTTGTCAGATTGTAGGGCGGGTCGATGAAAAGCAGGTCAATCGAGGCATCGGGAAGATGGGGCAACACCTGCAGCAGATCTCCGAGAAAGAGTCGATTCTTCAGGTTTGAAAGTGAAAGCTTTTTGGTGGGGACCGGAGTGGCCTTTCGTTGCAATTTCCGAAGGTCTTCCGCGCTCAGGGTCAAGGTGCGGTTTCTCGGGGCCCGTTGTTTGATCGGCATGTCTTCCCTCTTGCTTCGAAGGGACATTATCGTTATTGAACACAGGATGGAAGCCTCGCCATGTTGCTCATGTCAAAAGTCGAAAGCCCCTCTGCAATGTGGACTTTGCAGCGGAGCCCTTTGTAAGGGTTGCGCTCAGTTCGTGGAGGAGGGTCGATTCTCGTATGATCCTTCGGTGTCAGAGGACCTGACGAAAGGCGTTTACTGTCCGGCCTGTTATGACGGCACGGTGCTCCCGGCTCTTCACGCCTATGATGAACTGATGGCCAAGGCTCGAAACGTCTCTGTGTATTTCAAGACGCAGTCCAAAGAAACGCGTTTGATGAAGCGCAATCAGCAGGCCCTTGAGGTTCATGGTTGCCCGGATCGTGAGGAGGCTTTGCTGCGTTTGGCGTTTCTGTCCGCCAAGGCGGGTTTTGGAACATTGCTCGATGTGGATCTGACGGCCGAGAAAGTGCGTCAGGGTGCGTATCAGACTTCCGTTTGGAAGGGGACCGGAGTTCCTTTTCAAAAGGACTGAAGACGGTATCCGTGAAGAAGAGTTCATATCCAGAGACAGCGTTCGGGATATTTTCTGATTTGAATTAAATTGATTGCGAGACCACCAAAAGGAGAATCGAATGAAAAGTCTTTTCCTGGCCCTGACCTTGACGAGTGCGGTTGCCTTTGCGGCAACGACGGAAACCAAGGATTTCGACGCGAAAACCATCCGTGAAGTCGACGTGGAAAACACCACGGGTTCGATCAAAATCACGGGAACCGATGATGCTCGTGCGACGGTCATCGCCGAAAAAATCAAATTCGACGACAAGTGCCGACTCGAGATTCTTCAAAAAGGGGACAAGCTGTCCGTCGATGTTGACCGCAAGGGCTTCGGTGGCAACTCGAAATGCGAAGTGAACCTGACCTTGACCGTGCCTCGCAATGTTGAAGTGAACGTTGAAAACGGTTCTGGGAATTTCGAACTTTCTGGGACGCATGGTGAGGTTGATTACAGCCTTGGAAGCGGCAACGTGAATATCGATGCCCAGGTCATTAAGTTGGAAGGCAAATCGGGCAGCGGCTCGTCCACGGTCACTGGTTTGACTGGTGAAGCCGAAGTCAAAACCGGTTCGGGAAATACGAACCTGACCTATTCGAGCGTGCCCCCAAAAGGTGAGCTCAGCATCAAATCCGGCAGCGGAAACACCACGGTCTTGATGCCCGCCGAAGCCAAGATCAAGGCCTCCCTGGTTTCCGGGAGCGGTTCGATCTTGAACGAGATCGGAGATCACAGCGACTCTCGTTTCAAGGTTTCTCTTCGAACAGGCTCAGGCAGCATCAGTATCAAGAAAGCTCAGTGATTCAAGTGACGGGGACCTGACCAAGGTCCCTTTCTTTTTCCGATTTCGCTCGACAGGCCTGATTTTTCTACATATAAATTACACATGCGGAAAATCATCCACATCGACATGGATTGCTTTTATGCGGCAGTGGAGGCCAAGCACCGACCGGAGCTGAAGGGGAAGCCTTTGGGAATCGGCGGTCCGCCCAATAGCCGAAGTGTCTTGTGCACGGCCAGCTATGAAGCGCGAAAATTCAAGGTGCGCTCAGCGATGCCTTCGTCACAAGCGGTGCGGCTTTGCCCAGAGCTGATTTTAATTCCACCGAACTTTGAACTCTACAAAAAGGAAAGCCGGGCGATTCACGAAATTTTTCGTCGATTCACCGATGTGATCGAGCCTTTATCCCTGGACGAAGCCTTTTTGGATGTCACGGATTCCGATCAAATGAGCGGAAGTGCCACCTTGATTGCCCGTGAAATCCGCCGGTTGATTCAAGAAGAACTCGAGCTTCCGGCTTCGGCTGGAATCGCTCCGAATAAATTTTTAGCAAAAGTCGCAAGCGATTGGAAAAAACCCAACGGGCAATTCACGATTCGCCCTGAGCAGATCGAGGGCTTTATGAAGGAGCTTGCCGTCGAGAGGATCTATGGTGTCGGCAAGGTGACTGCGGCCAAGATGCACGAAAATGGAATCTACACCTGTGCGGATCTGCAAAAAAAGGCGCTTCCAGATCTTCGTCATCTCTTTGGCTCAAGGGCGGCCGAGCTTTTGGATCTGGCTCATGGAATCGATACCCGTCCAGTCAGAACCCACCGCGAGCGGAAGTCTTTGACCGTCGAGGAAACCTACTCGAAAGATTTGCAGACCCTTCCCGAATGCCTGTCCCATTTGCCAGAGCTTTTTCAGGATTGGGAACGAAGGATGTTAAAGTCGAATCTCGGCGAAAAGATTCGCGGCCTTGTTGTGAAGATCAAATACCATGACTTCAAGGGGTCGACTCACGAATGTGTTTTTTATGGTTGGCCAGGTGTTGGACACTTTGAAGCCTTGCTGAAAACGGCCTGGGAGAGACGGCAGGACCCAGTTCGTCTTTTGGGTTTGGGGGTGCGCCTGGCCTCGAGTGATGCCGACCCGGAAGGTCCTCAGATGGATTTATTCTCTCAAGCTTGAGAGTTGTGAAAGGAAAAGAAATTGGAAACACAGGAACTCTACCGAGGCCGTTTGATCGATCATGTGCAATTTGTCGTCAGGGACTTGGACGCTTCAAAAAAGTTTTATGAAGCGGTTCTCGGAGCGTTGAATATTCCGCTCGGTGGTCACGGAGAGGATTTCTTTTGGGTGGACGAGCTTTTCTTTTCTTCGAAAGACAGCCGGGCTGCTTCTGGGGAACTGACGGGGAGAGCTCATTTGGCTTTCCAGGCAGCGAACGAAGAGATGGTTCAAGCTTTTTACCAAGCGGGTTTGAAAGCGGGTGGAAAGGATCATGGAGAACCGGGTCTTCGTCCTTACCATCCGGGATACTACGCAGCCTTTTTGTTGGATCCAGATGGAAACAATATCGAGGCCGTCTATCATGGTCCCGCAAAGAAATCGGCGGATGCGATCAAAATCACTTTCTAGCGGAAGTCAAAAAACTGCGGGCGACGTCGCTTCTTCGGTGCTTATCTCTTCATGAAACGGGTCTTTTCCGGTATTTCTGGGGGAAATTATCACCGATGAAAGACCCAAGGATTTATGAAACTCTGTTCCTCCTTCGAAGAAGCTCTGAAAGTCATCAAATCTGATTCCACGGTTTTTGTTCACGGCGCGGCCGCCACGCCGTTTGAGATGCTGAGGGTGTTGACCGAAAACAGCGATCATCTCCGAAATGTCGAGATGATCCATATTCACACCGAGGGCGAGTGTTTTTACGCTCAAGAGAAATACAAAGATCGCTTCCGCATCACGAGTTTGTTCACGGGAAAAAATTTGCGCGGGAAGTTGGATTACGAGCGGATCGATTATCTGCCATGTTTTTTGTCCGAGATCCCTCTTCTGTTTCGTCGTGGTCTGAAAAAGATCGACGTGGCCTTGATCCAAGTTTCTCCGCCTGACGATCATGGATATGTTTCCTTGGGTGTCAGTGTGGATGTGGCGAAGGCGGCTGTCGAATGTGCGGACGTGGTTGTGGCTCATATCAATCCTCGGATGCCTCGGGTCCATGGCAGTGGCTTTATCAGCATTCATGACATCGACTATGCGGTTGAATACGATGCTCCTCTTCATGCGACACCACCCAAGCCGTCGACGGATGTTGAGCTGGCCATCGGTAAAAATGTAGCGAGCCTCGTCGAAGACGGAGCCACCTTGCAGCTGGGGATCGGAGCTATTCCGAATGCTGTCGCGGAAAACCTCACTCACCACAAACACCTCGGTCTTCATACGGAAATGTGGTCGGACGGGGCCTTGTCTTTGCTCAAGCGGGGAGTGATCGATAATTCCAGAAAGAGTTTTCAGCAGGGCATCTCGACATCGGCTTTCGTTATCGGGTCGCAGGATCTTTATGACTTCATCGATGACAATATGACGACGATCAATTTGGAAACCAGCTATGTGAATTATCCCATCAATATCATGCGAAACCCCAAGGTCACGGCCATCAATTCCGCCGTCGAGATCGATTTGACCGGCCAGGTTTGCGCCGATTCCGTGGGATCAAAAATCATCTCTGGTGTCGGTGGGCAGATGGATTTCATCCGGGCCGCCGCCCTTTCCGAAGGGGGAAAACCTATTTTTGCCTTGAGCTCGATGAGTCCCAAAGGCGCATCCCGATTGGTCACTCGCCTGAAGCCGGGTGCTGGCGTCGTCACCACCAGAGCCCATATCCATTATGTGGCCACCGAATACGGGGTGGTGAACCTGTTTGGAAAAACCTTGAACGAGCGAGCCAAGGCTCTGATTGGAATTTCTCATCCCTCGGTTCGAGAGCAGCTCGAGCGCGAGTGGAGCGAGCTGAAACGTCAAATTTCAGCTCCGCTTTGAACGGGATTGGCTACTTGAGGGGAGCCGGCTGTTTGCTCTCCAGATACTCATCATAAGTGATGTGATTGTCATAGACGATCTCGGTGTCGATTTCGATAATCCGATTGGCAACGGTCTGTACGAACTCGTGATCGTGAGACGTGAAAATCACCGACCCCGGGAAGCGCTTAACGCCTTCGTTGACGGCGGTGATGCTTTCCAGATCCAAGTGGGCCGTCGGTCCGTCGAACAGCAAAACGTTCGCGCCGGACAACATCATTTTCGAGAACATGCACCGAACCTTTTCGCCCCCGGAAAGAACCGCCGGCGCTTTCAAAGCGTCGTTTCCGCTAAAGAGCATTTTCCCCAGGAAGCCACGCAGAAATGATTCATCCTTCTCGGTGGAATACTGTCTGAGCCAATCCACCAATGAGGATTCACCTCCGGCAAAGTGCTTGGAGTTATCGGTCGGAAAGTAGCTGACAGAGGTTGTGATTCCCCAAGCAAAGGTTCCGGCATCGGCGGGAGCTTCGCCGGCGAGAATATCAAGGAGCAGTGTTTTTGCGAGATCGTTTTTCCCGACGAGAGCGATCTTATCGCCCTTTCTCATCATGAAATTGATGTTTTTAAGCAGAACTTCGCCATTCAGAGACTTCCCGAGTCCTTCGACGTTCAGAACGTCATTGCCCAGTTCGCGCTTGGGTTCAAAGCCCACATAAGGTTGTTTTCGCGAAGAGGTCGGCATGTCGTGAAACTCGAGCTTTTCCAGTTGTTTCTGCCGGGACGACGCCTGACGGGATTTCGAAGCATTGGCGCTAAAGCGTTGAATGAAGCTTTTCAGTTCTTCGGCCTTGGTGGCGCTTTTTTTGTTTTGATCAGACAAGAGCCGCTGTTGCAGTTCGCTGGCCTGGCGCCAGAAATCGTAGTTTCCCGTATAGGTCGTGACCTTCCCGAAATCAATATCGGCGATATGTGAACAAACTCGGTTCAAAAAATACCGATCATGAGAAATCACGATGACGGTGTTTTCAAAGTTCAAGAGAAACTCTTCGAGCCATCGGATCGCGTAGATATCCAAATGGTTCGTCGGCTCGTCCAGCAGCAGAACATCGGGCTGTCCAAAGAGGGCCTGAGCCAAGAGGATTTTCACTTTCTCGGCAGGCAAAAGATCCTTCATCAGTTTTCCATGCAGATCGTCAGTGATTCCAAGGCCCGCGAGCATGGTGCCGGCTTCGGCTTCGGCCTCCCAGCCATTGAGTTCTCCGAACAGCATTTCCAGTTCCGAAGCCCTGACGCCGTCCGCTTCCGAGAAGTCGGGTTTTGCGTAAAGCGCGTCTTTTTCACGCATGATCTGAAAAAGGCGGTCATTTCCCATGAGAACGGTCTGAAGGGCGGTGTGTTCGTCGAAAGCGTAGTGGTCCTGTCTCAAAACCGACAGACGCAGACTAGAAGCCATGACGACTTCGCCGGTGTTTGGCTCAATCTCGTTCGCGAGAATTTTCAGAAAAGTCGATTTGCCAGCTCCGTTCGCTCCGATCAGGCCATAGCAATTGCCAGGAGTGAACTTGACGTTCACATCTTCGAAAAGTTTTTTTGCGCCGAAGCGAAGACTGACGTTGGAGGTGCTAATCATATCAGGATCCTTTTTCTAATCGAGAGCGAGATGAACGAATTTGAGATAACGCTGCTCATGGCTGGCGTGTGGGAACGGATGATCGGGGCCTTGTCCCGAGACTCGCAGAATCTGTCCGCGACGTCGGGCATTGGACAAAGTTTCATCGATGATCTCGAAAAAATCGTTGAATGAAACATGGCTCGAGCAGGAGCTCAGTGACAGTTCGCCCTGAGGTCGGACGCGTTTCGCCGCCGCCGTGAAAACTTCGATGTATTTCGATTTGGCGAGCTGCTTTTGGCTTTCCGAGTGGCTCATTGAGGGGGGATCGACGATGATGTGATCCCACATCTCGACGTCGCCCTCGAGATATTCGAAGACATCGACACAAAGACCGGTGTGCTGAGCGGGCTCAAGACCGTTCATGGCCCAGTTCTCTTCGGCAAGGGCAATGGCCCCTTTGGAAACGTCAAGGCTTGCGACTTTGCGAGCGCGTCCGAGCCCTGCGTAAATGGAAAATCCACCCGAGTAACTGAACAGATTCAGAACGCTTTTGCCTTCGCTGGTTCGTCGGATGTAGTCGCGGTTGTCACGTTGATCCAGAAAGAAGCCCGTCTTCTGGCCTTTTTCCAGATTTACTTTGAACAGCACGCCGTTTTCCTTGATCACCACCTCGGGGTCGCGGTCCTCACCGGCCAAAAGCTCGGTGGTGCGATCGGTGTTTCGGCGGGTCTTTTCGATCACAGATTTGCAGTGAGTGTTTTTGATCAACCATTGGGCGACGAAGCTTTTGTCCCAGTATTCGGAAGGCCCCTGTCCATCGAACTGCAGAACCGCGATGTCGTTGTAAACGTCGCAGACAATGCCTGGCAGCAGATCACCTTCGCCGTTGAACAAGCGATAAGCCGTGGTCAGGTCCGAGCGCACATGACTGCGGAGTGTGTGGGCGCGGGTAAAGCGTTTCTCAAAGAAAACCTGATTGGGCGGAGCTTTGTCCGTACTGAGGATCCGCAACGACAGAGGCGAGTGGGGATCGTAAATCGCCCAAGCGAGTTCGCCTTTGGTGTCGACGACCTGGCACAGCTGAGCCTTGTCGACGGGACCCGGAGACACGATGTTTTCTTTGTAGATCCAAGGATGCCCGCGCATCACGGAACGACGAAGGTTCCGCGAGAGTTTCACTTTCAGCTTAGCCATGGGAAGCTCTATATCCCAGAACAGGGGCCAATTCTAGTCGAGAAGCTTGACCGTGAATTTTCGGCCCTTGATCCGTCCGTTGGCGAGTTTGCGAAAAATCTGCGTGGCCACGGAGCGAGCGATTGCCACATAGGCGAAGTGGTCGTGAATTTCGATTTTCCCCACTTCCGAGGCGGAAAGGCCCCCGGCTTCGCCCGTCAAAGCCCCCAAGAGGTCGCCAGGGCGGACCTTGTCTTTGCGCCCGCCGCCGATGAAAAGGGTCTGCATTTTTGCCAAACGTGGTTCTGTCGAGGCATCGACCTTTGGAGGAAGCGAAGCCAGCTCGAGTTTCGATCCTGTCGAGAGCTGAATTTCCGTCAGGCGAATTTTTTCAAAAGCGGAAATGAGTGAAATGGCCGTGCCGCTTTGCCCGGCTCGGCCCGTGCGACCGATCCGGTGGACATAAACCTCGGGCTCTTGCGGAATCTCATAGTTGATCACCAGGGGAAGATCCTGAATATCCAGGCCCCTGGCGGCAACGTCGGTCGCAATCAGAAACCGCAGGCTGCCATTTCGAAACTTTGCGAGCACCTCGTCGCGGTCTTGTTGTTCGAGGTCTCCATTGAGAGCGGCGGCGCTAAAGCCATCCTTTTGCAGAGAAGCGGCCAGGTCCGTGGTGGTGATTTTCAGATTGCAGAAAATGATCGCCGATTCGGGATCCAGGCGTCTCAGCACTCTTGCAAGCAAGCGTGGTTTTTCCTCGGGCTCGGCTTCGTAATAGCTCTGCCCGATGCTTGCCTTGGAGTTTTCATCGTCTTTGATTTCGATGCGGACGGGTTGGATCTGGAACTTTCGACTGAGGCTTTGAATCGTCGCTGGATAAGTCGCAGAAAACAAAGCCGTCTGCCGGGTTTTCGGAAGCTCGTTCATGATGAGTTCCATATCCGCCTCGAAGCCCATTTCCAACATCCGGTCGGCCTCGTCCAAGACGAGCGTTTTCAGATCCTCAAGATCGGGACGGGCCCGCATGAACACATCCACCAATCGGCCTGGTGTGGCCACGATGATTTGTGCTCCCATACGAAGACCGGTGAGCTGAGGTCCCATGGGTTGACCTCCGCAAACGATCAAGACCTGCAAAGCGGCCTGTCGGCGTCCCAGGCGTCGGATCTCTCGAGCGACTTGGGTGCAAAGTTCGCGGGTCGGGCACAGAACGAGGGCCTGCAGATGCCGGTTCTCGGGATCGATTTTTTCTAGCAGAGGCAGCGAGAAGGCGACGGTTTTTCCGCTTCCGGTTTTGGATTGTCCGATCACGTCTTTTCCAGAGAGAAGAGCGGAGATGGCTTCGGCCTGAATCGGAGTCATTTCCTCGAAACCCAGTTCGCTCAGGACGGTCAGGGTGTCGCCAGAAAGCTTGAGAGCGGAAAATTTCATCGGGTCGCCTTCCATCGCAAAGAAACTTTTTTAGAGCAGAGTCCTATTTTAGGGGCCGCCTGAGGGTTGTGACAAATGACTTAACGGGAATCAAGACGTTGTGCTACGACCACCCCATGAGTCGATTGAATTTTCATCTTGAGGCGGAAGCCCAGGACTCCCATGCCAGAGCTGGCCGGTTCATGACCGCCCATGGGCCCATTCAGACGCCGATCTTTATGCCGGTCGGCACTCAAGCCACCGTCAAGGGTTTGAACGTCGAAAGCCTGACCACAACAGGCTCGCGGATGCTCTTGGCGAACACCTATCACCTGATGTTGCGCCCAGGGGCCGAGGTCTTTGAAAAATTCGGGGGAATCCACCGATTCATGAATTGGCAGGGGCCTGTTTTGACCGACTCGGGCGGCTTTCAAATTTTCTCGCTGCCGAACTCGCGCAAGATGACCGAAGACGGAGCGACCTTCAAAAGCTACGTCGATGGAAAGTTGCATCTGTTGTCACCCGAGGAAAGCATCCGGATCCAAAAAGCCATCGGCAGCGATGTGATGATGGTTCTTGATCAATGCATTCCATCGACTTCGTCCCATGCCGAAGCGAAAAAGGCCATGGATCTGACCCATCGCTGGGCACTTCGCAGTTTCAAAGCCCGTGGCGAATCTTCGCAGGCGATGTTCGGCATCGTTCAAGGCGCTTGTTATCCGGATCTGCGCAAGATCAGCGCGGATACGCTCACGCAGATTCCATTCGACGGCTATGCCATCGGAGGACTCGCGGTCGGGGAAACCAAGGACGAGCGTTACGAATTCACCGAACTGACGGCGGGTTTTCTGCCCAAGAACTTGCCCCGCTATCTGATGGGTGTTGGGACGCCCCTGGATATTCTGGAAGGCGTTCATCGTGGCGTCGACATGTTCGACTGCATTTTACCGACCGCCCTGGCTCAGAGGGGAACGGCGTTCACGTCCAAGGGGAAATTTCAGCTTCGTCGAAGCGTTTACAAGTTTTCCGAAGAGGCTTTGGATCCGGATTGTGACTGCGGCACCTGCACGCAGTATTCGCGGGCCTACCTTCATCATTTGACGAAAGCCGACGAACTTTTGGGGTGGAAGCTCCTCAGTAAACACAATCTGACCTTTTATCACCGCATGATGAAGGAAATGAGAGAGCGCATCTTGGCGAACGATTTCGCCAGCTATTACCGCGAAAAGAAAGAAGCCTGGGACCGGTCGGACGAAGAGAACCCAGCGGTTCCTCCGAAGTCGAAAAAACGAAAAAAGAAAATCCATCCGATTGTTCCCGAGGGGACCGACGCATGAACGTCGGGGAATACCTTCGAAAGAAACGCGAACGAGAAGAGGACCAACCGGTCTTTCGCAAGATGTGCGTTCAGTGCCGTCAACCCGAGTTCAGCTGTTTTTGCGAACACATCAAGTCTTTCGATCCCAAGATCGAATTCGCCATTTTGATTCATCCTTTGGAGGCCCGCCGTCGTGTAGCGACAGGTCGGATGGCCCATCTTTGTCTGGAAAACTCTCACCTCATCGAAGGCCACAACTACACCGATGATGAGAGAGTGAATGCATTGATTGCCCGCGAGGATGCGGAAAAGGTGATTCTTTACCCAGGCAAATCGGCCGTGAATTTGACTCAGTCACAGACGGATTTATCGACTCTCTTTCCACCGACCAAAAAGCTGATTATTTTCGTCATTGATGGCACTTGGGCGACAGCTCGTCAGACCATGAACGTCAGTCGGAACTTGAAAATGCTTCCCAAAATCTGCTTCACGCCCGCGGCTCCCTCGCAGTTCCGTGTGCGAAAGCAGCCCCAGCCAGAGTGTCATTCCACGATCGAGGCCATCCATCATACGATCGACCTTTTTGGCGACTCCCGGGGGTTTAAGGCCTCAAATCATGAGCATGATCATCTGTTGCGTCTTTTCGGTATTATGGTGGAAGGGCAGCTGGAATTGATCAGGAAGGCCTCGAATCCACGTCGGCCCTCTGGAAAATCTACATGGCGAACCAAATCTCGGAAAAAACAAAGTGATGCTGCGCATTATCCAGTAGGAATCCAGGAAAAAACCGACTAGGTTCTCCGGCAGTTACTGCTTCTTTCGAGTCTGCGGGCGTTTGGCCCATATTCTCCTGAAAGTGGCTCCCAGCCTGAGGAGGTTATATGGGTAAGAAATTGTACGTCGGCAACTTGCCGTTCTCTGCAACTGAAGAAGGTCTGCACGAAGCATTTGGTGAGTGCGGAACAGTAGAAAGCGTTCGTATCATCACTGATCGCGATTCCGGCCGCAGCAAAGGTTTCGGTTTCGTCGAAATGGGTTCTGATGCTGATGCTCAGAACGCAATCAGCCGTTTCAACGGTCAAGATTTCGGTGGACGTCAACTGACTGTCAACGAAGCTAAGCCAATGGCTCCACGCGAAGGCGGCGGTGGCCGTGGTGGTTTCGGTGGTGGACGCGGCGGTGGCGGCGGCGGTCGCTGGTAAGATCTCGGTTTATCCGAATTGATTTTCCAAAATCGGGTTCCTTCGGGAGCCCGATTTTTTTTGTGCTCTTCCGTTCCTTTTCACTTTCGCTCATAATCGTTTGTTCAATGGCTGCATCCACTCTTCTTCAAATCATGGGAGCTCATAAAGCCTTCGGCGCGAAAACGCTTTTCGCCGATGCTTCGTTCGCCGTGAATGAAGGCGAGCACATCGGTCTGATCGGTCCGAATGGAGCTGGCAAAACGACTTTGCTGAAAGTGATCGCCGGCCAAGAGGAATTTGACTCGGGCACGGTCATCAAAGCGAAAGCCCTGAGGCTGGGGTATCTTGAACAAGAGGCCGAGTGGAAAACCGACGAGACCATCGAAGAGTGTCTGGTCCGTCAGTGCTCGATGCCTTTGTGGGATCTGAAAAAAAACGGTCGCGAACTGGGTCTTTTCGAAAACGATTATAAGCGCGTGCTCTCGAGTTTATCGGGCGGCTATCGCATGCGCGTGAAATTGCTGTCGTTGATCGGACAAGAACCGAATCTTCTGATGCTCGATGAACCGACCAACTTTTTGGATCTGGAAACAGTCCTTGTAGTTGAAAACTTTCTGCAGGGATATAAAGGCGCTTTCCTGCTGATTTCCCATGATCGCGAATTCTTGCGGCGAGTGACTGACCATACGGTCGAAGTCGAAGGCGGCGAGATCACAAAATTCCCCGGACAGATCGACGACTATTTTGAACAAAAAGCCATGCTTCGCGAGCAGCTCGAAAAAACGGCGGCAAATCAGACAGCCCGCAAAGAACAAATATTGGATTTCGTTTCCAGATTTGGAGCCAAGGCGACCAAAGCCCGCCAAGCGCAGTCAAAATTGAAGTCCCTTGAGAAAATGGAAGTCATCGAGGTCAAGCCGATCCCAGTACGGGCGAGAATTCCGATTCCTCCCCCGAGCAAAACCGGGAAAGAGGTCCTGCGCGTTCGCTCGCTGGCTTGCGGATATGGCGATAAGCCCGTCTGGTCTGACGTAAACCTGGTTTTGGAGCGTGGTCAGCACTTGGGGATCGTCGGGGTGAACGGCTCTGGAAAATCGACTTTGTTAAAGGTCCTTGCCGGTCGTTTGCCTTTGTTGGCCGGAGAGATCAAAGAGGGCATGGGTGTCACCAAGGCGATTTTTTCCCAGCACTCGGCGGACCAACTGAATCCCGAGGAAACGATTTTTGAATCCTTGTCGAAGGCGGCTCATCCCGAGGTCTATCAGCAAGACGTTTTGAACATGGCAGGGAGCTTGTTGTTTGGCGGTGATGCCATTGAAAAGAAAGTAAAGGTCCTTTCCGGAGGCGAAAAGGCCCGTGTGGCCTTGGGGCAGATTCTGCTTTCAAAATCGAGTTTGTTGCTTCTGGATGAACCGACGAACCATCTGGATTTTGACACGGTCGAATCCCTGACTTCGGCCTTGGCCGCCTATGAAGGCAGTCTCGTTGTCGTCAGTCATGATCGGGGCTTCATCCGTCGGATCGCGACGAAAATTTTGGCCATCGAAAACGGACAGATTGAAACTTGGCCTGGAACTTATGACGAGTATGTCTGGAGTTTGCAAAAAGGTGTTTTGTCCGAATCCGCTGTTGGGATGAAAACCACGGAGAAAACGGTCTCTTCGGCAAAGACGGGGGCAGAGTCGGTCGGAGTTTCCCGACAACAAAGGCTTAAACAGATCGAAAGCGAAGTCCGTCGAATCGAACGTTTGCTTCCGGATCTGGAAAAGAAGACAGCCAAGTTGTCCGAGGAGAGGGACCGTTTGACGACAGAGTTGATTCAATCGACAGGTGCCATGGCGGCTCAGCTTGCGAAAGATCTCCACGAGCGCAGCGCAGAGATCGAGTCTCTCGAGGAAAAGACTTTGACCGAGATGGAGACGCTCGAAAATCTACAGGCAGAACGAAAGGTCCTCAGGAGCGAGGGTTAGTTTTCTGTTTGCTTCCAGATTTTATGCAAATCACAAGGACAGTGGATTTCGGTTTGTACCGGGTCTTCCGTCGTTTCTGTCTTCAGGCAGGTCTGTTCGGTCGCCGAGACGCCATAACCCCACAAGCTTCCCGTTTGCACTTGAGGAGTATAGTTGACCCATGAAGCCGTGGATCGAGTGACCTCTTCGGTCAGAAGATTCCTGAAGGTCAAAAGACCATCTTCATAAGTCCACATGGCAGCAGCCCCATCTTCGACCACAGCGGCCCCCGCTCTTTCTGAGCGAATAGATTTGATCAGGGCATAACCTTCTTTGAGATAAGTAATGGCCACGGCGCTTTCCGCTTCGAAGGGACTTCCTTTCGATTCGACCACGCACCAGTTGG
This sequence comes from Pseudobdellovibrionaceae bacterium, assembly GCA_019637895.1. Classification (GTDB taxonomy): domain Bacteria; phylum Bdellovibrionota; class Bdellovibrionia; order Bdellovibrionales; family Bdellovibrionaceae; genus JAHBUV01. The sequence goes on along the minus strand of JAHBUU010000051.1, from coordinate 2,870 downwards.
TTTGAGTCAGACCAGCGATGAATTGCTCCTCAGCGGTCAAGACGGTTTCTTGGACGCTGTCGCCTTCGGCTTTCTGGGTTTCGGGTGCTGGCTGGCAGCCCATTGTGAGGAGGAACGCCGTGCCTGTCAGGAAAAGAGCAGATGATGATTTCATGGAACACCTTTCAATCTCGGCCAGAATAGAGCAACTTTGAGTCCAGGGCTGGGATCTGCGGACGATGTTTATGGGAAAAGAGCCCTGAACTTCTTGCAGAACCACGGCCGGGAAAAGGCCTGGGAATGGTTCCGGGGCTGGTGTTGGGGAGGTCTGAATGGGTCAAACGGTGGCAATTTTGGGGGCTTCGAAAAACCCGGAACGTTTTTCATACCGCGCTTTCCGGATGCTTTCCGATTACGGGCATCGACCGGTGCCGGTCAGTCCGAAAATGAAAGAACTCGAAGGGGTTCCCGTCTATGAATCCCTGAAGGATCTCAAAGGACCGATCGATACATTGACGATGTACGTGGGACCTGATCGATCCACGGCATTGAGTGACCAGATCTTGGCTCTTCATCCGAAACGGGTGATTTTCAATCCAGGGAGTGAGAATCCGACACTGGCAAGGGCGCTCGAAAAATCTGGAGTTCAGGTCATCGAAGACTGCACCTTGGTGATGCTTCAGGAGGGGACTTTTTAGAGTCCCACTCCAAAAGTATAAGAACTTTGAACGTCTCAATGAACAGGATGTTTGCCGCGGCTCGTGACGGCCGAGGATCTTCCGGCCCCGACATCGGTCAAGGATCCGGTTGGAGATTCGTGGGAATGGGATTTCGGCAAAGGTTTTGATCGGTCGAACTCGTCTTCGCCGAAGTATCCGGATTCACGAGCCTCCTCTTCGTTCATTTCTCCGAAATCGAGCTGTTCAGAGGAAAGATCGATCTCTTCGGAAACCTCGTCGATGTCGATGAATTGCTTGCCATCGGACACGATGTCTTCTTCTTCCGTCTCTTCGTTGATTTCAAGATCGTCCCGGGTTTTTCGTGGCAATGAATTGAGATCGCGGTCCGTCTTGGCGAACACTTCTTCGAGTCCACCCGGTGTTGTTTCGGGTGAATCGTCCAAATCATAGTGTCTGGTTGAATTGGCCTGTGTGATTCGCGTCGTGCGATCCATCTGTGTTTTGACGTCGATTTCACCACGGGTGAATTCGGCGGGTTCATCCTCAAGATCAAGGGCGCTGGGACCGCCTTTGCTTCTGAGGTCGTCCGAGGGATCGGCGCTCAAGGACGTTTGGTCCTGGTCGGACAAAATGTCCTCTTGATCCTGTCCAGGTTTCTCGGAGTCCAATCGTGCGACCATAGAGTCCTCCTTGGGAAAGTCCCCGGAGAAATTTTCCCCGGGGACGATGAATTAGAAGCGTTGCTCGATATCGCGGTCGGTCCTTGTGAAGCGGTCATTGCTGTCACCTTGGACTTCACCCATGGACGAGATGTCTTCGGCACCTTGGGCCTCCAAGATGTCTTTGGCCTTGCGAAGCCAATCAGCATCATCGGCATGCACGGAAATCAGAAAACCTCCGCGCTCAACGAGACCTGCATATCGTTTGGCTTCGTACTCGGGAATTCCCATTCCCACCAAGGCACCTGTCAGACCTCCGACGGCGCCTCCGACACCGGCCCCGGCCAGAGCAGCCATGATCGGACCTGCCGCAATAAAAGGCCCCAGCCCTGGAATGGCGATCGAGCCAATTCCCACCAGCCATCCCAAGCCCCCGCCAATCAGTGCACCTGCGGTGACGCCGGTTGCGGTTCCTTCGGGTGCTTTGGTCCCTTTTTCATGGGCAAAGTTTTGCGTATCGCCCATCTCGGGCAAGAGAACAGAGATATCCGAGTGGCGAAAGCCTGCAGCCTTCAGAGCATCCACAGCTTGTTCGACTTCGATCCGGCTTTGGAAGAGTCCAAAAACCGATTTTCTGCCTTTGACGTTCATATTGATGGCCATATTTCCTCCTGTTGTTATTTCGTGATGGTGAGATCGTTTGTGACCGATGTTGTTCCTGCGACGACGCCAGCGATGCGCTCGGCCTCGGCTTTTTCCGTGAGCGATCGAACCGGTCCTCGCAGGATCACTCGGCCGTTTTGTGTGATGATCTTGATGTTCTGGGCGTAGGTCGACAGGCTCTTGTTGGCGACTAGGTCGGCCCGGATTCTGCGCGTGATTTCAAGATCGGTTTGTGAATTTCCCTGTTGGTCCGCCGTCGGCGTGACCACCGAGCCGTCTTGTTTATTGCGAGCGGTATTGTCTTGCTGAACGGGAGTCCCTTCAGCAAAGGCCAATCCAGCGCTGAGCAGGACGGTCGCGATCAGGAATGGTTTCGTGGAAGATTTCATAGTGTTGGCTCCTTCATGGTGTGAAATGAAAAATCATGTGCATCCGCGGATCAAAAACAGTGCAAGGAGAATAGGGATAGGGATTCCGATGACCCAAAGAAGAATCCACCCAATGGCTCCTTTTTGGTTTCTGATGAAAGTCGTCATTTGCTCGTCCTTTCTGCGTTTTCGGCGAGTCTTTCAAGGCCCGCGTGCTTGTCTCAAAGTAGCGGATGGTCATTTTTTTATGGATGCAGGCTCTAAGAAGGATTGTGGAAGATTTGATCACAGGAGTTCGCGAAAACGAGTTTTTCAGGATGAAGCGAGGTCCTATTTGAGCTAGGCTCGCCGCCGATGAAATCCGAACATCCTCTCTTTGAGATCGTCACCACGTCGGCGGGCGCCGTTTCAATCCGTAACAAGGTTTTGAACGAGACCATGCACAATCCCGTCGGCCCTTGGACCGAAGCGAACTCCCTGTACATCGAGCCATCCAAGCTGCGGGAGCGTTTGTCATCCGG
>JAHBUU010000050.1 GCA_019637895.1 Pseudobdellovibrionaceae bacterium | reverse complement strand
CCTGCGTAAGCAACAATAATTTGCTCATATCCTGGAATAAAAACCGCAGCCGAGGGAAAGGCAGTTGCGCTTGGGGCCGCAAGCCCCCCAAGACAAGTCGATCCAGAATTTTTAATAATTCCGATTTTATTATTGGATGCGGCTGAGTTTGCAAAAAATAGATGGCCAAAGCTGGTTGCTGCAAGCGCAGCGTATTTATTGTTCGCGGTCCCGCAAGATCCGCCTGGATTATTCGTCATAAAAGTAGCAACTTGAGTTAATCCAGAAGAACTAATTTTCGCAGTGCCGTTAGTCCGAGAAATAATATAACCGTTATCCGGTGTCTTAACCATCCCCAATAAAGTATTTGTAAGGGCACTGGTGGTATCGTTGCTAAATGGAATCCTTGTGGCATATGCTGACTTAGGAACCTTTTCTAATCTCCGAGCACCACTTCGCTCAATCACCACCATAATATTGTCGGAGTCAAACGGAGCAATACCCACTGGCGAATCTCCTGTGGTCGCGGGGGGAGAATTGTAGTCCGCGAGTATACTGTCAGTTAATCCAGTGTTCAAATTTATGCGAATGACCCGATTGGATGCAGTTAGCGTAGTAAAGGTGGTGTTACTTCCTGCCTGACACATACCACTCGACATATAGAGATACCGACTTGCGCCATTGGCCGTAGGATCATCAGGCGGCTTGGCGCAACTACACACCACAACACCTAACAACAGCGAGGAGAAATACAGGATTAAATTATTTGAATGTTTTGATTTAAGACGTTTCATTTTTTACCTTTCGGCCAATTAAAATCAAACTTAATGTTTCCCCCCAGAATTAGCCTAAAGACTGGAATATTTTGGAATAATTAAGATTTTCTCAAAAAGAGCCGATTGACAGGAGAGATGAGAATAAGTTTAAAAATAGGACTAATAATTTTACTTAGCAACGTATCTACCGCAAAGGCAGATTACGCGATGTTCCCTCGGACACGGTTGAGTGGGCAACAGACTTATTTTTCCGGTGACACAGGAAAGTCATTTGGAGAATCTGGCGCTGGCTACGGTTTTGGCTTAACAGTCTTAGGAGACGGTAGCTACCTTGTACCGTTCGCGGGCTTTTCCGCGACAACTCTTGCTGGTAGTCAAACCTTTCTAGATGGCACCTCAAAAGTCACGCCGAAGTTTAGTTTCTATTCAGCAAGTACGCAGCTTGGTCTGCAGCTTTATCCCATTCAGCGTCGGAAAAAAGGTTTCAATGTTTATGTTAGTGCGCTGGGTTCGGTTGGCTACAACTATATTTCATTAAATAAAAGCGTTGCTTTTACGAACATACCCAATAGCGATCAGGCGTTTTCGCTTGGCTATGCGGCTGCGGCAGGGGGAGAGTGGATTGTCAGTGATGACGGCGCCAGAAGATGGGGATTTTTTGGAGAGATTTCCCTCTCTAAGCAAAGCGCGACTCTGCTCAAACAACAGTTTGATTTAAGTGGGTTGACGATGGCCGTGGGGATAGGATGGTAATAGTAGGTCGTCCATTTTTTTTAATTATCGCGCTTCTGGTATTCTCGAATCCAGCCCATGCCAAATTCAATATCGGTACAGATTTTGGGATCATTCAGGATCAAAATTCACTCTCGTCAAATTCACTTGATCAAAGGTCTTACTATGATTTTAATCTTTACATAAAAGCACTTGAACGTATGAATTTGTATTTTGGCGCAGAGTATCTTTATATTTCGTCACTTGAACCCAAAGATACTTCAGCAGTAGCAAATATGGTAGCAACCAACATTCTGTTTGCAGCAAAAATGCAGTTTGGAAAAGACGGCCTCTACTCTTTGACACTCGCTGGAAGTCCCACGGTGCAAGCGACCTACAAAGTTAGCGGCGTAAGCTCCGAACAGTGGACCGGATCGGCATACCTCGCCCGATTAAGTCTGCAGCCGGAAATCTACAAGCACGTCAGGCTTGTTGCTGCGATAACCTACTATTCAGCGACATACACGTCGAAAAACCAGAGTACCTCCAGCCTGCCTTCACAAACAAATTTTAGCAGATCACTTTTTATCCCATCCGTAGGTCTGAGCTTCTTTTTTTGACGCTGTTTCGCAGGGCCTTGGTCTAAAAAATCCCTTTTTCTTTAATATTAATAATCATTGTACCGAAATGAAGCTGTGGAGACATAATATATGCAGAAATTATTGATCTATCTAGTGTTTACAACTTTGACCTGCGGGACACTCTCTGCTTCAGCCCAAGTGAGCGAGGACATTACTAACGATCCGTTATTTAATCAAGCTATCGTTGATCAAGCGAGTGGCGATCATAAGTCTGCGATCAAGATTTTACGCAAGGACCTAAAAACGGCTGCAAACAACAGATTCAGTATTGTCGCGGCCCTCGTGAAGAGTCTGAAGGCTACTTCTCAGTGGGATGAAGCCTTTCAAATGCTTTCGAGGGAAATTGAGAAAAGTCCGTTTAACGGCGAATTTAAACTCTTGCTTTCTCAAACGCGCTACGAACATGGCGACTTAGAAAAAGGTTTGGAGCAAGTTGAATTTGCCGAAAGATTGATGACGAGTGATCCTAAAGTTCTTAGGCTAAAGGCCTTGCTTCTTCAGGGTTTAAATCGGCACACCGATGCCCTGGTTGCTTTTACAAAAATTTTAGAGCTGAATAAAACTTCAGCTGACGCTCTAATTTTGCGAGCCAAGTCGTACTCCGCGCTTGGTGAACCGGCTAAAGCTTACGAGGATTTAAAGTCTGCCTACGATAATCGTCCTTATGACGAAGTCATCGTGGGCCTGTACCTGCAAAGTGCCCTAGCGATTCAAAAATATCCTGAAGTTAAAAAAGTTGCACAAAAATGTATCGAGCAATTTCCGAACAATTATGTCTGCAGGGAAAGCTTGGCCAACGCCTTTTTTGAAAAGAAGGAATACCAACAAGCAATTTCAAATTTTAAGGTTTCATTGGCATTAAATCCGAAAAATATGCAATCGAGATTAAGGCTGGCCGAAGCCTCTGGCTATTTTGGAGATTCAAAAGAAAGTGATCGCCAATTTAATGCCTTGCTAACATTAAGTCCAGACAACGAGGCTGGCATCAGAAGCTGGGCGAAGTTTTTGTATAAACGAAATGATAACGCGGAAGCTGGCAAACAACTTTCATTATTTAACAAAAATAATCCTAAAAATTTGTGGGCGGCAGTCGAGCTTACAAAAATGTTATCTCTGGTAGGGCAACAAAGCCAGGCCATTGCGGTGATCGAAAATTGTGTGAAAGGTAGTCGAACTGACGCGGGCTATCTATTTTTAGCAAATATCTATGACCATTTTAACAAGACTGCTGATGCGGTGTCTGCACTCAAGGATATTCGAGAGCCATCAGTGTGGAGAAACTTCGATTTAGGTGTTGCGTATTTTAAATTAGAAAAAATGGACCGAGCTATTTCTGAGTGGTCAAAGATTGAGCCTGCATCACCTATCTATTTTAAAGCCCAAGTAAATATTGCGTCTGCATACACGCGCAAGGGTGAGTTTCAAAAGGCGACTGACGTGTTATCAAAAATGGAAGTTCCTGAATCACAAAAGTCTGTCGTTACAGATGAGTTGTCCATTTTAGCTGAAAAGTCCAGAGAGCCTGCGGCAGAAAAAAGCAAAACTCCGCATCCCCTGCAACCATACTTGGACTGGGAGCTTCCAACTCTATGAAGACAATCACGATAATATTAACCATTTTTTTTAGTCAATACTGTTTTGCCCAATCCTCAATTGATGACGGTAGATATATCAATATCTATTCTGGAATAACAAGCCTTTCATCCAATGTTTCAGGCTCGGGGTTTTCATCGGAGCTTCCCGGAAAAAGCGGACCTATGCTCGGGGCGGACGTTTCCTATCAATTCAAAGACAGTTCGGCTCGAGTCAACTTTTTCTATGAGCACGGTTCAAATTCAGTCAACTCCCCCTCGGGTCTTACGCCCTCACAAATAACAATGTCGAAGAACCAATATACTCTAATGGTTTCATTCGTACCTGTTGATTCGGGGATGTTTCAAAATTTGCGGCTAGGCCTTGGCTACTCAGTTCTAATGCAAGGTGGGGATGATACTAGTCCAAATAATATTTCAACGATGCAATCTTCACAAGGCCTGCTTCTCCACGCTTCATATGAGATAAAAGCAGGTGATAGTTTTATCATTCAACCAGGCCTTGGTATTTACCTGCCCTATCAGATCAGCGAGAAGTCTCAAGTTTCGGGGAATAATCCAAAATTTATGGGGACTGAACTGAAGCTGACTGTTGATTATCTAATCAGTGATTCGTTCTCAATTTTTGCCGGAGTTGAATACAACCGATACCAGGCGAATTTCGATGGAACGGGTTCGAGAGGTACATCAAGTGCTCAGGATGTACGAACTGACTTAGCTCTGCCACTGGGTTTTAAATTAGGATACTGAGAGGACTGTCTATGAGAAAATGTGCAACACGTATTCTGTTTGTTTTTTTGACTGCCGGAGCTTTCATGCTCACTGGTTGTGGAAAAGATGGGTCAGCTTCTAATCTCAGCTCTACCTCCCCTACCTCGCCAACGCCGGGATCGTCCAATAACGCGAACACTTGCTCCGCTCCGTCGACCTCAGTCTTGTGGAAGGGAGAGAGAGCGGCCGCTGGCACTGTGGCCATAAGGGGAGCCTGGTCAGACATCAAGGTGATCCCATCTACAACTTATCCTGCATCGGCATATGTAGATGCAGGATGCCTTTGCGTTCGCTATACCTTCTGGGATGGCACGGATTGGAAAACAGAAATTATCGCCGCTGGCAACTCGACCTCTTACACCTTTATTCGTTTGGCCTTTTTAAGCTCTGGAATCCCAATTGTTGTTTGGTCAAATTCGACAACGACTTTACAAATGGCGATCAGAAGCACTTCAAGCCTTACGGACTCAGCAACCTGGACTCTGACAAACTTGGACACGGGAGGAATAGCAAACCGTTCTATCGAAATTAACGTCAATCCCTTAGACCAGGTAGCAATTCTCTACGCCCGAAATACTGCGGGGACGGCAAACCTTATTATTTGTAGTACAAATTGCAACTCGGGAGCGAATTATTCTGCGCCGTCTACAACCTTGGGTACGGTTGGCACGAATCCTAATTCACTAGGGCTTGGATGGTGTAAGGCAGGAGCCTCTACATACTATCCAACTGTGGCACTTACGGGCGCCACAAATTCGTCCTACGCGATTTGCCGTCAGGCAAACCTAGCTAACTGCTTGACTGGTATTGCCTCGTGGGCCGGAGGAGCGCTGCAAGCCTTAACGGGTTCTGGCGCTAACAGAGCAAGCGTTCAGCTCGCAATTGATTCATCAACTATTGATGCGCCCGTGCGAGCAGCTTTAACCAATGGTACAAACATTACCTACTATCAATCCTCATTTGCTGGTGGTGGATGTGCCTCAGGAACAGTTGCGGCTATGACGTCAAGTGGAGCGATTGCAGGAACCACGGCGACAAGTGGAAATGCTTATTTGGTGCTTCAACGTGACTCAGGTGGCAATTACCATATCGCTGCTAATGAAGGCACTACGAACATTAAGTATTACAATACGATTACGGGATCGTTTACCGCTTGGAACGCATCGGGGAACGTAGCGACTGCGACACTTGCTGCAGCAGGCGCTACGCGTGGAGGCTTTGCTGTTGATGCAAGTCTTGCTCAAGCCTATACGACCTACGCAAGAACGGCGGCAGCTTCGCCTTTTCCAGGCAATTTAACTTTTGGTTGGGTGGAAAACACGGCGATTGCCTCAAACAATGCTTCATCGGCATTTTATGAAACTCCTTTAACCGTCGACGGACAATTGCAAATGACCGCAAACCAGGTGCCTAACGTCTCTATTGCATCAACTTCGGAAGGAACTCCAGCATCGGCTTTTGTCGATTATTCGACAAACTCTGCTACGGCAGGAATTTTACGGTACGCGTACCGGATCGGATCACTTGCAACTTCAAATTGGTCAGTTCGCGCGGTACCAATTGTTGCTCAACCCCAAGCGGTGGCTCTGGCATTTGATACGAGTAACAAGCCATGGATCGCATTTTATGACCAACAGACTTTGAGATTTTTCCTTGTGACCAATACAGAAACTGATGGCTCGGGCGTTTGGTCAACTTATCATTTCCCGTTTGCAACTGCGGTAACGGCCGCCGTTGCTCCTGCATATCATAGCGTTGCACTCGCAATGGATAAGTCTGCATCTGGCATCACCCCTGTTTTAGTTGTTGGAGTTGCGAATCACGGTACATTATCAAAGACGGGGGTGTGGGCATCTCGTTTAAATCCAACTACTGGAGCTTGGTCGAGCACAACTCAAATAGTTTCTACTAATTTAGCAAACTCGATATCAAACGTATCTACGGATTATGATTCCAATGGAAACATAGTGGTCGCTTATTACAATCGCTCAGCAAGCAACCGAGTGGAGTATGCACAAAGTGTCAACGGCGGTATTACTTGGTCAACACCTACCCGTGTTTCATCTTTTACCGCCTCGGGCATGGGTGCAAAAGTAAAATTAAATCCCGCTACAAATAGACCGGCCATTACCTTCTATGACCGAGCGAACAATCGCATCTTTTATTCCTACTGCACATCTGCTTTTGCCAGCTGCTCGACCCTTTCTAGTTGGTCATACTCTTATGTGGAAAACCTAACAGCTGGCGTGAGTGGACTTGCCGCTGCTTCCGATGGGCTTTTGAGTGCAGCTCTTACGTTCACAAGTACAGGAGACGCCTATGTCGTTTATCCAATCGGTTCGGGAAACTCAGGTGTCCTAGCTGTAAATAATAATTCCACCGGAAGCTTCCCGCTTTCGACAGCCTTAGTTGCTGGAAATAATACAGATTTAATTTCCAATACGACACTCTCGGCAATTAACTTTGCGCAACCAGGATGGGACGTCGATGCCGTTCGGACGAGCCAAGGTTCATTACACTCAGTGTATGTTGGCCCCGGAAACTGGCTTTATGTAACGAGCTGCGGAGATTAGCATTTCAATTTAAGATCGAGTTCTCGAGTTGAGTCAAAAATCTGCCAAGTAGCGAGATCCTTCTTGCCATCCGATGCTTGTCACGAGTTGCGGTCGGTTTCGAGCCGGGCGAGCCTAGAGATCGTGTTGAATGCAGACGCCACCCTTGAGTTGGCCTCAATGAAAGCTTCAGGCCGCGATCTCAAAGGGAACAAAGCCCGCCAGGTTTTTGGGAAGAATCGAGACCCCTAATTTTTTGGCCTTCTGGAAAACGGATGGTTCGGCATATCTACTCGTTACCAAGATGGATTTTTGCTCGATATGAAGCCGCTCGACAAGATCAAGCCCGGTCATTTTCTGATGAAAAAATTCGTAGTCGATAAGAAAAAGGTGGTTGCCTTCCGCGTTGATAGAGTGCCATTCGATAAATTCAGTGATCGAGGAGAATGTCAGAAAGCGTATACCATCGAAGTTTTCGATCAACGGGTTGAATCTGGAACGCCAGATCTCGTGAATGCTGACATCATCGTCAATAGATACGATGGTGGTCCCTGAATCGAAAATGATCTTGCGGGCGAACCACTCGGGCTCTTTCGCAAGAGGAAGGGTGATAACGACCTCCGCGCCTTGGCCCACTTTGGACTCCAGGAAAATTCTGCCTCCCCATGCCTCAATGGTCTTGGCGGCATCGTAGAGACCGAGGCCATTGCCTTTTTCCTTTCCGAACGTGCCTCCCTTTTGCATCAGCTTAGGAAGAATGTCTGCCGGGATACCCTTGCCGGTATCTTTCACCGAGATCCGCGCATGGGCGCCTTCATGCGTGATCGAAATGATAATTTTTCCTTGTTGGCTGATCGCTTCGTATGAATTGTCGATGATGTTGGACAGGGCTCGCTTGAGGCGGTGCCCTGATATGTGAGAAAAAAGAGCGTGAGCATTGCGGTCGGTTCGCAGCTCGAAGGCGATCCCCGAGAGCTCCCGGTACTGGATTCTTTTTTCTGAAACAATGCTTTCTACGATATCGTTGAGGAGTTCCACCTGTCGTTCGGAGGATTCGTCCGTGGTCATAGTCCGACTGACCGCGGGCCATCTGTTCATCAGGTCGTTGGCAATATCGTTGATCCGTTCAAAGGCAGACTGGATGGTCCGACGCGTGTTTTCGTTCAAGGATTGCAGTGATTCAATCGTCATGCGGAGCGCCGCAAGCGGGGATCGAATATCATGAGCAACCTGTTTTGCGATCTCCGCGGCGGCTCTGGCTTCGGCGTTGAGCTTGGCTTCCGCGATGTATCCCTTGAGCTCGTGAAAAAGATGGGAGAACTCTTTGATGCGAATGCCCTCAGAGGTCTGTTTTCCCTGCTTCTCGGGGTTGCATTCATCAAGAACCGTCCTTATGTCGCTGCGGAGGAGTCGTGCGGCCAGGATGCCGATAAACGAAAAGACCAGAAGTGAAATCAACAGATTGATGACCAGGGAGTCACGCAGTTTTTTCTTCCAAGCCCCATAGAGGCTGGAGTTGTCATAGAAGATATTTACTTTGGCGAGTAGATTGGCCTGGTTGACATCATAGAAAAGATCATCGTGGGTTTGGAAAATGAATTTAGCCGCCAGGTTTTTACCGTCGCAGTTCGCTCCGGGGGTGCTGCGGCCGTCGATGGTCATGCAGATCACGCTGGGATCTTGTTTGAGAAAGGATTGGATGCGAAGACTGGCTTCTATCGAAGCTCCCTGCACCAGCGGTTCTCGAAGCGAGTTCGCCATCATCGCCGAAATCTTCCGTTGAAACGCGGTATGAGACTCTTTCTCCCGGTCGAAGTCCCGCCACGTCTGCGCTAAGGTATAGACTGCGGAGCAGACGATAACCCCCGTACAGATGATGAGGACGAAGAATCTCCTCAAGCTCATCTTTCTGAATAGGTCGCGGGGGGCTGACACGATTTACTTGCCTTTCTTTACGTTGATCAGTCGTGGTGTATAGCGAAACCCAATTTCCTCTTCTTTGAGATTCGGGCGTCGAACCGAATACATGGGGATCTTCCAGCCGGGAACCATTCGCTGTTCTTTCACAAGGCGCTCATTGAATTCGCGGAAAAGTTCTGCGCGCTTGGTCCAGTTCTGTTCGGTACGGGCCTTTTGATAAAGCGGAGCCAAGTCTTCCAGGAACTTCACGAAGTCAGTTGCAAGAAGCTGATTGAGAAGTGGGAGGAAGCCTTCGGGATCGTTGAAGCCACCGGCCCAGCTTCCCATGACAACATCCGGCTTTTTGACAGTCAGATCCTTGAGGTTTGCCGGTGAAAAGGTGAAAAACTCGAACTCAAGATTGTGTTTCGCCGCGATTTCGGCAGCCGTCTTTCCTTCAAAGAGGAAGTCGAATAGAACTCCCATGGCTGCCAGGCGCACTTTGATCTTCTTTTCGACGTGTTTATGAGTGGTCACAATCTTCAGCGGCTCGGGTAAGTATCCGGCGATACCGACTGGCACGATTCCTGTCGCCCGTTTGCACTTCGTTTGTTCGCAGCGGGCCTCGACCAGATCGCTGAGAAAGCCCATAATCCGCGCTTTGTCTTCCGCGGAACGGTAGCGTTCGCCGTGAGGATACCACCAAAGAGATGTCTGAACGAAGCTCAGTTGTTCTTTGATTTCGACGGGAATTCCCTTTTTCTTGAATTCGGATTCGAGGTCGTCCCGTCCCTGCTGAGTAATCAAAGGGGCGTAATCAGGAAGGGGGGCTCCAAGGACGCCAGATCCTTCAGGGGAGAAGAACACCAGTTCCCATTGCGGAATGGAAATTTTCTCCTTTTGCGGGAACTTCTCGTTGATCACGAGCAACCATTTTCCGCTTTTACGAACAAGTCGGTATGCGCCGGAGCCGATGATCGGCTCGTCGGATTTCGGGTCAAATACCCATCCATCAGGGACAATGCCGAGATGATCGCGGGTCAGAGCTTTGAGAATGGCGACGTTCGGCTCCTTCAATTTGATGGTGAGCCCATTCGGGCCGTTGACCGCGATGCTTTCAATTGAAGTGAGAAAGTTGCGTGATTGGGAGCCGCCGTGCAGGTGACGCGTCAGCGAGTAAACGATATCCTTGGATGTGATCGACTTGCCGGTTGAGAAAACACGATCCGGAAAAAGATCGAAGGTCAGAGTGCGCCCGTCTGATGATACGTTCCAATTTTTCGCCAATCCAGGCGTCATATTTCCGAAGCGGTCGGCGTCGACCAGAGGCTCAAGGATTTGACCGAGAATTGCGTGTTCGGCGAATTGGTTCACTTCGACCATATCGCGGGGAAAGCTAGTTGGAACGTAACCGATTTTTAACGGCGTCTCTGAGGCCGCGGTACTGGTGTTCGTCATGATAAGTGCTCCTAGAAAAAGAATGGTTCTAATAATTGAATTTTTAAAGACGATGCTTGTCATAAAACTCGTTGCTCCCTCAGTGGTGAGTGGCTTCCGATAAAGGTGGCGGCAGCTTCGACGATTTGAAAGCCGTAATCCGTCAGTTCTTCTCGGGTGAAGGACTCTCTGGTTTCGCAAAAAAGACGGCAGTGCACCTGAGTATCCAATCCAGCCAGCCGTTCAAACTGGATCATTCGGTAAAGCGCAAAGTAGGAGTGCAAGCGACCGATAGGGGGACGAAGCACTCCTTGGAAGGGAGCATGAGCCATTTTGTAGTCAGCCTGTTCCTGAATCAATCGGTCGATGATGTTTAGCAAAAAGAGGTCCTGGTGCCCCATCTCATGAACAAGTGATGTCGCAAGCTCCGAGGAGCTCATCGTAGTGATTCGAGAGCTTAGAAAAATACAGCCGAAGGCGTGAGGATGTGAGGCCGACCGAAAGGGAACCCCATCCAGCTTCAGAAAATGGGTGATCCAGCGACGAAATTCTTGAGCCGTGTCTGGAGCGTATTTGGCGACCTCTTCGATGGCGGCATGAATGCAAGTTTGCTCATCGGCCGTGAAGGTAGCGGTGGAACCGCCATCAACGGTGCTTTCTGCAAGATCAAGAAGCGCGGCCCTGCCCGCTTCTGATTGAAGGGTGGGATCAATTATCAAGTCCGTGAAGCAAACAGGTTCCGCGGAGGAATGCGTTTGCCGGTAAGCGAGAAGTGTCAGCTCCATCATCGAGCGATCTTGAAGCGAAAGAGAGGGGTTCTGTCCTTGAACCCTCTTCATAAGCGCAGAACGAAAAAGCGGCCCCAAGACATCAAATGTCCAAGCTCCCTTTTTCAAAATATCCAGGCAATTCTCTTTCAAGCTCATAGCGGCCTTACTGACGGACGAAATCCATCCGCGCTTGCGCGAATTGATGAGAATCGAAGATGGAGATGTCCACGTTTTCCTGACCCACGTCTTTTTTCACGACAATGCCTTGATCTTCACGAAGGCGAAGCGCCTGGATCAGAGCGTTGTAGTCGATATTGAGACGAGCGGCCAGTTCGGGGGACAGAGCGTAGTAAGTTCCGTTCTCCAACTTAGGAGCCTCTTGGTTCACAGTCTGCGCGAAGGCCGTGTTCTTGAGAGCAAGAACCGCGATAAGGGTTACGATTTTCTTCATTTATACCTCCATTGGGTTGTTTTTGGTTTCGGCTTTTTCTGTTTCGGGCTCGGCTTCCAGGCCGAGTCTACGTCTACGATAATTCATGGCCTGGTGGCTGATCCCCAAAAGATCCGCCGCCCGGTTTTTCACATTTCCGGCCATTTTCATGGCGTCTTCCAGGAGCGATTTTTCCATTTCAAAAACGATCTTGGTGAACTCATCGTGGCTCATCAATCTGCTTTGCCTTGCGAGCTGATCGAACCGATTCTTCGCGGACAAAAGCTCGGGATCTATCGAATCGACTTGAATCACGCGAGTGGAATTGAGGAAAGCGTACTTGACGGCAGCCTCGAGCTGGCGAACGTTTCCGGGCCAAGGAAGGCTCTTGAACGCGCGCATCGCCGCGTCCGAAATCTTTCTCTTCGTGCCGGTTTCCTCCTCTTTCAAGTTGATGATGTGCTGGACAATGGGTTCGATGTCCTCCGGGCGCTCCCTGAGAGGCGCGATTGTGATGGGGAAGACCTTCAGTCGGTAGTACAAGTCTTCGCGGAAAAGCCCTTTCTCAACCAGCTCTGCGAGGTTGCGGTGCGTGGCCGCGACGATTCTGATGTTCACTTTGATGGACATTTGGCTACCGACGGGCTCGATGGTTTTCTCTTGTAAAGCCCTGAGCAACTTCACCTGAAGCGACGGTTCAAGGTCGCCAATCTCGTCCAAGAACAGCGTGCCGTTATTGGCGAGAAGGAATTTCCCCTTTTTGGACTGAACCGCGCCCGTGAATGCACCTCTTTCGTGCCCGAAGAGCTCGCTTTCCAGAAGATCCTTGGGGATCGCGCCGCAGTTGATGGCGATAAATGGCTTGTCCGCTCTCGGTGAATTTGTGTGAATTCCTCTTGCGACAAGCTCTTTACCGACGCCACTTTCGCCTTGAATGAGAACCGTTTCATTGCTGGGACTAACCTTCTTAACGACTCTGGCGATATTCGCCATCGCCCTTGAGTAGCCCTTCATTTTTAGAGTGCTGTCGATCAGGGCCGCGTTTTGTAGCGCGGACTCGCCATCAAGGTCGATTTCATCAGCCTCACCATCACTCACGACCGAAAGCAGAATATCGCGGATCTTGCCGCTATCCTGCGCCTTCAAAACGAAGCGTTCCGCGCCAGCGGCGTAGCAGGATTTCACGACCTCTTCATTTTCAGTGCCCGAAAGCATGATGATCTTGAGGTTGGGATTGATTTCCCTCATTCGGCGGGCGACTTCATCGCCATTCATTCCCGGCATTTCGTAATCAAGAAGTACGGCCCTGTATTTATCCGGGGCTTGGCTGATCAGATCAATTCCTTGAGGGCCACTGGTGGCCGTTTCAACTTGAATGGGTGTATCCTGAGCAAGCCTAAGAAGGCCGCCAAGCACCATGGGGTCATTATCAACAGCAAGTACGCATGAACTCATCCGGTCCTCCCTTTTGGGCTGATGGGTTGGGCTTAAGTGATCCCGAGTTGCCCTTAGAGCAAGTAAGGGGCCAACTCTCCTTTTATTGTTTATTTGCTCAGTCATTAGAGAGACTTATGAGGTCAGGGGTGTGCTGAAATGGGGGCTTTCAGGTAGATGAGGCGCCAGGAAGCCGCCGGCTGCTCAAAAAATCTTCAGCTATTCGGCGGTCGGAGAGTCCGTGCGATGAAGTAAGTCGTTAAATTGAAAGATGTTTCCAGATTTCGAGACTTTTCTAAAAATTTTTTGCAGATCAAGCGCGTTCTCGCCCCGGAGATCCGTACAAATATTTAATCTTAGGACTATTTTCTTGGACCTTCGACGACCTCAAGAAATTTTCAGTCACAGCATACAATATAATATTTACCTTGTTTGTCGGAAGAAGTGACAGTTTGCACCACCCGCCGAGCTGGGTTTTCTTGGGGCTTGAATCGGGCTGCGAGGGTTGCCGACAAAAAATCCCCAACCTCGGTTTCATGATCGAGTGTTCCTGTTCCATCAATGTGTGGCGGGCATAAGCGCGTCTTTCATGTTACGGCGTGGCCCTTCCACGGAACCCCAAAACTCCGCTAAAAATTCCTTCAGGCCGATAAAAAAATTTTTGGTTTCTAAGTCTCTGAAATATCAGAGCGACGATCATTCTCGCTGAAAATCTCTTTAGAGATTCGCAAAAACGATCTTCACTTCGATGCAAGTCACAAAATCTATTTATCTCTGTAATTCAGTATCTTACGCCAATTTATCGCATGGATCTGAAAGCTGGCACTGACCTCGCAATTATAAATTTGGGAGAGACGAAAAAATCGTCGCTACCAATGAAGGAGGTTTTCGGTGTCGAACGCAAATAGGTCTGCACGAACGTGTGAGTGCCCCCGGTGTGGAGCCGGACTCGAAAGATTTAACAGTCACGCCTACTGCGCGAGTTGCAATTACGCCGATGTGCCTGGTTCGGAGGAGATGGTCTCCATTCCAGATTGGGTTCTCTCTTTCATCAACGAAGTCGAAAAAAAGAAACGAAAAAAGCGCAAAAGCCAGAACGGTCCCGTACTCGCACTGGCTCTCTCGCTTTGAAAGGAGATTTAGAAATGGAACAAGCAATGAATTTTCAAGCCATGCCTTTGCAGGATCGTAACGTCGTTAAGACCGCGAAAAATACACTCTCGATAGTCTGGCGATGGATCAGGTGGTTCTTGGGAGAAATCGTGACAGCGATGTTCGTTCCGAGCCCTACGGACAGACGAATTGAAGAAAGCCGCGAACGCACCCGTCAACTATTGGCCCGCAGCTACTAAACGGAGGGAATCATGAATTCGAATATCGAAGAAAAATCGACGAAGGATCTTATCGAACGAATCAAGGAAGCCCTTCGCAATTGGTACGGAACGCTTTCTGTGAAAGAGATCATCAGCAATCCGATCCTGGTGGCCGAGATCGCAGCTCTGGAAAAAATGCTCTCGAGGCAGGAGGTGTTGTCGTGACGATAGCCGCAGAAAAGACGGGCCTCGCGCAAGTCAGTGATGCCGAAATCCTGGAAGAAGCCGCTGAACGCTTGAAACGTCAGTATCTCAACGAGCATGGGGTGGAGTTCCGCTTTGGATCATTCCACTTCATTTTTCACGATGGCCGGTTTCAGGCGGTTGAGGATTGGCCGCGCAGCCGTCGTTACTTGAGCCCTAAACGCGTTGTCGGAAACAAAGAATAGGAGAATCCCATGAGCCAAGAAATCGAACGCAAATTCAAAGAAATTCTGAACCGAGTCTCCGCACAGGAAAAAGGAAAAAATCGCGCCCTGGCCCATCGAACGATGAAGGTCCTCTCGGCCATTGAATATCTGAAAGTCAGCACGAAGAACAAGAAAGGAGCCTAATGACCGCCATTCAGAAGCAAAACGACATTCCACTGCCGCTGGCCCTGGCGACGCTCATCGCGGTCTTGCTGGCCTATGCGTATTTCAAGCACTTGCGATTTTATCCGCAAGAGCTGGCGACTCTTCTGCAATTGATGGAGTCGCACGCAGCCGGTTTTTGGCTGTCGCTTTGCGCGTTGACGGTGAACATGACGGTTCTTGCCGTTCTGCTCAGGCAGCAGGTCGGGCTAAGGCGGCAAGGCAGTCGTCTTGCAATGCTCGAGGGAAGAAAGCGCAAATTTCATTTCGGTCGCGGGGGGCTTTTGTCCCTCGTTGTTGGGATCGGCGCATACAACGGCGCGCTCGTGATGGTGAAAGAGGTTCTGTCGCCGTCGCGGGCGATTCCTTTTATGAATGATCAGTTGTCCTTATGGTTCGCACATGGGTTCAGTGCGAATATCGCAGTTTTTTGCGGGCTCGTTGCGCATCTCGTTTATGGGATGATCGGCGGTATCAGGTTTTCCTTATCGGATCGTCACAAACTTGAGGTGCCAGAAACCGAGTGCGGTGAATTGGTGCTCGGGACTACTCCCGGCGTGATCAGCCACGAGGTCCAATCCGAAGACGAAAATTGGGTGAAAATTCCGAGCCGAGGTTTGAATGGTGGGGTTTTCATATCGGGCTCTGTGGGTTCCGGTAAAACACAAGGAACCATACTGAGATACTTGAGCCAGATTGTTCAATCTCCCGATCTCGCGCCGGCCATCCTCGCCGTCGATCCGAAACGAACCTTCCTTCGGGAAGCGGAGGAAATCATCAGGCGTGCGGGGCTCGGGGATCAAATTGTGAAGATCTCACTTCGCGGAATGCAGAGCTTCAATCCCGTTTACATGAAAAATCCACTGCGCAATTCTCGCTTCGTAGAGTTGGCCGAGATGGTGCGCTCCGCGGCGGTGAACTTCATGGGTAAAAGTTCGGACTCTCCCTTCTGGGACGTATCTTCGGCACATTTGGTTCGCAACACGTTGATCTACTGCGCGGCGAAGTACGGGTATTTCACGCTGCTGGATCTTTACCGAACTATCGTCAGAGCCTCGAAAGAAGACCTGGCTGCCGATTTGAAGGATTGTCTGGAGCAGGGAACCTTCAATGAAGAGGAGTGCTTCAATATCGGGCGAGCTCTCGAGTATTTCGAGAATGAGTACTCCCAGCTCGAAGATCGCGTGCGAACCGGGATCGTGGCGACCAGTACGGCGTTCATCAACCAGTTCCAGGAGTTTGCGGCAAGTCGCGTGTTTTGCCCAAAGGAAGAACATCTGACCATCCTTTCCATGGAAAATTTGATTCGTGAGCGAAAAATCTTGCTGTTTGACGTGAATCAACCTGGTCTTGCCCGTTCGATGGGGACTTTCGTGAAGCTCCACTACGAACAAGCTGTTTTGAACCTGCTGCCGGAACTGAAGGAAATAAAATCGCCCTGGACGACAGCCCTCATCATCGACGAGTACCAGGATGTTGTGACTTGCGGCGGTGGTGGAACCATCGGCGACGAAAGCTTCTTGGCGAAGGCCCGCGAGTCAAAACCCGCGGTGATCGTAGCAACGCAGTCTTTGAGCTCCTTGATGAACTCCGTGGGGAGTCAACGGCCCGCCCTGGAGTTGGTGCAAAATTTCCGTACAAGGATCGCCTGCCACTCCTCAGACCTTGAAACGATAAAGCTGTTTCAAGAGCTTGCCGGGAAAGAGGACGTAGAAAAGCAAACGCGCTCCCTATCGGAAACCGCGCAGTCGGCGAAATTGAACCTTCTGGCCGGAGGATTCGACTCGGAGAATGCCAGCATCAACGAATCCGTGAGCCGGAGCCCTCGTCGTGAGGATCTGGTGACGGGGAAGGAGTTCTCCCGTCTGCGGACATTCGAGGCATTCGCTCAGGTGTTCGATGGGATCGAGACGAAGTTCCTGAAGTTGTATCTCAAACCGCATTTTCTAAAAGCCATCAATACCAAGCATGAGGCGGTTCTGGAAATCCTTCGCGCCTCTCCCAAAGGAGGATTTGTGGAAAAAATCAAAATTCTCATGAAGAACTTACGAGCCGCCGCAGCCTCCCTGCTGCTGGCTGGTCCGGTACATGGGGCGACGATTCCGAATGTCTGCACGGTGGCAAGCTCGCCCGCGTTTTCGTCATGCCTTGAGCTGAACATCGGCGGTTGCACCTGCGGTTGGCCGCCGCACCCATGTGCCTCGATCTCTTACTATGTTCCTCAGTCCTTCATCGAGGTTTGGCCGGAGCCGAGGACAAGTTACTTCAGCGCGATTCCGGGCGCTGGCTTGCAGCTTATGAAGATCTTGCCGCGTCCTTACGGCGCAGAGGGCGATGACGATACGCAAAGTTATCAGGCGCGCACGATTGCCGTTCCTCTAGCGGGTCTCGTTTTCCGAACAATGCCCGCGGGCGGGACCCGCATGGAGAAGATGTGCTTCGATGGAATGAGTGAACATTTTGGCAGTCATTGGGACACGGGGAAGGCCGATCTTCTTCAGCCGACTTTCCTGGCTTGGAGCGCGGCTCCCAAGGCTTGTCTCCTGGCCGGGGCCGCTACTTCCGTCAGCGGTGGCGGGAGCGATTTTTCCGCTGATTCCGCGATGTGTAGTTTTCCGGTGCCGAAACTCGACATCTTTCCCCCGAGCAACCATCCGGTTTGCAATGGATGGGGCGTTTTCTTTCCACGCTACGGCACCTACACGGGACCCGCGTCCATGACTGGAGCTTTGATGATCGCTTCAAGGATCAAGAGCCTTTCGGTTGAGGTTTTGAAGACCATGCCCGCCAGTCCCGACGAAAAATGGCAAATGATCTATCCGCAATCAAGCTCATGCTTCCGCGAAGGCCAGAACGTCGGCGTTCTTGAAACGATCAAGAATGCGAGAGAAACCATGCGGCTCGCAAACGGGAAACTCAAAGGCTACCTGTTCGTGGTTTGGAAGAGAACACAGACGTGCCAGGATTTCCCGTCAGCACTTCAAGCGAAGGCCGCCGCCCTTGCCATCCCTGCCGCCTGCGGGGGTGTGCAGTGAGTTCCATCGGAGTGCAGCATGAACACGGTATCACGGTCGCCAAACGGCGAACGGCGGAACAGCTTCTTCACGATGAGGGGCCTTACGCCCGGCTTCTGCACGATCTCGTGTCGATGGCAAAGGCACAAGGTGCAAGCGACATTCATATTGAACCAAACGAACAGGGCGTGGCCTTGAGAGTCCGAGTGGATGGGAACCTTTCGTTATACAAACAGGTCGGTTCTCAGCATCGAGAAAGCTTGATCTTGGAAGTGAAGAGGATCTTCGGGCTTGCTATTGGCATCAGTGGCCGCCCGCAGGACGGCCGGGCGGCGCTACCGGCGCTTCGCTTAGATCTGCGCGTGAGCCTGTTGCCGACCCACTTTGGGGAGAAAATCGTCATGCGACTTTTGAACCTCGACGCCACTTTCG
Source organism: Pseudobdellovibrionaceae bacterium (assembly GCA_019637895.1). Classification (GTDB taxonomy): domain Bacteria; phylum Bdellovibrionota; class Bdellovibrionia; order Bdellovibrionales; family Bdellovibrionaceae; genus JAHBUV01. The sequence continues at coordinate 71 of JAHBUU010000050.1, read as the reverse complement.
CGCTCGCGGATCTTGGGTTTACCGGGGTCGAACGATCCGTGCTCGAGGCCGCAACGGGTTTGGAAGACGGA
>JAHBUU010000005.1 GCA_019637895.1 Pseudobdellovibrionaceae bacterium | reverse complement strand
TCACGACAGGAATCATAAACTGATTCCACCAAAAGACTCTCGAGAGGTCCAGCGTTCCGAGGATGATTCGGACCGTCAACACCGAGAGCGGTTGAAAGTTCCACACGTCCTGTGTCCCGAGCGCCACAGTGGACATTTCCCGCCGAGAGGAGCATGATCAGCCCATATTTAAACTTGCTGGAGGCCCCATGCAGCCCGTTCCGTTTATCGATCTCAAAGCGCAATACAAAGCCCTGAAAGAAGACATCGACGCCCGCATTCACAAAGTGCTCGATCACGGCGCCTATATCAACGGCCCCGAAATCGCGGAATTCGAACAGAAGCTCGCCGCACACACCGGCAGCAAATTCGCTTTGTCCTGCGCCAACGGGACAGACGCTCTTTTGCTTCCACTGATGGCTCTTGGAATCGGGCCCGGCGACGAAATCATCACGACCGCTTTCTCTTTCATTGCGACTGCCGAAATCATCGTTCTGGCTGGTGCGACTCCGGTCTATGTCGATATTGAACCTGATACCTTCAACATCGATGCTTCCAAAATCGAAGCGGCCATCACGCCGAAAACCAAAGCCATCATTCCCGTTTCCCTGTACGGGCAAATGGCGGACATGGATGCCATCAATGCCATTGCGAAAAAACACAATCTGATCGTCCTCGAAGACGCCGCCCAATCTTACGGCGCTCGCTACAAAGACGTGAAAAGCGGAAACGCTTCCTTGGTTGCGGGCACGAGCTTCTTCCCTGCAAAACCTCTCGGTTGCTACGGCGACGGGGGCGCGATTTTCTCGAATGACGAAAAGCTTATCAAGGCCCTCAAGGAAATTCGCGAGCATGGTTCCGAAAGCCGCTACTACCACACTCGCCTGGGCATGAATGCCCGTCTCGACACCATTCAATGCGCGATCTTGCTGTCAAAGCTCGGTCGCTATGATTGGGAGGTTGAACAACGAAATCGCGTCGCCAACCGCTACAACGATGCCTTCTCGTCGATCAAAGCTCAGGATTTCAAAACTCCGAAAGTCCGCTCTGATCGCCAAAGTGTTTGGGCTCAGTACACCCTGACCATCGGCAATCGCGACGCCTTCCAAAAGAAACTCACCGAAGCCGGCGTTCCGACTTCGATCCATTATCCGCGCATCATGCCGGATCAACCATGGTACAAAGAGCACGCCTCCAAATCGGTGGGTTCTTTGGAGAACGCACGCTGGGCCGCTGATCATGTCATCAGCATCCCGATGTATCCCGATATGGACGAAGCCACTCAAGACCGCGTGATTGCGGCCGTTAAAAACGCTCTGGCGTAAGCAAGGAATTAGAAATGCAGACTTTCGCACCTCTCGCAAATCCAGTGACCCTGACCCACGGTTCTCAAAAAATCACCTGGGGTGATGGCAAAAGCTTCGTGCTCTTCGCCGGTCCCGACATCATCGAAGACGAAGGAATGGTCCTCGAGACCGGGAAAGAAATCCAACGGGTGACTCGCGAGCTTGGAATCCCCTGGATCCTGAAATGCTCTTATGACAAGGCCAACCGTCAAAGCTCGAGCAGCTTTCGCGGTCCCGGCGTCGAAGAAGCCCTGAAGTCCCTGGAAAAAATCAAAACAGCTTTGGACTGCCCGCTTTTGACTGACGTTCACGAGACTTATCAGGTCGAACCAATGGCCAAAGTCGCCGATGTCATCCAGATCCCGGCGTTCCTGTCCCGCCAGACGGACTTGATGGTGGCCGCCGCAAAAACCGGCAAAGTCATTCACATCAAAAAAGGCCAATTCCTCGCGCCTTGGGATATGAAGGCCATCGCACAAAAAGCCGTGCAAGCCGGCAACAAGAACCTCCTTCTTTGCGAGCGCGGAACCACCTTCGGCTATAACCGCCTCATCAACGACATGACAGGCCTTGTCGAAATGCGCCGCTTGGGTTTCCCGGTCATCATGGACGTCACCCATTCGACCCAGCTTCCAGGTGCCACGGGCGAAAGCTCTGGCGGCAGATCCGAAATGGTGGCCCCTCTGGCCCGCGCCTCTTTGGCGGTCGGCGTCGACGGGTTGTTCCTTGAAACCCACCCAAATCCAGAGAAAGCTCTCTGCGACGGTCCGACCTCCCTCCCACTGAAAGAGCTTGGCCCTTTGCTCAAATCGTTGCAAAAGATCTGGGCAACCCACTTTTAAGGACGGAACGTGCCGGGCGGCCCTCGTTCCGGCACGTAAATGACCGAAAGACTGAAATCGATCCTTGGTTCCCTTTTCAAGTTCCTCTTGGCCGGTGGTCTCATCGGCTGGATGGTCGCGACCGACCGCCTGGATCTGCATGCCGCCTCGGCCCTGTTCCGAAGTCCTCTTGTCATTCTTGGCTTCATTTTGATCGGACTGAATCTCTGGCTCACCAGTGAGCGTTGGAGAATCCTCGTCACCCCCCAGAATGTTCCGGCCGGTCCCCTCGAAGTTTTCCGCCTGACTCTGATCGGTGTGTTTTTCAACTATGCCATGCCCGGCGGTGTCGGCGGCGACGTCGTCAAAGCCTACTACTTCGGTAAGGATCACCCTCAAGCACGGGCCGCAGCGATCACTTCTGTCATCTTGGACCGTGTCCTCGGACTCTACGCGATGATTCTGATGGCAGTTTTGGCGATGACCTACGACTACCGGCATGTCCTGGATCAACCGACTCTGCGAACGCTGTATGTCCTGTTGTTCCTGCTCGCAGGGGCCGTTTCTCTGTTCTTTCTGTCCATTTTTTCCCGGCGTTTTAAAAAAACGGGCTTTCTCGAAGGCCTGCTTGGAAAGCTCCCCCTCTCGGCGAAATTTTTGAAACTTTACGAAACCGCCCACCGCTTCGGATTGCAGAGAAAACGCGTGATCTGGACGCTCGTGCTGAGTTTCCTTTCGCAATCGCTGGCCGTGGTTTTCCTCTGGATCGCCGCCCAGGCTGCTGGCTTCGGTGATGTCAGCCTGAAAACCTTCTTCCTTGTGGCCCCTCTTGGCTATATGGCAACGGCCATTCCCATCTCTCCAGCAGGACTCGGTGTCGGTCAGGCCGCCTTCCTGGTTCTGTTCAATTTGTACCTGGGTTACGAATCCGATATCGGCGCCATTGTCATCACCACTCAGCAGGTCATGACCGCGATCTTCGGAGCGATCGGTGCCCTTCTTTACATTCAACGCAAAGACCGCACATCTCTTTCAACAATCGAATCCACGGTGGAGGAACCATGACAAAAAAGAAAAGCCTTTCTCCTCGCTCCCGCTCGATCCACGGCCCCTCATCCACGGATGCTTGGGAGTTCTCCCACCATCTCGTCCCACCGATGACGGCCTCGACGACCTTCCGCCTGAAATCACTCAAGCGCGGAGCTCAAGGGTTCACCTCCTTCGCCAACCTGAAGGCCTCTGATAAAAAACCGATCTGGGTTTACGACCGCCTCGATGAGCCGACCACGCTGATGCTCGAAGAGCAGATCGCGGCAATGGAAGGCGGCGACAAAGCCGTCTGCTTCGGAAGCGGCATGGGCGCGATTTCAGCCCTTTTGCTGTCTTTGCTCGAGAAGGACCGGAAAATCCTCGCTCACCGCACACTTTACGGCTGCACAGACAGCCTGATCGCAAACTGGCTTCCACGCTTCGGCATCACGTCGAAAATGTTGGATTTCAATTCGAAGGATCTGGAAACCGAATTGAAAGACCCCGCCGTTTCCGTTTTGTACTTTGAAACCATTTCCAATCCGATGCTCGAACTCATCGATCTGGAGCGCGTCGTTCGCTTGGTCAAAAAGGAAAATGCCAAACGAAAAAACCCGATCCGGATCGTGGTGGACAATACCTTTGCGACACCTTGGTCCCTGCGGCCCCTCGACTGGGGAGTGGATTTCGTCATCCAAAGTCTGACTAAAAATATCTCGGGCTTCGGAACCGAAATGGGCGGCGCCATCATCACCCGCAAAGAGTTCGAACCGATCCTCAAGGTCGCTCGCAAAGATTTCGGAGCCGTGATCCACCCTTCGTCGGCATGGCATATTCTGGTCTTTGGGGTTTCAACGCAATCTTTGCGCTTCGAACAGCAACAAAGAACATCGATGAAGGTTGCTCAGTATCTGGAATCCCATCCAAAAGTGGAAAGTGTCATTTATCCAGGTCTGAAGTCCCATCCTCAGCACAAACTGGCCCGAAAACTCCTCCGGTCTCCAGAGGGGGATTTTTGTCCTGGGACGATGATCTCTTTCCGTCTGAAAGGCTCGGCGGAAAAATGCGAACGCTTCGTGGATGACTTGGCGGAAAACTCTTACACCGTCACCTTGGCCGTAAGCCTTGGTCTCGTGAAGACCTTGGTCGAAGTTCCGGGCTTCATGACTCACTCGGCGGTTCCCGAAGAGCGACGTGATGCCTCTTCCATCGATCCCCGGTTGATTCGCCTCAGTGTCGGCCTCGAGAACACCAAGGACTTGCTCTCGGACCTCGAACAAGCTCTCAAAAAAATCTAGAACCTTTGTTCCCACCCTCCCCGACGGAGGGCGGGAACTTTCGATCCCGGTCCTCCCAATCTCTCTTCTGATTGATAAAAGAGAGAGGGGAGTTTTCTTTGAACACGGTTAGTCTTTTTGTGGAAAAGGCCGAGCGCCATCCGGATCGGATGGCTTTGTGGTTGCCTGGCAACGAGCCAGTCAGCTTCCATGAGCTATCCCGTCGAAGCGGCGGTGTTCAAAACCATCTAAAATCCAAGGGTCTTAAAAAGGGCGACTATGTCCTGCTGATGGATCCTCTCAGTCCTCGGCTCTACGCCATGGTCACGGCCTGTCTGGCTCAAGGGGCCTGCATTCTCTTCGTCGAACCGTGGATGAAAGCTGATCGCATCGCTCTTCTGATCGAAAAGATCCAGCCACGATATTTTATCGCGGGTTGGAAAGGGCGCCTCTGGGGACTGCGAATCCCGGCCATTCGAAAAATTCCCCACTGGATCTGGCCACAACAGGCTTGGGACAGCCACGGCGACCTGCAAATCGAGAATGTCGAGGCCGACTCTCCTGGAATTTTGACTTTCACTTCTGGAACGACGGGGCTGCCAAAAGGCGTGCTTCGCGCTCACGGCTATATGCGAGCCCAACATCAGGTCCTCAACGAGGCCTTGGGTTTAGAAGAGTTTTCGACACCGGATCTTTGTATCTTTGCAAACTTCGCCTTGGCGAACCTTGCTTCCGGCCGCGGGTCCGTCATCGTCCCTCCAGGCTGGAAAAAGAAAGACTTCCGCGCGATCAGCCAGCTCTCGACTGACCAACTTCCGGAAACTATGACCGCAGGGCCCGCCTTTCTGAAAACTCTCCTCTCGAACGGTGGACTCCCCTCCTTGCGAAGCATTCACATCGGCGGAGCCCTGACCGACGTTTCTCTCTTTGAAGAAGGCTTCCACCATTGGCCAATGGCTCACTGGAGCCATATTTACGGCAGCAGCGAGGCCGAACCCGTCGCCGTCGCCGATGCTCATGAAGCCGTTCAGAAATCCAAGGACCGAGGTTATTTTCAGACCTTGTATCTGGGAAAGCCCGTGCCACAACTGTCCTCACGAGTCGAAGCGAATACCGTTTGGATCTCAGGTCTCCATGTCGGTCCCGAATATTGGGGCGGAGATTCCCCGGAAAACCGCGCCAACAAGAAACGTGAAAACGGAGTTCTTTGGCACAATATGGGCGACCGAGTCCTCAGCGATGAGCAGGGGTGGTGGTATATGGGTCGCTCCCAACAAGACCAAGAACTCTTCCTCGTCGAACAAAAGATTTTCAACGAGCTCAAGCACTCTCGCGCCTTTGTTCAGCCGACTCCGCGAGGCCCTTGGCTCTTCGGCGAAGATCTCACGCCCGATCTTTTCAAAGATTTTTCGTTGTCGGGTCAAACCGTTGTCAAAATTCAAAGAGACGCTCGTCACCGGGCACGCATCGATCGATTTGCATCATTGTCGAAAGGAGCCCCATGGGCGCTTGGTTAGTTTTCATTCGCGAAAGACTTCCGATTCCCGCCTATGGCCTCTTGGCCGGTGGCCTTGCCTTGTCCGGCTGGGCGCTCTCGAACGAAGCTTTCGACTGGAAGGTCCTCCTGGGCTTCGTCCTCATCGCACTTTTTTTCGCGGAACTACGCATGATGGACGAACTCAAAGATTTCAAAAAGGATCAGATCGCAAATCCGACCCGCCCCCTTCCCCGAGGAGTCCTTAAGCCCATTCAGGTCGAAAGAGCGATCCGCCTGCTAGCCATCATCATGGCAATCGCCGCCCTCATTCTTTTTTCATTCTCACCCACCGCGGGACTTCTCTACGGAGTCGTGACGATTTATCTGTGGTTGATGTTCCGAGAATTCTACATCGGTTCCTGGCTCGAACAACGCATGTTCCTCTATGGCCTTAGTCACCAGGTAATTCTGATTCCCTTGTCCCTGTTTTCCTTTTCCCTGCATTCAACGGCCGATATCATCTCTGCGGATCTTTACAACTCGGCCGGTTTCGACTGGGCGCTGATGGTCTTGGGTTCGTTCTTTGGATATGAGGTCTGTCGGAAACTCGATCCCAAGGCCCACCCTATGCTCAGAACTTATCTGCACGTCTATGGCGCCCCTAAAAGTGGTCTCATCATCATTGCGACAGCCTTTGTTGCACTGGCCGGGGCGATGATGCTCGCAGACTCCCTTTTCTTCGGGCAGGTGGGATTCTGCGCACTCTTCCTCCCTCTCCTGACTCCGCTCGCTTTTTTCTTGACCTATGTCGTCCTCCGACGCCCTGAAAAATACAAGATGGTCGAAGGTCTCGCGACGCTGTCATTGATTCTTCACATCTGGTTTCCGCTTCTTGCAAGGATGGTCCCATGAAACGCATCTTAACCACCCACGATTCCATCGAAACATTCCGCTCCTCTTGCGGAGGCAAAGCCACCAACATGGCGATCATGTCCTCACGGGGCTTTCCTGTTCCAGGCTGGTTCTGCGTCGGGGCCGAAGCCTTCCAAGAGTTCCTTCGCTCAAATCATCTCGAAGACAAGCTCGAGTTCCAGGGAACTCCGGCCTCTTTTTCAAAATATGTCGAAGAGCTCTTTACGACTGCGCGGATTCCTCAAAGCCTGCACGAGGAAATCTCCAAAGAGCTGAATAAAAATTCCCTCGAAGACAGCTTCGTCGCCGTTCGCTCAAGCGGACTCGACGAAGACTCGGCAGAACACTCTTTCGCGGGCCAATTCTCGTCCTATCTTTTCCAAAAAGGCCTCGAGCAGATCGAGACCTCACTCAAGCTCTGTTGGGCCTCGGCGTACTCCGAGCGAGCCCTTAGCTATCGTTTGCAAAAAGGTCTTCCCGTTTCAAATCTGAGCATGGGCGTGGTGATTCAGAAAATGATCTTCGCCGAGTCAGCCGGTGTCGCCTTTTCACGGCATCCCATCCGGGCTCTTGACCGCGATCATCTGCTTGTCAGCTCGGTTTGGGGTCTTGGCGAAGGCCTTGTCTCGGGCGAGTTGGACGCCGACAGTTTCGAAGTCCACCGTGACAGCAAAAAGATCACCAGCACCATCGTCGAAAAGAATGAAGGACTGTTCTCCAAGGCTGGCGGAGGACTCGAAAAGAAAGCCATCCCCGAATCCCAAGCCAAGGCCTCAAGCCTAACAGATACCCAAGTCCTCGAAGTCGCCAAGCTCACCTTGGATCTGGAAAAGTCCTATGGTTCACCGCAAGACTGCGAATGGGCCTTCGAAAAAGGCAAACTGTTCTGTGTTCAAACGCGACCGATCACGAATATCCCTCCGGACATTTTTTTCGCCGACAACCTCAAGGGCGAACGGATTTTTCTCTGGGACAACTCGAATATCATCGAATCCTATAGTGGAGTGACCTCCCCGCTGACCTTCAGTTTTGCGGCCCGAGCCTACCGCCAGGTTTATATCCAGTTCTGCCAAGTGATGGGTGTTCCCGCCGAGATGATCGAATCCCACGAAAGCATGTATCGCAACATGCTTGGACAGATTCGCGGACGGATCTATTACAACCTCATCAACTGGTATCGATTGGTTCTGATGCTTCCGGGATCGGCCAACAACAAGGCCTTCATGGAAACCATGATGGGCGTGAAACAAAAACTGAAACCAGAAATGGCGGGCCTTTTCGATTTTACGAAAAACCCTCCGCAGTACAGCTTCCTTCACCGAATGACGTTGATCGGTTCGACACTCTGGCGATTCAATCGAATCGACCGGATCGTCAACGACTTCCGCGAAAATTTTGATCGCGAGTACGACAAGGCCCGCAAGACCGAATTCCGCAAGCTCAGCCTCACGGATCTGATGGAGCATTACCACGATCTCGAGAACAAGATGCTCAAGAACTGGAAGGCGCCGATCATCAACGACTATTTATGCATGATCTTTTTCGGCTTGCTGAAGAAGCTGACTGAAAACTGGGTCGCCCAAGGCAACGACGGGGCCAGTCTGCAGAATGATCTTCTATGCGGACAGGGCGACCTCGAAAGCACGGAACCGACAAAGATGCTGATGCGAATTGCCGCCCACCTGGATCTCAAGGACACGACTGAACGCGACTGGATCCTCACCCAGAGCAATGCCGATATCCTCAAATCCCTGCGAAGCGATCGCAAATCATCTTTCTTTGCCCAGCAGCTCGAGATCTTCCTGGATAAGTACGGTTTCCGCTGCATCAACGAGCTGAAACTCGAGGAATCCGATCTGCATGACAATCCCGAGTTCGCCATCAACTCGGTCGTTTCCTATATCCGCACCAAGTCCTACTCCATCGAGGCGATGGAGAAACGCGAAGTCGAAATCCGCTCCAAGGCCGAAGAGCAGGCGCGAGGCCTTCTGGGTGGCCCAAAACGAGCGATCTATTTCTGGGTGGTCAAACAGACCAGGAAGGCCGTTCGCAATCGCGAGAACCTGCGCTTTGCTCGAACAAAGATCTTCGGGATCGCCCGCCATCTGTTCCGCGCCATGGGGGAAAAGTACCAGCAGCTCGGATTGCTGTCTGAACCTCAGGACATCTTTTTCCTGACCATCGAAGAGCTAGTCTCTCTGGATGAAGGCAGAGCCTCGTCATTGCAAGTTCGGACCCTCGCCGACGCTCGCAAAAAAGAGTTCGCACAGTTCAACGAGGAAATCCCACCGCCAGATCGCCTCATGACCAAAGGAAATGTGGCCGTTTCTTCGCTGTACCCGCAGATCCTTTTGGAGAGCGATCTCTTGGCCTCCGAGGCGCCGGTTTCGACGGATCCAGACGTTCTGATTGGAACCCCTTGCTGTCCTGGAGTCATCGAAGGGGTCGTTCGAGTCGCCAAGGATCCGAAAGATGCCGAAGGTCTCAATGGGGAAATCCTTGTCACCAGCCGGACCGATCCAGGATGGGTACCGCTGTACCCGGCCTGCTCGGGTCTTTTGATCGAACGAGGCTCTCTGCTGTCACACTCGGCGGTCGTGGCTCGCGAACTGGGACTTCCGACGATCGTTGGGATTTCCGGAGGACTCATGACGAAACTGAAAACAGGAATGCGCGTGCGCATCGATGCTGGACGCGGTGAAGTCCGCATCCTGAGGTCCTAATCATGGAATTTTGGACACGTTCCCAAGCCAGAGCCGAAGGCCGCTTCGACGAGTTCGCAAAGATCTTCTCGAGCGTCCCTTCTGCCGTTCGTCCGGCGAAAGAGGCCCCTTTGCTGTGGCCGGCTCCGCTTTGGGTGAGCCTGCTTCAACTGCCTTTTCCCCGTCCGACGGAGTTTTGGGTCACCCGAAGCGGACATCAACGCATCGGCGCCAATGTGTCCCTGACCAATCCCGACGTCGGCTTCATCGGATTCTTCGAAACCGACACCTCCACCAAAGAAGCCCTCGCCATTGGGAAGGGCCTGCTTCATGAGGCCGAAGCTTTCTTGAAGTCCAAAGGGGTGAAAACCGTTTACGGACCCTTGAATTACAACACCTGGTTCCCCTATCGATTCGGACTCCCTAAAGATGACGAGCTGACCTTTTCCTGGGAGCCCTTTCAGCCCAAGGAGTACCCGCAGGTTTGGATGGAGGGTGGTTTCACCGTTTGTGAAAGCTACCAGTCCGTGGGTCTCGGAGATCTCCAGGGTTACGCCGAAAAGTGCCGACCAGCCTACGAGCGGGCTGCGCAAGAAGGGTATTCGTTCCGTCCAGTGGATGCAGACCGCCTCGAATCCCACGAGATCCCCGCGCTCTACGAGATCAGTATGGAGGGTTTCCGCGACAACTTTCTGTTCGAGCCCCTGGATCCCCAAGGCTTCGCGGGAATTTATGTCCCCGCCATGAAAAAAGCTGATCTTTCTTATTCTTTCTTCGTCTTGGATAAAAACGGCAAGGAAGTCGGATTTTTCTACGGGTTCGTGGATCAGGGCTACCTGGTTCTCAAGACGGTTGCGGTTCGCAACGAAGCCCGAGGAAAAGGCCTTTCGAATGCCTTGACCTATCTGCAAGCCACAGCCGCCCTCGCCAAGGGGCATTCCAAAATGATCACGGCCTTGGTCAAAACCGGCGCTCAATCGGAAAGCTACAAAAAAAAGGCGACGCCGCTTTGGACCCACGACTACGTCCTGCTCAAAAAAGAAATCTGATCGAACCCGGCGCTCTCAACAACGCGTCAAGCCCCCAAGCCTTTGCCTCCCTCCGCAGATCCATTTAGGCTTTGCGGAGGAGGCTCGATGACTCTCTTACTGAAACAACTTTTCGCCTTTTTCCGCATGCTGAATTCGGACACCGGCCACAATCAACTCGCCGCCGGTCTTTCCTGCGGGATCATTCTGGGGTTCTCTCCGTTCCTCAGCCTGCAGACCCTCATTCTGCTGTTCGTACTGCTCTTTTTCCGAATTCAAATCGGGGCCGCTTTCATGGCCGCCTTCTTTTTCAAATTCGTCGCCTGGCTCGTTGATCCTTTGGCCGACGCCCTTGGACGGGCCGTTCTCGAAAACGAAGGACTGCGCCCCTTGTTCGTCAGCCTTTACAATATGCCGCTGGTTCCGCTCACCCGATTCAACAACAGCATCGTGATGGGCTCGATGGTGGTCGGCGTGCTTCTCGCCATCCCCGCCTTTTTCATTTTCCGCTCATTGATCCTGAAATACCGAGCGACCTTCGTCGCCCGATTCAAGGAAACAAAGATCTGGAAGGCCTGGACCGCGACCAAGTTCTACGCCTGGTACACCACTTACGAAAAACTTTATCTTTAATCGAGGACGACCATGACAAAAGCAGACAACACCGCCGTTCCGAAAAAGAAAAAGCGCCAAGGCCCGATTCGTTGGGAAGCCGTCCTTCCCGTTGTGGTTCTGGTGATTCTGTTCTCGCTTTACGCGAAATTCTTCATGGACACTCATCTGCGGATGGCGCTCCAGTGGGGATTGACCAGTGCGATGGGTGTGCAGGTCGACGTGCGCGAGCTCGAAACGAGCTTCTTCAAAGCCCATATGCGAATCGCCGGAATCGACGTGACGAATTCCGAAAGCCCGATGAAAAACTCGGTCAGCGTCGGCGAGGTTCGCTTCGGGATGCTGTGGGATGCCCTTCTGCGCGCCAAGATCGTCATCAACGAAGCGGTGGTCGAACAGATTGAGTTCGGCAAACCACGTCCTTCGAAAGGTTGGGTCAAGCCGCCAGAACCGATCATCGAAAGCAACGAGCCAGGATTCCTCGCCAAAGAGGGAGAAAAACTGAAGGGGCAGGCGCTCGAAAAAGTTCAAGAAGACTACAATGAGAACGTCTTCGGTGATCTGGCCAGCATCCTAGCGGGAACGGATTCCCAGGTCCAACTCAGCAAAATCGAAGAGTCCCTAGCCTCGAAAAAGATGGCGCAGGAACTCGACACCTGGGTCAAAGGCAAACAAAAGGATTGGGAAACACGCCTCAAAACCCTGCCACAAGGTTCTGATCTCCAGGCGCTCGAACAACGCCTGAAAAAAGTGAAAACCAAGGACTTCAAATCTCCACAGGAACTCCAAGACAGCCTTAAAGAACTTGATGGCATTTTCAAAGACGCCGACGCCAAGATCAAAACCATCGAAGCTGCGGGCAAAGATCTGGATGGTGACTTGAAAAAGGCGAATGCCGACGTCAAGGCCCTGGAGGCGCAGATCAAAGCCGATATCAAGGCCCTGGAAACCCGGTTCCGAATTCCCAGCCTCGATCCGAAAGCCCTGGTCGCCGCGCTGTTCAAGCAGTACCTGGATCCTTATCTCAATAAGTTTCAGACCTATCGCGCCCTCGCTGAAAAATACGTTCCGCCAAATCTGATGAAAAAAGGCGGCAAAGAAGCCGATCCTGCCATTCAGCCAAGGCCCCGAGCCTCAGGCGTCAGCTACGAATTTGGACGCCCGAACTCGTACCCTCTTTTCTGGCTGAAACGAACAGCCGTCAGCTCTCAGGCCGGGACCTCCCCACATGCTGGAAACATCAAAGGCGAGATCCTCGACGTCACGACCAATCAGGTTCTGACCCGCAAGCCCACCATTGCCAATCTGGCGGGCGATTTCCCAGGAATGGAAATTCGGGATTTTTCAACCAAGCTCACCGTCGATAACCGAGGTGAGGCCAGCTTGATCGAGCTATTGCTGAATGTCGGAAGCTATCCCATCGTCGGCCGTGATCTGATCAAAGGGTCGGACGTCAATATCGCGTTCGACAAAGCGAATGGCGCCGTGAACGTACAGTCCTCACTGCGGGCCCTGCGAGAGTTTGAACTGCGACTCGGCAACCAGTTCAACAATGTGGCTTACAATATTTCCGCCAAGAACGAGGTCGTCTCGTCGCTGCTCAAAGGAGTTTTCAACGGAATGCCGGCCGTGACCTTGGATGCCCGATTCTCGGGAACTCTTCCCAGGATCAATACCAGTGTGAACTCCAACCTGGGGCCAGAGCTGCAGAAAGGCCTTTCGCGTGAAATCAACGCGAAGATCGCCGAGGCCAGAGCCAAAATCGAAGCTTACGTCCAAGAGCAGGTCGGAAAAACCAAGGCACAAATCGACACCGAAATCGCAAAATTGCGAAATCAAGTCGACGGCGAGGTCAAAAAACTGCAAGCCCAGGCCGACTCCAAAAAGAAAGAAGTCGAAACCCAAAAAGAAAAGGCCAAGAAAGACGCAGAAAATTCAGCGAAAAAAGGCGTTGAAAACGAAGCCAAAAAAGCGGCTGAGCAACTCAAGAAACGCCTCGGCCTCTAGAAGCCGCAAATCCGGCGAAGCAGCGTGGGACAGATCCTCCGGCCGCTCATCCCGGCAAGTGGTCTTGATCTCCAAGCCCGCTCAAAAAGCAAAACGATCTTCAAAAAAGAAAAGGCTCCGCAAGGAGCCTTTTCTTTTTCAAGCGATGAACGCATGCCGCTTAGTGAGACGACTCTGCACCGGCTTCCCCCGGCCTTCCAACGTCCGCCGCTCCCGGCGTGACGGCTGGCTCAGCCTCTTGCGCGATCAACGTTTTCAAGAAGTCTACGGCATCAGGAGAGGCCCAATCGATCGTTCCGACGACTTTTCGGATCATCCGCCCCGATTTGGTGAAAACAAAGGACTCCGGCAAGCGGTAAACACCGAACATCTTGGTCAGAGGAAAGTCTTTCGGAATATCGTGGACGATCTCGATGCCCGGCCCTTTGAACTGAGGGAAGGACTTCAAAAAGATGTCGATATCCTCGCGGGTATTGTCGTTCGAAATGGCCAGAATCTGAATGTCGTTTCCAAGGGTCTCCTTCAACCGGACGAAGGACGGGATCTCCTCGACACAGGGACCGCACCAGGATGCCCAGAAATTCACAATCACGACCCGACCAGCATAGTCCTCGGAAGAGACCACCTTGCCAGCCAAGTTTTCGACTTTGAATTGAGGCAGGCTCTCTAGCCCGCGTGTCGCGGCCGGAGAGGCCTTCTGGGGCTGCTGAGAGTTCCAGCCGAACCATCCAAGGGCTGCCACGATTAAAACCAAAGCAACGGCCCCTAGGGCCTTAAGATGAGCGTTCAAAGAGGCCTCCTTTAGAAAGACCCCTTCAACTTATTGAGAGACGGCCCCCGAGCCAACAAAAAACAAAAGGCCCAGGGTTTTCACCCTAGGCCTTTTTGAGAATTCTTGAAAAGCTCCCCGGAAATTAAGCGCGAGCTGCCGCGCGAGATTTCTTTTGGATCTTTTTAGCAGACTTTTTCTTAGCTGCGACAACGGAAGAAGCTGCTTTTTTGGTTTTAGCGGCAGCTTTCTTTGCTGGTTTAGCTTCTTTTTTGTCCGCAGCAGCTTCCTTTTTAGGAGCTTTGCTTTCGTCCCAGTTATGGTCAACGAACTCGAGGAAAGCCATCTCAGCAGTATCGCCCGGACGACGTCCGATTTTGATAATGCGAGTGTAGCCACCTGGACGGCTCTTAAAGCGAACTGCCAAGTCAGTCATGATCGACTTCACAGCGTCTTTGTTCGGGAGACGAGACATCAAAAGGCGAGTTGCCGAGAGGTCCCCTTTCTTACCCAAAGTGATCGCTTTCTCAACGTGGCGGCGAGTTTCTTTCGCACGCTCAACAGTCGTTTTGATACGACCGTGTTCGATGAGGGAGGTCATCAGACCCCGCAAGAGAGCGCGACGAGGCTTGCTCGCGCGGGAAAAAGTACGTGTACGACGGCGATGAGATGCCATTTTCTAACTCCAGCTCTTTACTGTTGTTCGCGTTTCTGAGGAGGGATGTTCGGATCCCAACCCACTGGCGGCCAACCTTCTACTTTCATTCCAAGACTCAGGCCCATTTCTGCCAAGATCTCTTTGATCTCGTTGAGGGATTTGCGGCCGAAGTTTTTCGTTTTCAACATTTCTGCTTCCGAGCGAACAACCAGCTCACCGATGTAACGGATGTTGGCGTTCTTCAAGCAGTTCGCAGAACGAACCGACAACTCGAGATCGTCCACAGAGCGGAACAGGTTCTCGTTGAGTTTCGGGCTCGAGCTGTCTTTTTTCTCTTCGGCTGGCTCCATCGCCTCGTCGAAGTTCAAGAAGATTTGAAGCTGCTCTTTCATGATCTTGGAAGCGAGAGCCACAGACTCTTCAGGCTTCAAAGAGCCATCGGTCCAAACTTCGAGGGTCAAAGCATCGTAGTCCGTGCGTTGACCAACACGAGCGTTGGAAACCGAGTAGTTCACTTTACGGATCGGGCTGTAAAGAGCGTCGATACCGATGAAGCCAACTGGAAGCTCTTCTTCGCGCAATTCAGTCGGAACGTATCCGCGACCGAAGCTGACGATGAGTTCAGCATTGAAGTTCGCATTCGCACCAAGAGTCGCAATGTGCTGCTCTGGGTTCAGAACTTCGATGTTGCTAGTCACTTGGATGTCAGCGGCAGTGACTTTTCCAGGACCTTTTTTGTTGATTTTCAAAGTCACAGGCTCCGCGCTGAATTGGCGGAAACGGACTTCTTTCAAGTTCAGGATAATGTCCGTTACGTCCTCGAGAACGTCAGGGATCGTCGTGAACTCATGGAGAACGCCTTCGAATTTCACTGCAGTCGCAGCGGAACCCATCATGGAGCTCAAAAGGATACGACGGAGGGAGTTTCCAAGGGTCACGCCGTAGCCACGCTCCAGCGGACGAACGAGGAACTTTCCGTATTCTTCACGGAGAGACTCTTTCTCGATCTCGTAGCCTTTCGGCTTGATCATCTCTCTCCAGAATTTGTAGTAATGCTGCTGCATTCATCCCCCCGGCTTATTTATCAAAAAAGTTCAAAGTTCTCTTCCCAAAAAAACCAGCGACCCTCGAAAGGGTCGCCATCGTCGTTAGATACGACGACGTTTTGGAGGACGGCAGCCGTTGTGTGGAACGGGCGTGATATCCTTCAGAGAGAGAATTCGCAGACCAGTCGCTGCCAAAGCACGGATCGCAGGTTCCCGTCCGGCGCCAGGGCCTTTCAGGTAGACGTCGATCGCCTTCATTCCGGCATCCATGGCTTTCTTAGCGGCGTCTTCCGCTGCGACCTGAGCCGCGAACGGAGTTCCCTTACGAGAGCCTTTGAAGCCAAGGTGGCCCGCAGAGGACCAAGCAACGGTATTGCCAGTCGGGTCAGTCATCGTGACGATGACGTTCCCGAAATTAGCGTTGATGTAGCACTGTCCCTGAGGAACATTGCGCTTAACTTTTCTTTTCGTCGTTTTTTCCGCGCTCATTTATTCAGCTCCGATTAGACGGCTTTTTTCTTGTTCGCTACTGTCTTACGTGGGCCCTTACGTGTTCGAGCATTCGAACGAGTCCGTTGTCCACGAACCGGAAGACCTTTTCTGTGGCGAAGTCCACGATAGCAGTTGAGATCCATCAAGCGCTTGATCGAACCACCAGTCTCACGGCGGAGGTCACCCTCTACCTTGTAGTTGGTCTCGATATAAGCACGCATGGCCGCAATCTGTTCGTCGGTCAAAGCGTCAGTGCGAAGTTGTGCAGGGATCTTAGCGATCTCGCAGATCTTCTTCGAACGGGTTGGCCCGATTCCATAGATGTATGTGAGTGCGATTCCAACTCTCTTATTGCGAGGAAGGTCGACACCAAGAAGACGAGCCATTGATCAACCCTGCCTTTGCTTGTGTTTAGAGTTTTCACAGATCACGCGGATAACACCTTTCCGCTTGATCACTTTGCACTTGTTGCAAATCTTTTTGACTGAAGGTCTGACTTTCATAATCCCAACCTATCGTGCGTTTGTGTGCACGAATTTTGCCGTTCTACCCAAAAAACAAATGCGGTCCGGAAACGTAACACCGGGAAATGTTGAAGTCTAGTAAATCAACATTTTTTTTACGCCTTAAAGAACTATTCTTTCGATGTCCTTATAAACGCTTTCCGTTGCTCTGTCCCCGTCCACTTCCACATATTTTCCAGCGTCCTTATAGAAACTCTTTAAGGGGCTAGTAAATTCTTCATACGTCTTCAGGCGAGTTCCAATGACCTCAGCCTTATCATCATTCCGTTGATAAACTTCGCCTCCGCAGAGGTCACAAACCCCAGCCATCTTGGGGGGCTTGCTCGTCACGTGATACACCGCACCACACGACTTACAGACTCGTCGTCCCGTCAGGCGATCCATCAGGATCTCCATCGGAACTTCGAGAAAAATGGCCTTTCCAACCGAAAGACCGAGTTTCCGTAAAAGCTCATCAAGAGCTTGGGCCTGGGCCACTGTCCGCGGAAAACCATCAAGGATGAATTCCTTGGTCTCACCCTTCAAGACCTCTTCAACCATTCCAATCACGATGGAGTCAGGAACCAGTTGTCCTTTGTCCATGTACTCTTGGGCTTTTTTCCCAAGATCGGTCTGATTTTTGATCGCCGCCCTGAAGAGATCCCCGGTAGAGATCTGCTTCATTCCCAAGCGCTCGATCATCAGACTCGATTGAGTCCCTTTGCCCGCCCCCGGCGCGCCGAAGAGGATCACATTCATTAGAACTCAACCCTTCGACTGCGAATTTTAGCGACCTTCAAGACCCCTTCATACTTCTGAGTGATCATGTGGGACTGGATCTGCTGAGCAGTATCCAAGCCAACACCGACCAAGATCAGAAGGCTGGTTCCACCGAAGTGGAAAGGGATATTGAACTGAGAGGTCAAAATTCCAGGCAAAACGCAAACCGCAGAGAGATAAATACAACCAAGCACGTTCACGCGATCAAGAACGCGTTGAATGTGATCAGCGGTGCTTTTTCCCGCGCGAATGCCAGGGATAAAGCCACCGTATTTTTTCAGGTTGTCAGCCACATCGTTCGGATTGAAGACGATCTCTGTATAGAAGAAACAGAAGAAGACGATCAAACCAACGAACAGGATATTGAAGATCGAACCGTTCGGATTGAGCGAATCCTGGAACGCGCGCAACCAAGGGGTTTCCACGAACTGAGCCATCGTCGCAGGAAACATCAGCAACGAACTAGCGAAGATCGGAGGAATCACACCGGAGAAGTTAATTTTGATCGGCAAGTGGCTCGAAGGAGCGGACATTGCCTGCGGACCGGTCTGCGAGCGCTGAGAGTACTGCACAGGAATACGGCGCTGAGCCACTTCCATGTAGATCACACCCGCGATCACAGCGATCATGAAAAGAACAAAGAGAACTGCGACGACGAAACGCATTTCGCCATTGACGGTCAGTTCATAAAGTTGACGGACGCCACCAGGAATAGCCGCAGCAATCCCCGCGAAGATGATCAAGGATGTCCCGTTTCCGACACCTCGCTCAGTCATCTGTTCACCCAGCCACATGATAAAGCATGTGCCCGCAGTGAGCGTGATGATCGTCATCAATTGGAAGGGCAAGAAACCAACCGTCGGCGAGATGACCAATGGTCGACCATCTGGACTTGGAGAGTTCATCAGGAAGGTGCTGATCCCATACCCTTGAATGATCGCCAACAACACAGTCGCATAACGCGTGTATTGGTTGATCTTGCGACGGCCATGCTCCCCTTCTTTCTTGAGCTGTTCCAAGGCAGGAACGGCCGAAGTCAGAAGCTGGAAAATGATCGATGCAGAGATATAGGGCATGATCCCCAGAGCAAAGATACTGAATTGCGAGAGGGCGCCACCGGAAAAGGTATCAAAGAGACCGAAGATCCCCCGGCTCTGAGATTGGAAGAAAGAAAGCACGGCGTGGCTATCCACCCCCGGCGTCGGCACATGAACGCCGATGCGGTAGATGGCAAGCATCGCCAATGTGAAGAGAATGCGCTTTCTGAGTTCCGAATTTCTGCTGATACTCGCGATGGCTGACACTTTTCGAATCCCCTCTCAAGTCCGTTTGAAAAATTACTTCAGGATCTCGATTTTACCACCAGCTGCCTCGATCGCCTTCTTAGCGGATTCCGAGAACATGTGGGCTTTCACAGTCAAAGCTTTTTTGATTTCGCCTTGGCCGAGAACTTTCACGCGTGTGCCGTGGATCAAACCAGCCGCCTTCAGAGTTTCAGGGCTCACTTCGCCACTGAGCTTCTCAAGCTGACCGAGGTTAACGATCTCATGCTTTGTCGCAAATGCAACGTTCGTGAAACCGAACTTTGGCAAACGACGATGCAAAGGAGTTTGACCACCCTCGAAACCACGGCGGATCGATCCACCGGAGCGTTGAGTTTGACCTTTACCACCCTTACCGGACCAGCCGCCGAGACCAGAGCCGATACCGCGTCCAACGCGCTTACGATAGTGTGTGGAGCCCGCTGCGGGGCTCAGGTTAGAAAGCAAGCTCATAATTACCTCACGACCTCAACATTCAGCATGTGCTGAACTTTAAGGATCTGGCCACGATTGGCCGGGTTGTCTTTTACTTCGACTGTTTGGTGGCGACGAGCCATGCCCAAGCAACGAACTGCGTCGCGTTGAGACTGGGTGCAACCAATCAGGGATCTTTTCAGAGTCAATTTAAAGGATTTTGCCATGGCTCAACTCCCTTACATCTTAAGTTGTTTCAAGCCGTCGAGAGTCGCACGCACAGCATTGTGAGCGTTGCGAGTTCCCACGCACTTGGTAAGGATGTCTTTAACGCCAACGCTCTCGAGAACGGCGCGAACTGCACCACCCGCGATCACACCCGTTCCGGGTGCTGCTGGACGCATGATCACCTTAGCTGCTCCGAACTTTCCGATCACTTCGTGAGGGATTGTGCGGGCTTCTTTCAGGCTCACTGCCATCGAGTTTTTCTTAGCGGAGCGACCGGCTTTTCCGATGGCCTCTGGAACTTCACCAGCTTTACCGGTGCCGAAACCAATCTGACCATTTTTATCGCCAATCACGACGAGAGCGGCGAAGGAGAACCGACGACCACCCTTTACAACTTTGGCGACGCGGTTGATGGCGACGACCCGTTCTTCAAATTCAGCTGGGGCTTTCACGTTATCCACGCATCACTCCTTAGAAGTTAAGTCCGCTCTCACGAGCGCTTTCAGCCAAAGCCTTCACCTGACCGTGGTAGATGTAACCGTTCCGGTCGAACACCACGTCCTTGATGTTTTTAGCCGCAGCCGCTTTCGCGATCTCCTGGCCAATTCGCTTTGCCATTTCAACGCCAGCAACTTTTTCACCCAGCTTCAAAGAGCAGCTGGAAGCCAAAGTTGTCCCTTGAGCATCATTGATGATCTGAGCGTAAATGTGTTTGTTACTGCGGAACACGCAGAGACGTGGGCGCTCTGGAGTGCCCGCGATCGTCTTGCGGATACGAACCTTCTTTTTGAGGCGGCTCGCTGTTCTCGCGCTGGTGTGTTTACCAATTTTTACTTTCATCATCTCACACCTACCTTATTTTCCAGCCGACTTACCGGCTTTACGGCGGAGTTTCTCACCAGTGTAACGAACACCTTTGCCAAGGTATGGCTCTGGTGGACGGAACGAGCGAATCTTCGCAGCAACTTGACCAACAAGCTCACGGCTTGCGCCAGTGATTTGAATCGCGGTTTGCTTCTCAACTTTGATTTCGATTCCTTCAGGAATGTCGAAAATCACTTGGTGAGAGAAACCGAGAGACAGTTCTAGTTTTTTTCCAGCGACGTTTGCACGATATCCGACCCCGTGGAGCTCGAGAGATTTCGAAAAACCTTTCGAAACACCAGTCACGGCGTTCTGGATCAAAGCGCGGTACAATCCGTGGAGGGACCGGGCTTCTTTCGTTTCAGTGTTACGAACGAGGACGATTTTTTTACCGTCGACCTTCGCCGAAACGTCGGACTTCATAGGGATCGCCAACTGCGTCTTCGCGCCTTTGATGATCACTTCATTTTTTGGACTCACGGTCACTTGGACTTTGTCGTCGAAAATGACTGGGGCTTTTCCAACACGTGACATTGTTCACCTACCAGATTGTGCAAAGCAGTTCGCCACCGAGTTGCTTCTCGGTCGCTTGTTTTCCGCTCATCACACCTTTGCTGGTGCTCAGAATGGAGATTCCGAGGCCAGAACGGACGACCGGGATTTTATCGGACTTCACGTAGATCCGACGTCCTGGCGTGCTTACACGCTTAACGTTCAGGATCGCATGGCTTCCTTTTTCGTCGTATTTCAAATAAACGCGCATGATCCCTTGTTTGGAGTCTTTCGCGACCTTGAAGCTACGGATGTAACCTTCGTCCGCGAGGATCTGAGCGATACCAGCGCGCATTTTGGACGCAGGCATATCAACTTTCTCGTGCCGGCTCGCGCCTGCATTTCGAATCATTGTGAGAAACTGTCCGACCATATCCATCTTAAATCTCCCTTACCAGCTGGCCTTAGTCACACCAGGGATTTTCCCAGTGAGAGCGAGTTCACGGAACTTGTTCCGCGAAAGACCAAACTTGCGAAGAACACCACGAGGACGACCCGTGAGTTCACAACGATTACGAACCTGAAGAGAAGACGTCTTCTTCGGAAGCTTTTGGAGCTTCACGCGAGCTTCGTTTCTTTCTTCTTCAGAAAGTTTCATATCAACGGCTTTGTTGCGAAGCTCTTCACGATGTTTGAAGTACTTCTTGGCCAAAGCTTTCTTACGGTTGTTCTTTTCGACTGATGCCAAACGAGCCATGAACGCAACCTACCTTTATTTCCTGAAGGGAACGCCCAGGGATTCCAACAAAGACATCCCCTCTGCGTCCGTTTTAGCCGTCGTGCAGATCGTGATGTTCATTCCGCGGATCTTTTCGACTTTCTCGAAATTGATCTCTGGGAACACGATTTGCTCCTTGAGGCCCATGTTGTAGTTACCACGACCGTCAAAACCTTTACGAGGAAGTCCGCGGAAGTCGCGAACTCGTGGCAATGCCAAAGAGTTCAAACGATCCAAGAAGGACCACATACGATCGCGACGCAAAGTCACTCGCACGCCGATCTGCAAACCAGCACGAAGCTTGAAGTTCGAGATCGCCTTTTTCGACTTGGTCATCACCGCTTTCTGACCGGCGATCGCGCTGACTTCTTCAGCCACGCCAGGCAAAATTTTAGGGTTGGCGACAGCTTCGGATCCCGGGCTGACGCTGATGATGATCTTCTCGAGGCGAGGGACCTCCATCACGTTTTTATACCCGTGCTTTTTCATCAGCTCGGGAGCAATTTCATCTTGATATCTCTTTTTCAAGCGTTCCACGGTTGACCTCTTTAAAGAACTTCCGGAGCCAAGGAGACAATCTTCACGAATTGCTTCGCGCGAAGCTCACGAGCCACGGGTCCAAAGATACGAGTTCCAATTGGTTCTTTAGAAGCATTGATCAAAACCGCAGAGTTGTCGTCGAAGCGGATGTAAGATCCATCTGGACGGCGGAGTTTCTTCACGGTGCGAACAACAACCGCTTTTGCGACGTCGCCCTTTTTAACCTTTGCGTTCGGCAAAGCTTCTTTGATCGATACAACGATAACGTCGCCAATCGAAGCGTAGCGTTTTTTGGATCCACCAAGGACCTTTACGCACATCACTTCTTTGGCACCCGAGTTGTCTGCGACATTGAGTCGAGTTTGCATTTGAATCATGTCACTCTCCTCTAGCTCTTTGCAGCTTCAACGATTTCCGAGAGAGCCCAACGCTTGGTTTTGCTCAACGGACGGGTTTCGTAAATGCGAACGACGTCTCCGACTTTCGCTTCACCTTTTTCATCGTGGGCTTTGAATACCGACGATGACTTCATGTACTTGCCATATTTCGCGTGTTTCACCATGTGATTCACTTTTACGGAAATTGTCTTTTGCATTTTATTGCTGACAACTTCGCCAGTGACTTCAATGCGGCGTCCGCGGTTGTTTTCAGTCGTCATGGCCATACCTTACCTTGCAACTTTCTTCACGATCGCCGTGTTGATACGGGCGATATCGCGACGAAGCTGACGAATCTCAATCGGGTTACCAAGTTGACCGATCGAGTTTTTAATTTTTGCGTCAAACAGCTCTTTAGAAAGAGCTGTGCGCTTTTTCTTGAGCTCTGTCACTGAGAGGTCTTTGATTTCCGTAAATTTCATAGTCCTACTCCCGAACCAAGAAACGAGTTTTGAAAGGGAGCTTATGGGCAGCCAAGCGGAAAGCCTCTTGAGCTTGCTCTTTCGTCACGCCATCCATCTCGAAGATGATTTTTCCTGGCTTAACTCGAGCAACCCACAGTTCCGGGTTCCCTTTACCGGATCCCATCCGAGTTTCAGCGGGTTTCTTCGTCACAGGAGTGTGAGGAAACACGCGAGCCCAGATTTTACCGCCACGTTTGATCGAGCGGGAGATCGCGATACGAGCAGCTTCCAATTGACGGGCTGTCATACGGAACTCTTCAGTTGCCTGAAGACCGTAGTCACCGAAGTTCAGAGTCGAACCACGATAGGCCAAGCCGTGGGCACTGCCGACGAATTGTTTACGCCATTTGACACGCTTAGGACTTAACACGACCGGCCTCCTCAACTTCACGGGTGCTCAAAATGTCACCCTTGTAGATCCACACTTTCAAGCCGATGATCCCGTAGGTCGTCAGGGCTTCCGCCGTGCCGTAATCAATGTCGGCGCGGAGGGTGTGCAACGGAACGCTCTTTTCGTTGTACCATTCCGTGCGCGCGATTTCGGCACCGTCCAAACGGCCCGACACGCGAACTTTGATCCCACGAACGCCGCTCTTGATCCCAGCCGCGATGGCCTTTTTCAGAGCACGGCGCCAGGAGATCCGTTTTTCCAACTGAGTCGCGATGCTCTCGGCGACCAATTGCGAATCCATGTCCGGCTTACGAACTTCTTGAATGCTCAAGAAGACTTCGTTCGGAGTCAGCTTCTGCACTTCCGCGCGCAAAGCATCGATACCGGTTCCTTTTTTGCCAATCACAACACCAGGGCGAGCCGTGGAGATGATCACTTTTACTTTTTTAGCGGCGCGCTCGAGTTCGATCTTCGCAACACCCGCGTGCTTGAGTTTCTTTTTCAAGTACTCGCGCAAACGGAGGTCTTCGTGAAGATTTTCGAGATAGGGCTGCCCTTTGGCGTACCAACGGGAGTCCCAAGTCCGAATCACACCAACTCTGAGTCCGACAGGATTAACCTTCTGTCCCACGTTTATCTCTCCTCAAGAATGACGTTGATGTGACTGGTCTTTTTTCGCAGGCCGAAAGCGCGACCTTGAGCTCGCGGCATAAAGCGCTTGAGCACAGGACCACCATCAACCGTGATCGACTTCACATAGAGTTTATCGATATCCATTGTTTTTTTGTAATCTGCGTTCGCAATCGCAGACTCGATCAATTTCTTGATCATCAACGCGGATTTTTTATTGAGGAACGTGAGGGTTTTCACCGCATCGTTCACATCTTTCCCGCGGACGAGATCGGCAACCAAACGTGCCTTCTGGCATCCGACTCTTGCGTATTTGAGACTTGCTTTTGATTCCATGTTCCTACCTCAAATCACTTCTTAGCGCCGGGAGCGGCTGCGGCTTTCTTCTCTGCGTGACCGCCGTATTGACGGGTCGGAGAGAATTCACCGAGTTTGTGACCGATCATGTTCTCAGTCACATAGACAGGGACGAACTTACGGCCGTTGTGGACCGCGAACGTCAAACCCACGTACTCCGGCAGAACCGTCGAACGTCGGGACCAAGTCTTGATGACCTTCTTATCATTTTTTTCGATCGCGTGATCGACCTTCTTTTGGACGTGAAGATCGACAAACGGTCCTTTTTTTACTGAACGTGCCATCTCATCGCTCCCTTACTTACGTCTCTTAACAATCGACCAGTTGGTACGCTTGTTGTGACGGGTTTTGTACCCTTTACATGGCTGACCCCATGGCGTGACAGGGTGATGCCCCTTACCCACGCCCTCACCACCACCGAGTGGGTGATCGATCGGGTTCATTTTCATACCACGAACGCTTGGACGGATCCCTCTCCAGCGAGAACGTCCCGCTTTTCCGAGAGAGATGTTTTCGTTATCCGTATTTCCAACCTGTCCAACCGATGCGCGGCAGACAGAGAGAACACGCTTAACTTCGCCGGAAGGAAGACGGATCAGGCAGTACTCGCCTTCTCGACCGAGAAGGACAGCGCTGGAACCGGCACCGCGGCAGATTTGACCGCCTTTACCAGGACGAAGCTCGATATTGTGGATTGTTGTACCAACTGGAATCGCACTCAAAGTCAGGCTGTTTCCAGGTTTGATATCCGCTTTGTCGGAACTCATGACGGTATCACCGACATTCAGACCGATTGGAGCGATGATGTATGCTTTTTCACCATCGGCGTAGTTCAGAAGAGCGATACGGCAAGTACGGTTTGGATCGTACTCGATCGCAGCGACTTTTGCTGGAACTTCGAGCTTCGTACGTTTGAAATCAACCAAACGATAGCGACGCTTGTGACCACCGCCCACGTGGCGCATGGTGATCATACCGGTGTTGTTTCGAGCCGCCGTCTTGCTGAGCGGAGCTGTCAGAGATTTTTCCGGACGTTTCTTCGTGATCTCTTTGAAGTCGAATCCAACTCGCGAGCGAAGAGCATGTGACCGGGGTGAGTATGTCTTTACACCCATGATTAGACTCCCTCAAACAAGGCGATCTTCTCGCCTGCCTTCAGTTTCACGAACGCTTTTTTCCAGTATGGAGCCTTAGTGATTCCAAACTTGGTGTACTTCGAGTGGCCGCGGCATACAGCCGTGCGCACAGAGTCCACTTTAACGCCGAAGTTTTTTTCGACGGCCGTGCGGATCTGAGTTTTATCAGCCGAGAACTCGACTTCGAAAACGTAGACGCCGGCAGCGCTATGGTAAGTATTTTTCTCTGTTACAAGTGGAGCTTTGATGACGTTATTCATAATCAAGCTTTCTCCAACGAGCAGCGGTCTACGATTTTCGCAACAGAGTCTTTGGTGATGACAGCGGCATCGTATTTCAACAGGTCAAAGACGTTCAGGCCTTCAACTGGGAAATACTTGTAAGACTCAAGGTTGCGAGACGCGCGCTTGAAAGTTTCATTGTTTTGAGCATCGACAAGAACCGCTTTTTTCAAGCCCAGACCCTTGAGAGCCTTGTTGAGCTCGCCTGTTTTGCCGGCTTTCGACTCCATCGCATCAACAACGAACAAACGGCCTTCTTTCACCAGGTGGGAAAGAGCCATGCTCAAACCGATACGACGAACTTTTTTAGGCAGAACGTAAGCGTAGCTGCGCGGGAGTGGACCGAAAGTGGTTCCCCCTCCAGGCATCAAAGGAGAACGGGTCGAACCTTGACGGGCGTTACCTGTTCCTTTTTGCTTGAACGGCTTCTTACCACCACCAGACACGAGACCTTTTGTTTTGGTCATGTGCGTACCTTGACGACGGCTTGCAAGCTGCCACTTCACAACTTCGTGAAGGACTTCTTTTTTGACTTCACGTTCGAAAACTTCAGGAGAGAGTTCGACGGTGCCGACTTTTTCTTTTTTCCAGTTCAATACATTAGCTGTCGCCATCGCTTACCCCTTCACCAACTTGACCAGGCTATTGCGAGCGCCAGGAACTGGGCCCTTAACCAGGACAACGTTTTCTGCGGAGTTGATTTCAACGATTTCAACGTTTTTAACCGTGACCGTCTCATCACCCCAGTGACCTGGGAATTTCTTCCCTGGCATCACTCGTCCTGGCCAAGTTCTGTTACCGCTCGAACCAGGTTTACGGTGGAATTTAGATCCGTGAGATGCAGGACCGCCGGAGTTGTTCCAACGCTTGATGGAGGACGTGAAACCACGACCTTTCGAGCGGGAAGTCACACGAACGATGTCCCCTTTCGACAAGCTGTCGATCGACAGCTGAGCGCCGAGAGAAGCACCTTCTGGTGCGGACTGACGGAGTTCCTTAACGAAAGCAGCACCATTCTCGAAACCAGCAGAAGTCAGATGACCTTTTTCCGCTTTCGAGGAGTTTTTTGCTTTCTTTGGACGGCAAGCAAGCTGAAGAGCTTCGTAGCCGTCTTTTTCGTTAGTTTTGATTTGGGAAACGAACCATGGCTCATAACGAAGAACTGTCACAGGGACAGCTTCGCCTTGATCATTGTAAACAGTGGCCATGCCTTCTTTGAAAGCATAGAGACCGTTCAGCTTCAGGCCCGTTGTCTCAGTAGTGTCAGGCGTGTTGTTTTCGCTCACGTCTCACTCCTTAGATTGCAGACAGCTTGATTTCGACATCGACGCCAGCGGACAGGTCCAGCTTCATCAATTGATCGACGGTTTGTTGTGTTGGCTCGAGAATATCGAGCATGCGCTTGTGTGTGCGGATTTCGAACTGCTCACGGGATTTCTTGTCGACGTGAGGAGAACGCAAAACCGTGAAACGGTTGATACGGGTTGGAAGCGGGATCGGACCTGCAACACGTGCACCTGTCCGTCGAGCTGTCTCAACGATTTCTTTCGTCGATTGATCAAGCAATTTGTGATCAAACGCCTTCAAGCGGATTCGGATCTTTTGGCTTTTCATACCAAGTCACTCTCGCTGGTTAATAAGCTGTCGTTTTTTCTCGCAAAATGCGCCATTATCAAACTCTTTCATCAAGGATCTTTGCCCGAGGTGAGCCAGTGCGGCCCAAGACGGTGATACGGGGATCCTCTGCCAAGGTTTGTAACAGAGCTGGCAGTTATGCATCACCGGCCAGCCCTCTGTCAAAGGGGAATTTCCAAAAAACTTAATATCTTCCGAGGCGGTGGAGAATCTCTGTTTTCACCTTCGGCGGGACGGCGGAATACTCCAAGAACTCGACAAAGAAGGCCGCTCGGCCCTGACTTAAGCTCCTGATATCAGTCGCATATCCAAAAAGGTTCGCCAGAGGGGCCTCGGCATGAATAATCTGCCCCCCACCTGGTTTGACATCCATGGAAAGAATTCTCCCCCGGCGAGCATTCAAGTCGCCGACGATGTTCCCAACGAAATCATCAGGGCAGGTCACCTCAAGCTTCATGATCGGCTCGAGGAGCTCGACAGAAGCCACTTTGACAGCCTCACGGAACGCCAGGGAGGTCGCCGCCTTGAAAGCCATCTCGCTGGCTGCGTCCGCACGGTATTCAACCTTCGCGAGAACCCCTTTGATTCCCAGCATGGAATAGCTTGCCAGAGGGCCCACTTCAGCAGCCTCGCGGAAACCAGCCTCAACAGATCGAAGCATCTCGGGAGGGAACTCCTTCCCAGCAGCAACCAGGCTCTGGAACTGGATACCCTCTTTTTGGGAGATCGGCTCCAAACGGAGCGAAACGGATGCAAAGTGGAGGTCGCCGGCGATTTCCCGTTCGTAGACATGGGAAGCCTGCGCCGACGCCGTGATCGTCTCGCGATAACTGACCTGAGGCTTACCGACATTCGCCTGAATCTTGTGCTCACGCAGAAGTCGATCCACGAGAATCTCTAAGTGCAGCTCTCCCATTCCCGACAGAAGCATCTGCCCAGTTTCAGGATCCGAGCGCAAACGGCAGGAAGGATCTTCCTTGGCGAGCTTTTCGAGACCCGCCATCATCTTGTCCTGATCGGCAGAAGATTTCGCTTCGACAGCGACGGAAATGACGGGCTCAGGGAATGTGATCGACTCAAGAACGACAGGATGAGAGGTTTCGCAAAGAGTGTCTCCGGTTCCGGTGAATTTCAGACCCACGACGGCTCCCAAATCACCAGCCTTCAGAACATCGACTTCCTCTCGAGAGTTGGCGTGCATCTTGACGAGCTTTTGGATGCGCTCTTTTTTTTCAGTCCGTGGATTCAACATTTGCGCACCGGCTTTGACCTGACCCGAGTACACGCGAACGTAGGTCAGAGTTCCCGCGAATGGATCGTTGGCAATCTTGAATGCCAAGGCTGCCGCCGGCGCATCCCAATCCGTTTTACAGACGATCTCTTTGTCTTCTTTTTCCGGGTGATGGCCAATCATCGGCGGAACATCGAGAGGGGATGGCAGATAAGCAAGAACGGCATCCAGCAGTGGCTGTACGCCTTTGTTCTTGAAGGCAGAGCCACACAGGACTGGGAACGCCTTGCGCTCCAGAGTTCCCTTGCGAAGAGCGGCCTTCAGCTCTTCGACAGAGATCTCCTCACCGCCCAGGTACTTTTCAAGCAGAGCATCTTCGAATTCGACGATTTTTTCGATCACTTCCACTCGAAAGCGAGCAACGTCGTCTTTCATGTCAGCGGGGATCTCGGTGAGTTCGAATTGCTCACCCTTGTCTTTGTCGGCCCAGATATAAGCCTTTTGTTCGATCAAATCGACGACACCACGGAATTGGTCTTCCATTCCGATCGGCACCTGAATCGGAACAGGGTTCGCATGCAACTTATCCTTGATGGAGTTCACACTCATCACGAAGTCCGCGCCCACCCGATCCATTTTGTTCACAAAGCAAATCCGCGGGACGTGGTATTTGTCCGCTTGCTTCCATACGGTCTCCGTCTGTGGCTCGACACCGTTCACACCATCAAAGACAGCGACAGCACCATCCAGAACGCGCAAAGAGCGCTCGACTTCGATTGTGAAGTCCACGTGCCCGGGGGTATCGATCAGATTGATCCGGTGATCTCTCCAGAAACACATCGTTGCGGCGGACGTGATCGTGATTCCACGTTCCTGCTCTTGAACCATCCAGTCCATCACCGCATCACCGTCGTGAACCTCGCCCAGCTTATGGGACTTTCCCGTGTAGTAGAGAATGCGTTCGGACGTGGTTGTTTTACCGGCATCGATGTGAGCCATGATCCCGATATTGCGAGTGTATTTGAGGTCAGAGACTTGTTTTGGTTCTTTCACGCGACAACCCTATCAGAACAGGGCTTGGAAGGACAATCCCAGAGGCAAAGATTTGCCATGGATTTACGGGATTGACCGGAACCCACCAAAAAGCGGGCCCCGGCCTAAAATCGATTATTGACGAGCGCAGACGATTGCGAGGTTCGCAGGAACGCTCAGCATGAGGACTTGAGTTCCGTTTCCGGAAGCCATCAGAGTGACCTGACTTTCGCCATTCGCATCCACCATCAGCTGGCCGATCGAGATGACTTTGCCGTTATCGATCGCGGCGTAAACGTCCTGATCACGCTGCAAAACGATGTTTGCCTGACCATCCTGAGTGATTTGCTTTTGAGCGATCACTTGGTCGAAGTTTTCTCCATCTCGGCTCTCCATGGCCACGCAAGTTGTTGCCGCCGAAGCGAAGGCTCCCCACGCGAAGACCAATCCAAAAATAACTGCTTTCATATTCCCCTCCATCGGTGAATTTTCGAGTCCAAAAACTGACGAAAGGCTAGCAAGACTGAAAAGGAATGCAAAAGAATTTACCAGGACAATCCGCGACAGACCCGAAAAACCCAGAGCCAGAGATCCGGTGAGTTTCCTGCGGAATTTAAAAAACAAAAGCCCTCTTTCGAGGGCTTTTGGAGATTTCAATTCTAGAACCGGAGTTACCAGTTGTAGTGAGAGAACGCCTTGTTGGCTTCTGCCATCTTGTGAACGTCTTCACGTTTTTTGATGGAGTTACCACGGTTGTTGTAAGCGTCGATGAGCTCACCAGCGAGTTTCTTCGCATAGTCTTTCTCACCGCGAGCACGGCTGTACTCAACCAACCAGCGCATTGCCAAGGCAAGACGGCGGGATGGACGAACATCAGTCGGAACTTGGTAAGTCGCACCACCGACACGGCGGGAGCGGACTTCGATGGAAGGCTTGACGTTTTCCAAAGCTTTTTTCAGAACCGCGATTGGCTCTTCGCCTTGAACTTTGACTTTGATTTCATCCAAAGCACCGTAGAACAGCTTTTGAGCCGTTGCTTTGCGGCCCTGGATCATCATTTTGTTAACGAATTTCGCAACAACGATGTCTTTGAAAACTGGATCTGGAATTACTTCGCGCTTAAGCGTTTTTTTACGACGTGACATTGTCTTTCCCTTTTATTTCTTAGGCTTTTTCGCGCCGTATTTCGAGCGGCTACGGAGACGGCCGTTCACGCCTTGCAAGTCAAGAACGCCACGGACGATGTGGTAACGAACACCTGGAAGATCTTTTACCCGGCCCCCGCGAATCAGAACAACAGAGTGCTCTTGCAGGTTGTGACCGATACCCGGGATGTAGGAGATGACCTCAAAGCCGTTCGACAAGCGAACTTTTGCGACTTTACGGAGAGCCGAGTTCGGCTTCTTAGGAGTCGTCGTGTACACGCGAGTGCAAACACCGCGGCGCTGAGGACAGTTATTCAAAGCCGGAGACTTTGTCTGGTTTTTCTGAACGACACGCTCACGTTTGATGAGCTGGTTAATTGTCGGCACGGTTTACCTCTAAAAAATAAAAAACCTGTATCCTGGGATCGGGACGCCGGAAGTTATCGGCTCCCTGCGTCCTGGTCAAGAATTAGTTTTTCAAAAACTTTCATGGCCTCTAAGGCCGTTTCTTTCGAGATGGGGCTGTTTTTCAGCCCCATCCGCTTCATTTACGAGTTCTGTTGGGGCTGAGCCACTCCGAAGCCTGGCAGAGAGACCATAGGGACCTCTTCGTCTTCTTTGACGACGACTTTCCAACGTTTGTACGAAGTCAGACCTGTACCAGCAGGGATCAAACGACCCATGATGATGTTCTCTTTCAAGCCGCGGAGATTGTCCGTGCGAGAATTGATGGCTGCTTCGGTGAGAACCTTGGTGGTTTCCTGGAAGGATGCCGCCGAGATCCAGCTGTCCGTGCTGAGGGACACTTTCGTGATACCCAACAACAATGGACGATGGGTCGCAGGCTGGCCGCCTTCGGTGCTCACACGCTTCATTTCAGCGTCGAACGCATAACGCTCCACTTGTTCACCGGCGAGGAAACGAGTGTCTCCAGCGTCGATGATTTCCACTTTCCGGAGCATCTGACGAACGATCACTTCGATGTGCTTGTCGTTGATACCCACACCTTGCAAGCGATAAACCTCTTGGATTTCGTTGGTCAGGTAAGCTGCGAGAGCCTTTTGACCGAGAACCGCGAGGATGTCGTGCGGGCTGGCAGGTCCGTCAACCAGGGAATCCCCGGCTTTCACGAACTCACCCTCACGAACGACGACGTGTTTGCCTTTAGGGATCAGGTATTCACGTTGTTCGCCGACTTCAGGAGTGACGATCACACGCTGCTTACCTTTGACGTCTTTACCGAAGGTCACATAACCGTCGATCTCAGCGATGACAGCAGCTTCTTTCGGCTTACGAGCTTCGAAGAGTTCCGCAACGCGAGGAAGACCCCCGGTGATATCGCGGGTTTTCGAGGCTTCACGGTGCATCTTCGCAATCACGTCACCGGCATGCACGTCTTGACCATCCTGAACGAGCAACTGCGCGCCCACTGGGATCAAGTAACGAGCCGGGATATCACGGCCTGGCAGATCCAACGGTTTTCCGTTGTCATCAACGAGGTAAACGGTTGGCTTCACATCCGAAGACTTGGTCTCGGTGATGACCTTGGTCGCAAAACCGGTGACGGCATCGACCTGTTCGGACATGGTCGCGCCTTCTTCGATATCGTGATACTGCGCCTTCGCCGAAACTTCGGAGATGATCGGGTTCGAGTACGGATCCCACTCAGCGAGATTGGCACCTTTGGTGACTTTGTCACCGTCTTTGAAGTTGAGGATCGCACCGTAAACCAGTTTGTAAGAATCACGTTCACGACCGGTTTCGTCGACGATGATCGCCTCACCGTTCCGGTTCATGACGGTCAACTTGCCCTGACGATTCACGACGAAGTGAACGTTCTTGAGCTTGAGTGTGCCATCATAACGAGACGTGTGAACAGATTGCTCAACCGCACGAGAAGCCGCACCACCCAAGTGGAACGTACGCATCGTCAACTGAGTTCCTGGTTCACCGATCGACTGAGCTGCGATGATCCCGACGGCTTCGCCGAGGTTCACTGTCGCACCACGAGCCAAATCACGGCCGTAACACTTCACGCACACACCACGC
Source organism: Pseudobdellovibrionaceae bacterium (assembly GCA_019637895.1). Classification (GTDB taxonomy): domain Bacteria; phylum Bdellovibrionota; class Bdellovibrionia; order Bdellovibrionales; family Bdellovibrionaceae; genus JAHBUV01. The sequence goes on along the minus strand of JAHBUU010000005.1, from coordinate 11,118 downwards.
GAGCTTTCGCACACGAGAGCGGAGCGGATCATGACTTTGTCGATCCCAGCGGCATCGATGACTTTAACGAGGGTTTCGTTGATTTCATCGCCAGCTGGAACGAGGACTTTTTGAGTCGCAGGATCAACAATATCAACCAATGCCGTACGACCGAGGATACGATCGCTCAAAGGCTGGATGATTTCACCGGCTTCGAGAACTGGAGTGACTTCCAAACCGTCTGTGGTTCCACAGTCGATTTCGGAAACAACAACGTCCTGAGCCACGTCGACCAGACGACGAGTCAAGTAACCGGAGTTCGCAGTTTTCAACGCGGTATCCGCGAGACCCTTACGAGCACCGTGAGTCGAGATGAAGTACTGGAGAACCGTCAAACCTTCACGGAAGTTCGCCGTGATCGGAGTTTCGATGATCTCACCGGATGGCTTGGCCATCAGACCCCGCATTGCGCACAGCTGACGAAGCTGGTTCACGGATCCCCGTGCTCCAGAATCTGCCATGACGTAGATTGGGTTGAAGCTTGGGCCAACGATTTCTTTGCCGTCGACTTGGAACTTCTGCTTTTCGATGTTGTTCATCATTTCTTTGGAGAGCTTGTCGGATGTCTGAGCCCAGATATCGACGACTTTGTTGTAGCGCTCCCCCTCGGTGATCAGACCTTCATCGTACTGCTGTTGGATTTCGGTGATCTGCGCTTCCGCGTCTTTGATCATCGTTCCTTTGCTCTCTGGGATGATCATGTCGTCCGAGCAGATCGAAATACCCGCTTGAGTGGAGTATTTGAAGCCCATGGTCATGATGCTGTCCGCGAGGATGCAGCAAGCTTTCGCACCAGCAAGGCGGAAAGTTTTATCGATCAAGTTGGCGATCGCCTTCTTGTTCATCACGATGTTCACTTCAGCGAATGGAACTTCGCGAGGAACGATGGATCCCAAGATCGAACGACCGACGGAAGTCTCTTCGAGTTTTCCGTTGATACGAACTTTACAAGCGGCCTGCAAATCAACCATGCCGGTTTCGTGCGCGTAAACGGCTTCGTCAACCGAGCGGAAGACTTTGCCAGTTCCTTTGGCGCCAGGGCGAACACGGGTCATCCAGTAGAGACCCAAGACAACGTCCTGCGAAGGGTTGATGATTGGTTTACCGTTCGCTGGGCTGAGGATGTTGTTTGTGGACATCATCAACACGCGAGCTTCAACTTGTGCTTCGATCGAGAGAGGAACGTGAACGGCCATTTGGTCACCGTCGAAGTCGGCGTTGAATGCCGTACAAACGAGCGGATGCAATTGGATCGCTTTTCCTTCGTGCAGAACAGGTTCGAACGCCTGGATACCGAGTCTGTGCAACGTTGGCGCACGGTTCAGCATCACAGGGTGTTCTTTGACCACGTCAGCGAGGATATCCCAGACTTCGACCATTTCAGAATCAACGGCTTTCTTGGCCTGCTTGATTGTGGTCGCAATGCCCTTCTCTTCGAGCTTGTTATAAACAAACGGCTTGAAGAGTTCGAGAGCCATCTTCTTAGGAAGACCGCACTGGTGGAGTTTCAAAGTCGGTCCAACAACGATCACGGAACGGCCGGAGTAGTCGACCCGTTTTCCGAGAAGGTTCTGACGGAAACGACCTTGCTTCCCTTTGAGCATATCCGACAACGAACGAAGTGGGCGTTTGTTTGGACCAGTGAAGGTCTTGCCACGACGGCCGTTATCCAAGAGAGCGTCAACGGACTCTTGCAACATCCGTTTTTCGTTTCGGATGATGATGTCCGGAGCATTCAGCTCCTGGAGGCGCTTCAAACGGTTGTTACGGTTGATGACCCGGCGATAAAGATCGTTCAAGTCAGAAGTCGCGAAACGACCACCATCGAGTGGAACCAACGGACGGAGGTCCGGAGGAAGCACAGGAAGGGCTTCGAGCATCATCCACTCAGGACGGTTGCTGGAGCCTTTGAAGGCTTCAACGACGCGCAAACGCTTTGTCAGCTTTTTGATCTGAGCTTCGGATTTGGTCTCTTTGATCTCCATGCGGAGTTTCTTGGAGAGGTATTCAGGATCGATTTTGCGGAGCAATTCACGAACTGCCTCACCACCCATACCGGCTTTGAAGTTTGGACCGTAGTCGTTCAAAGCGGCCTGGTAGGCCTCTTCGGACAGAACTTGGCCTTCTTCGAGCTTGGTGTCCATCGGATCGATGACCACGTAAGCTTCGCAGTAAAGGACCTTTTCGACGTCTTTCAGGGAAAGATTCAAAAGGTTACCGATCCGGCTCGGGAGCGAGCGCAGGAACCAGATGTGTGCAACAGGAGTCGCCAGTTCGATGTGACCAAGGCGCTCACGGCGAACTTTGGATTGCGTGACTTCAACACCGCACTTCTCGCAGATCACTCCGCGATACTTCATGCGCTTGTACTTACCGCAAAGGCATTCGTAGTCCTTGATCGGACCGAAAATCTTTGCGCAGAACAGACCGTCACGCTCAGGTTTGAACGTGCGGTAGTTGATTGTTTCGGGCTTTTTCACTTCGCCATGGGACCATTCCCGGATCATCTCCGGGGAGGCCAGGGACAAGCGAACAGCGTCGAATGACAGCGGATCCTTCGGCTTATCGAAAAAATTCAGAAGGTCTCTCAAGCTTCACCTCTTTAATTAAAATTCAACCAATTCAATCCGTCTTAGTGCTGAGTTTCTTCGCCGCCACCAGTGGTCGCAGGCGCAGAAGGCTCAACAATAGACGCAGCCTCAGCTTCGATCACCATGTCGTCTTCTTCCGAATCACGGAGAATATCCGACTCGACCAACTCAACGTTCAGAGCAAGAGCCTGAAGCTCTTTGATCAAGACGTTGAAGGCCTCTGGCAATCCTGGCTCGAGGATGTTTTCGCCCTTCACGATACTTTCATACATGCGCGTTCTTCCAGCCACGTCATCAGACTTAACTGTGAGGAACTCTTGCAGGGAGTATGCGGCACCGTATGCTTCGATCGCCCAGACTTCCATCTCTCCGAGACGCTGACCACCGAACTGAGCTTTACCACCCAAAGGCTGCTGCGAAACGAGTGAGTATGGACCGATCGAACGAGCGTGAATCTTTTCTTCCACCAAGTGATGGAGTTTCAGCATGTACATGATCCCGACAGTGACAGGGTTGTTGAAAGCCTCACCTGTCCGACCGTCAAAGAGGATGGACTGACCGGATCCAGGGAGATCCGCACGAGCCAACAACTCTTTCACGTCCGTCTCACGAGCACCATCGAACACCGGTGTACCAACGTGGACACCGTGCTTAACAGCCGTGAGCATGCGTTTCAGGGAATCATCGTCCGCTTTGTCCAATGTCGCGCCGATATCGGTGTCACCGAAAGCGGTCTTCATGGACTTACGAGCTTCTTCGGCATTCCACTTCTCAAGGTGAGCAGACAACTGCTTACCGAGGTTGTGTGCAGCCCAACCCAAGTGAACTTCGAGGATCTGACCAATGTTCATCCGCGAAGGGACGCCCAGTGGGTTCAGAACCATGTCAACAGGGGTTCCATCAGCGAGATAAGGCATGTCTTCCATCGGCAGAACCTTGGAAACGACACCCTTGTTACCATGACGGCCGGCGAACTTGTCACCGACTTGAAGCTTACGTTTGATCGCGACGTAGACTTTAACCATTTTGATCACGCCCGGAGGAAGTTCATCCCCTTTGCGCAAACGATCGATCTTCTCGTTGAAGACAATCTTAACGGCATCGAGCTGGTTACGTGCACCATCGATGATTCTGTTAACTTGATACTCGAGGTCTTGATCAAGAGGGATGTAGCTCAAGAGTTCGAATGGAATCGTCTCGAGATCTGCCTCTGTGATGTCTTGACCTTTATTGAGCAACTTCTGGCTTCCGTCTTCGTTCAAGAGAACGCCAGTTGTTGTTTTTCCGACGAGGATTTCACGCAGCTTGGTGATCGCGTTGTTGCGGATCACGTTCTGCTCGACAGCCAAGTCTTTTTCCAGTTTACGACGTTTTTCTTCGATGATCGAAGAAAGACGCTCGTCACGGTCCGCACCTTCACGGCTGTAAACCTGAGCGTCGATCACCGTTCCATAAACGCCCGATGGGACGCGCATGGACGTATCACGAACGTCGCCGGCTTTTTCACCGAAGATCGCACGGAGGAGTTTTTCCTCAGGAGAGAGCTGGGTCTCGCCTTTCGGAGTCACCTTACCAACGAGGATGTAGCCTGGTTTTACTTCCGCACCGATGCGGATGATACCGGAGCTATCGAGGTCCTTGAGGGCCTCTTCACCGACGTTCGCGATATCGCGAGTGATTTCTTCTTTACCGAGTTTGGTATCACGAGCCACACACTCGAACTCTTCGATGTGGATCGAAGTGTAAGTGTCCTCTTTCAGGAGGCGCTCGGAGATGAGGATCGAGTCCTCGAAGTTGTAACCCATCCACGGAGTGAACGCGACCACGATGTTTTGACCGAGGGCCAATTCACCGAGTTCAGTCGACGGTCCGTCAGCGATGATGTCGCCCTTCGAAACTTTGTCGCCAACACGAACGATCGGCTTCTGGTTGAAGCAGGTGTTCTGGTTGGTACGCTGGTACTTCGTGAGGTTGTAGATGTCGACGTTCGCACCGAGCTCACCGCCCTTAGCGAAACGACGAACAACGATACGACCTGCATCGACTTCCTCGACCATCCCGTCGTTCAAAGTCACGACAGATGTTCCGGAGTCACGAGCAACCAAACGCTCAACACCGGTTCCAACGAGTGGAGCGCGGCTGCGGAGAAGTGGAACAGCTTGGCGTTGCATGTTCGATCCCATGAGCGCGCGGTTCGCATCGTCATGCTCAAGGAATGGAATCAGGGATGCCGCGATCGAAACGAGCTGCGAAGGCGAAACGTCCATCAAGGACACTTTATCGCGATCAACGATCTCGTATTCACCGTCACGACGAACCATCACGCTGTCAGTCTGGATGCGTTTTGCACCGGACTCGTCACGTGGGGCTTGTGCTTTGGAGTGACCACCCTCTTCGAGAGCGGACATATAAGTGATTTCAGAGGACACATTCCCCTGATCAACACGGCGGTATGGCGTCTCGATGAACCCGTGCTTGTTGATACGAGCATAGGTCGCGAGGGACGCGATCAGACCGATGTTCGGTCCTTCCGGCGTTTCGATCGGGCAAATACGTCCGTAGTGTGTCGGGTGAACGTCACGAACTTCGAAGCCCGCACGGTCACGAGTCAAACCACCAGGGCCGAGAGCGGACAAACGACGTTTGTGCGTGATCTCGGACAATGGATTCGTTTGATCCATGAACTGGGACAACTGCGAAGAACCGAAGAATTCTTTGATGACGGCGTTCACTGGTTTTGCGTTCACCAGATCGTGCGGCATCATTGTTTCAACGTCTTGCAAGCTCATGCGTTCGCGGATCGCGCGCTCCATACGAACCAGACCGATACGGTATTGGTTCTCGAGGAGCTCACCGACGGAACGAACACGACGGTTACCCAAGTGATCGATATCGTCGACGACGCCTTTGCCGTTTTTGAGATCGATGAGGGTCTTGATCGTGCTGAGGATATCTTTGTGGGTCAGAGTGCGGTGCTCAGGCGGGCACTCTTCCATGGAGATTCCGAACTTGTGATTGATCTTGATACGACCGACCTCAGAGAGATCGTAGGTTTCAGGATCAAAGAACAAACGGTGGAAGAACGCAGTTGCGGCTTCCAGGGTCGGAGGCTCACCAGGGCGGAGACGCTTGTAGATCTCGACGAGGGATTCGTCTTTGTTGCCGACCTTATCCACCAACAATGTATTGCGGAGGTAAGGACCGACGGTCAGACCATCGAAGAAGATCATGTGGAAGCGCTCAATGCCTGCCGCCATGGATTTCTTGATGAGCGAAACGGACAGTTCCGCGTTCGCATCAGCAAGGATTTCACCAGTGCTTTCATCAATCAGAGGTTTCGCGAGGACTTTGCCTTCGAGATCTTCTGGTTGAACTTCAAGCTCGGTGAGGTTGATGTCTTTGATTTTTTTGACGATCGCACGAGTGATACGACGACCTGCGCGCACGAGAGCTTCGCCGGACTTCGGATCAATGATGTCTGTCAACGCGCGCTGACCGGACATACGGTCGATGTCGAGGGTACGATAGAGTTTTTCACCTTTGACGTAAACTTCGTCGAGATCATAGTAGTGCTCGAGGAGTTGTTCGTTGTTGTAGCCGAGGGCTTTCAACAGGATCGTCGCAGGGAACTTACGACGACGGTCGATACGAACGTGAATCAGATCTTTTTGATCGAATTCAACGTCGAGCCACGAACCGCGGTAAGGGATCACACGAGCGGTGTAGATCAGTTTTCCGGAAGCATTGTTTTTGCCGCCGTCATGATCGTAGAACACACCCGGAGAACGGTGGAGCTGAGAAACGATGACACGCTCGGTTCCGTTGATGATGAAAGAACCATTCTGAGTCATGAGCGGAATTTCGCCGAGGTAGACTTCTTGTTCTTTCACGTCACGGATGGAACGAGCTTCCGTCTCTTCATCGACGTCGAAGACGATCAAACGAAGAGTGACTTTGATGGGGGCCGCATAGGTCATTCCACGCTGACGGCACTCATCAACATCGTACTTGGGCGGTTCGAGCTGATAGCTCACGAACTCCAAGCTCGCGGTGTTGTTGAAGTCTGAAATCGGGAAAACCGACTTAAAGACGCCGTTCAAACCAAGGATACCCCGGCGATCCGGATCGGATTCACGTTGCAGGAAGGCTTCGTAAGAAGACTTTTGCAGCTCGATCAGGTTCGGAATGTCGATGACTTGCTTGTTTTTGGTGAAAGACTTACGGATCCGCAAATTCGAGGCGGTAACTGGAATTCTGTCCATTTCTCTCCTCAGACTCCCGATTTTGTATTGGGAGGACCGATTCGATCACAGATCCCCCTGAGCTCAAGACGCATGGCGCAACAAGTCAGGAGAAAGCTCTGAAATCGTGAATTTCGCTTCGGGGGGAAGATTCTAAGACCCACATTAAAGTATTTTTCGCAATTGCTAGGGACAGGGAACAGTTTGAATACAAGTTTTTCTAAAAGCAAACCGGTTCAAGCGCAAACTTGAACCGGTCTTCCTTTTGACGACCAAAAATTACTTGATAGTCACTTTTGCGCCAGCAGCTTCGAGCTGCTTCTTGATCTTGTCAGCGTCTTCTTTTGTTGCGCCTTCTTTAACGGTCTTGCCGCCGGCTTCAACGAGAGCTTTCGCTTCAGCAAGGCCGAGGCCTGTGATCGCGCGAACTTCTTTGATGACGTTGATTTTGTTAGCGCCTGCATCAGCCAAAACGACGTCGAACGCAGTTTTTTCTTCAACAGCGGCAGCAGCGCCACCAGCAACAACTGCAACAGGAGCTGCAGCGGAAACGCCCCATTTTTCTTCAAGAAGCTTTACGAGTTCTGCGATTTCGAGAACTGTTTTGTTCGACAGTGCTTCTACCAACTGATCGTTTGTAAGAGACATGAATTCCTCCAAAAATAATAAAAATTAAATAGCCACTATTAAGCTTGTGCAGGAGCAGCTTCGCCGCCGCCCTCTTGTTTCTTGACGTATTCTGCCAGGCAGCGAGCCAGCTTGGAGCCGGGAGCCTGAAGAACGCCAAGGAACATCGCACGCAATTCGTTTTTCCCAGGCAAAGTTGCCAGGAACTTGATCTTTGCATCGTCCAGAGCTTCGCCGTCCATCATCCCCGACTTGATTTGCAAGACTTCAACGTCTTTAGCGAAATCAGCGAGAACTTTGGCGGTCGCATTCACCTCACCGTATGAGAATACGATGGCGTTCGTTCCAGTCATTGTGCTGGAGAAAGCCTTCTCTACGGTTGGGTGGTCTTTGAACGCACGCTTGGCCAACGTGTTGCGCACAACTTTCATCTCGGACTCGGATTGGTTGAGTTTTTTTCTCAGGTTTGTGACCTGCTCAACTTTCATTCCTTTAAAGTCGACGATGAAAGCTCCGCGGGCCTTGGCGAATTGCTCCGTCAAGCCTTTGACCATTTGCTCTTTATTAGCGCGTGTAATCATGTGCGGACCTCCTTTCTTCTGTTTTCCTGCGAAGGAGTTTTGTGGTCGGAGGTCCTTTTGGAGGAGTCCTCTTGCCCATCTCGGCCGGCGCCCCTCGGAAGGGGCATTAGATGCACAATCGCAAACCGACGGTCTCTGATCGCAAGGGTTAAAAAATATTAGTTAGCTGTTTTGCTGCCGGATGCGAGGGCTTCATTCACATCCATCCCGATGCCAGGACCCATGGTCGAGGACACGGTGATCGAACGCAAATATTGACCTTTCGATGCCGAAGGCTTGGCTTTGACGAGAGCACCCAACAGAGCCATGAAGTTCTCTTGGAGTTTCTCGGAGCCCATGGATTTCTTGCCGATACCAGCGTGGATAATACCCGCTTTATCAACTCGGAAATCCAATTTTCCTTTTTTCTCGGCAGTCACAGCATCACCAACGGCCATGGTCACAGTACCGATTTTTGGATTCGGCATGAGTCCACGAGGACCGAGGATCTTAGCAACTTTCGAAACAGTTCCCATCATGTCAGGTGTCGCGATGGCTTTATCGAAATCGAGCCATCCGCCTTGGATTTTTTCAACCAAGTCGTCTGCACCAACATAATCCGCGCCAGCGGCTTTCGCTTCGGCTTCTTTCGGGCCTTTTGCGAAAACGATCACGCGAACTGTTTTGCCCAAACCATTCGGGAGGGCAATCGCGCCGCGAACTTGCTGATCGGATTGTTTAGGGTCAACACCGAGACGAAGAGCGACGTCGATGGTTTCGTCAAACTTCGCCGGAGCGGCTTGAACGACCATAGAGAAGGCATCCGTGATGGTGTATGCTTTTTTGGAATCAACTTTAGCCAATGCGGCTTTGAACTTTTTGCCTGCCATACGTTACTCCTGAACCTCAAGGCCCATGGACTTGGCAGTCCCGGCAACCTGTGACATGGCGGATTCAACTTTCAAGCAGTTCAGATCCGGCAACTTCGTTGTCGCGATTTGCTTGATTTGATCCTTGTTCACTTTTCCGACTTTGTCTTTCTGCGGCATTTTCGAGCCGGATTCGATCTTCACGGCTTTTTTCAGCAGACTCGACACAGGCGGCGTTTTGGTGATGAACGTGAACGAACGGTCCTGGAAAACAGTGATGATGATCGGAATGATATCATCGCCCAGCTTTTGAGTGCGGGCATTGAACTGCTTACAGAACTCCATGATGTTCACGCCATGCTGACCAAGTGCCGGTCCCACGGGAGGAGCCGGATTGGCTTTCCCTGCCGGAATCTGCAACTTGATCATGCCCGTTACTTTTTTGGCCATGGTTGCATTCTCCCACTAAGTCTTTCGAGGCGTTATTCTCGAAAGGGTTCAGTTAACATCCGCGAAAACCCAATGTTCCCGCGGTTTGAAAATTCAAAAAACAATCAGCCTTTGGACACTTGCAGGAAATCGAGTTCCACAGGTGTCGGTCGACCGAAAATGCTCACAAGGACTTTTACTTTGCCCTTGTCTTCGTTGATCTCTTCAACGGTTCCGTTGAAGTTGCTAAACGGACCGTCGACGACCATCACGTTTTCGCCGATGGTGAATTTCACCTTGTGCTTCGGCTTTTCCGCGATACCGGCCATCTGCTGAGTCACTCGGAAAACCTCGGCCTCCGGAACTTCCGGCGGACGGGTTTTGGTTCCCCCAACGAAGCCCGTGACTTTAGACGCATTTCGTACCAAATGCCAAGTTTCATCCGTCAGAACGACCTGAACAAAGATGTAACCAGGGAAAAATTTTCGCGATTTTTCCTTCTTTTGGCCTTTTACGAGTTCGACGACGTTCTCGGAAGGAATCAGAATCTGACCAAACTGGTCTTCCATCTTGAGGGTTTTGATCCGCTCTTCGATGGCCGTTTTGGCGATATTCTCGCATCCGGTCTGAGTATTAACGATGTACCATTTTTTTTCCATCGAGGGCCTCACTTCAAAATGACGTTCACCAGCTGGCTCGACATGTAGTCGAACGTGGCGATGATCACACTGGCCAAAATAACGAAAATGATAACGACGATGGTCATCGCCGTCGTGTCACGTCCGCTTGGCCATACAACCTTGCGAACCTCAGAGACGACTTCCTCGCCCCAAGTTAAAATCTTTGGATTGAACTGAAGAACCACAAAGAGCGCCAAGCCGAAAGCAACTGGCACACCGTGACGGATCAAGTCCGAATCAGCCAATCGAGCAACGGTCCCGAAAGCCCCGGCCATGACGCGGATCAAAAGATGCAGAGTAAAACCACCCAGCAAAGCTGCCAGGGCAAAACTCATCGTTAAAATTTTCGAATTCGTTTTATCCATGTTGTCCTCGCTCTGAAATTCCAGGCCTATCGCAGGAGAAAATTGGCAGGGCCGCGCGGATTCGAACCGCGAACCTTAGGTTTTGGAGACCTTCGCTCTACCATTGGAGCTACGACCCTATCCCACCCGTTGCGGACCGAGATCCGCTTCGGCTTCTCTCTCTGACATCCGACGGTTACCCGTCGGTTTTCGTTCCCTTTGAAAACGGCGAAGGGGACCACTTGTGAGGTCCCCTTGGATTCGCCGCTTCAACCGTTACACGGCTGAATTACTCAACGATCTCGGTCACAACGCCGGCGCCGACGGTACGGCCACCTTCGCGGATCGCGAAACGAAGTTCTTTTTCCATTGCGATTGGCGCGATCAACTCAACTGCGAGCTCAACGCGATCACCTGGCATAACCATCTCGGTTCCAGTCTTCAGAGTCACGACGCCAGTAACGTCTGTGGTACGGAAGTAGAACTGTGGGCGGTAACCGTTGAAGAATGGAGTGTGACGTCCGCCTTCTTCTTTGGTGAGGATGTACGCTTCGCACTTGAATTTTTTGTGTGGCTTGATCGTTCCTGGTTTAGCCAAGATCTGACCACGTTCAACGTCTTCTTTCTTAGTACCACGAAGGAGAACACCGCAGTTGTCGCCCGCTTGACCTTCGTCGAGGAGCTTACGGAACATCTCGATACCAGTCACAGTTGTTTTAACTGTTGGGCGGATACCGA